>JAFYBM010000097.1 GCA_017540225.1 Oscillospiraceae bacterium | reverse complement strand
TTCATTGCAGCCATGACGGCTTCCTTTTCAGCAGATTTCATTTTTCCGTGCAGCAGCCCGATACGGTATTCCGAAAATGCACCTGTTTTCAGGGTTTCAGCGTAGGTTTCCGCTGCCTGCACATTTTCAAGCGTATCAGATTCCTCAATCATTGCGCAGACGAGATATGCCTGCTCACCGGCGTCCAGATGTTGCCGGATGAAGCTGTATGCGCGCTCGCGGTAGCCGCCCGTGACTGCAAAAGTCTGGATCGGCAGCCGTCCTTTCGGCATTTCGTCAAGGATGGTAATATCCAGATCACCGTAGATAATCAGCGCAAGCGTGCGCGGGATCGGCGTAGCCGACATGACCAGCTTATGCGGAAAGCCGCCCTTTTCGGCCAGTGCAGCCCGCTGCGCAACACCGAAGCGGTGCTGCTCATCCGTAATGACCAGACCGAGTGACGCAAATGCAATATCCTTCTGGATGACAGCGTGTGTGCCGATGATAACGGATGCGGTTCCGTCTGCAATCAGTTTTTTGATTTCACGCTTTTCTTTGGCTTTGGTCGCGCCGGTGAGCAGCACCGGCCGAATGCCGATCGGTTCGAGAAAATCAGTCATTGTCTGCATATGCTGCTGTGCAAGAATTTCCGTCGGCGCCATGAGAACGGTTTGCAGCCCGTTTTTTGCTGCAAATGCCGCTGCCGCTGCTGCAACGGCGGTTTTTCCGCTTCCGACATCGCCCTGAAGCAGCCGGTTCATCGGCTTCCGGCTGCACAGATCGCGGCAGATGACGTCGATCGCATGATGCTGCGCATTTGTCAGTGAAAAGGGGAGTGCCGCATAAAAATCAGAGAGATCCGTTTGCGGCGACATTGCAGTACCGGTCAGGCCGTCCGAACGGTGCCGGAGCATCAGTGTTCCGAGCTGAAACAAAAGCAGTTCCTCAAAAGCCAGACGATGCCGTGCAGTCTCAAGCGCTGCCGTGCTGTCAGGCCGGTGAACTGTTTTCAGTGCCTGCACCAGCCCCATGAGCTGATACCGCTGCAAGAGCTTCGGCGGGAGTGTTTCAATGGGCTGCTGTTCCAGACAGGTGAGCGCTCTGCTGATATTAGTACGCATCATCTGGCTTGTCAGACCGACTGTTTGCGGATAAACCGGCTGGAGCAGCATTGCGTGATCGACGCGCTGAACCTGCGGCGACTGCATTTCACGCCGGAGAAAGCCGCCGGACAGTTTTCCATATATATAGTATTCCTCTCCGGCCTTCATCGCCTGATAGGTAAAGGGCGTATTGAAAAAAACCAGAATCAGATCGCTGATGCCGTCTGAGACAGCGACGCGGTAGATCGTGAATCCTTTGCGGACGAAAGCGACTGTGAGCTTCTGCCGGATTGTGACGCGGATCGCACAGGGAACGCCGTTTTCAGTATCAGCGATCATGACCGGCTTTGTATAATCAATATAGGTGCGCGGAAAATGATACAGCAGATCATAGGGCGTATGAATATTCAGCTTGTGATATTTGGCCGCACGCTTCTCTCCGACACCGGGCAGCGTTTCAATCGGCTGATATAGCTCATTCATGCAGCTTTTCTCCTCGTTTTTGAGTTGTCGCATTCAGTATAGCACAGTATCGCCGGATTTGTCAAGGATTCTCTGCATCTCTGCATGGATACTGCATTTGGAATGTGTTTTGATATTTGTCTATGATTTCTTTGGCAGGATGGCTTGACATTTTGCAGGATATATGATAGAATGGTCATGATAAAGGGGAGTAGCCGGCAGGAGCTTTTGCGTGTTCCTGTCTTTCGCGTCGTCATACCCGGCAATCAGATTGCCCGCACGAAAATCAAACGGCAAGACTTTTATCGCACGGATACTTTCGGGTGTTACGGCGATAGAAGTCTTTTTTTCTCGTGCAATTTCAAGAATTGTGTTACTGAAAGGATGAGAAAATGGAAGTTTTATATCAGAATCTGCTCAATCTCGACTGGAAAATGGTCGTCATGTGGGCAATCGGCGGTATCCTGATCTATCTTGCAATCAAAAAGGACATGGAACCGACGCTGCTTCTGCCGATGGGCTTCGGTGCAATCCTCGTCAATCTGCCGCTTTCCGGTGCGATTACACAAGGTGCAGAGGAAGGCCCTCTCAGCATTCTTTACGGCGCCGGCATTGCAAATGAGCTGTTTCCGCTGATCCTTTTCATTGGTATCGGCGCGATGATCGACTTCGGTCCGCTGCTTTCCAATCCAGTGCTGATGCTGTTCGGTGCAGCCGCGCAGTTCGGTATCTTTTTCACACTTTGCATGGCGTCGATGTTTTTTGATATCAATGATGCTGCATCCATTGCAATCATCGGTGCGGCGGACGGCCCGACATCCATTGTTGTCGGCCAGAAGCTGAATTCCGGCTATATCGGTGCAATTATGGTCGCGGCGTATTCCTATATGGCGCTTGTTCCGATTATTCAGCCGCCGATTATCAAGCTGCTGACAACTAAGAAAGAACGCCTTATCCGCATGGAATACACGCAAAAGCCTGTTTCCAAAACTACGCGCATTCTGTTCCCGATCTTTATCACGATCATTGCCGGACTGATTGCGCCGGCATCCGTTGCACTGGTCGGCTTCCTGATGTTCGGTAATCTGATCCGTGAATGCGGTGTGCTGGAAAGTCTCTCCGAGACCGCACAGAAAGCGCTTGCCAATCTTGTGACAATCTTTCTCGGTATCACGATTGCATCGCAGATGCAGGCTGAAAAATTCCTCAGAGTGGATACGCTCCTGATTCTCGGACTTGGTCTGTTCGCATTTATTTTTGATACGGCGGGCGGCGTGATATTTGCTAAAATCCTCAATCTGTTCCTCAAAAAGAAGATCAATCCGATGATCGGCGCAGCAGGTATCTCCGCATTCCCGATGTCCGGACGTGTGGTGCATAAAATGGCGCTCAAGGAGGATCCGACAAACTTTATTCTGATGCAGGCAACAGGCGTCAATGTCTCCGGACAGATCGCATCTGTGATTGCGGGCGGCCTGATTCTCAATTTCTTCCTGCACTGAACAGAAAGGAGCAAGCATATGCTGAATTTTTTAGCTGCCTTTGAACCGATGCATTTTGTTGACAATCTGTGGTATATGGGGATCGGGATGCTCGGTATTTTTATTGTGATCGGTGTAATTGTTGTGCTGACGATGCTTCTGAATGCAGCGACTGCTGAGAAACCGGATTCCGAAAAAAAGGATTAAGGAGCCTCTATGGAAAACAAGGAATATGAGCCGATTATTATGCCGGAGGAAGAATCTCCGGATGACGGCTTTGTGCCCTATTGCGGCTCTGCGGAAGCAGAGGCAGAGGAAAAACACAGACCGCGGCTGTATTTTATCATACTCACTGTTCTCGGCATATTGGCAGTCGGCGGATTTCTGTTTCTGCTGATCGGCCGCAGCTTTAATTATTATCATTCGGCGATAAATTCGCTGCAGTTTGACTATCGCGGCGGTGAAGAATCCACGCCGTCTGATGCGCTGCAAAAGGGAGCCTGTGCCGAAGCAGTTTCCAGGAGTATCGGTGATTATCCGGTCACCGCAGATATGGTAATGTATCTTCTGAATGAGGATGCTGCTGTTTCGGACGGTATTTCCGGCTATCACTATGTGCACAGCCGTGTGACCGATGATCTTTCGGTTCGTTCCGGATCCAAAAGCTGGCCTTTTACAAAAAAGGCGCATATTGTTCTTCCGCTGAAAAACGGAAATCCGCCTGTTATGGATGATTACAATAAGCCGTTGCTTTTTGAGCTGATGTTCGGCAGCAAGACGCATGATGCATATCAATTTGAGAGCTATGATGCATATTATTCCAATGTGAACGGAAAGCAATACATTTGTGAGATCTGGCTTCTGGCGGATTTCACAATGGAAACACCGTCATACTACACGCTTTACCGGTATTATGAGAACGAAAAGCTGGCCGGTCTGCGCGTTCTGAATGACAGGGATGCAATGATGGAGGTCTATGATATTCGGGAATATACGATCGGATGAAAAAAGCCGGAGCTTTTGCTCCGGCTTTTTGTTGTTACACAAGATAAGGCGGTATGGTACCGGCTTCGGATACTGTCAGCAACAGATCCGGAGCCTTTTCGTTCAGGATCCGCTCAAACAGTATGACCGACGGGACTTCTGTTTCAAAGTGCCCGCAGTCAAACAGCGTGAATCCGCGGTTCTGCGCTTCCATCCAGACGCTGTGCTTGCAGTCGCCGGTGATGAGCACATCTGCGCCGGCTGCAATCGCATCCGGAATCAGATCACCGCCGCTGCCGGTACACCATGCGATTTTCCGGATATTTTCTGCGTTTGCACCCTTTGCATACCGCAGAGAACGGCATCCGAATACCGTTTTGAGATGCCGCGCGAGCTGTTCTGCGTTCAGTGTTTCTGCAAGCTCAGCCGTTCTGCCAAGTGTCCTCCCGCCGGATAATTCCGCAAGCGGCGCCATTTCTCCGGTCAGCGGGAGCACTTCAGCAAGCATTTCTCCGACAAAATCATTGAGTCCGCCGTTCGCAATATCCAGACAGGTGTGCGAACAGATCGCACTGATCTGATTCTGAACAAGATGCCATACGGGATGCTCCGGTGAAATACTGCGCAGCGGATCCCAGATTACCGGATGATGCGCCAGAATCAGTCCGGCGCCGCAGGCAGCAGCTTCCTTCACGACCGGCGTTGTAATATCAAGCGTCAGCATGACCTTTTTGACATCCTGCGCCGGATCACCAACCAAAAGACCGGATTTATCATAGCTTTCCTGAAGCGAAAACGGCGCATATCCGTCCAGAATGTGATAGATTTCCTGAATTGTCACAGCAGCCTCCTTACGGCTTTGCAAGCCAGTCGTTGATTTCTGCAATGAGCTTCCGGACGGCGGCTTCTCCGTTCGGATCTCCTGCATCGGCCAGACCGTGTGCTTTGGTATGCAGACGATCCTGTATTCCGGCGATATAGATTTTTGTCAGCGGATCGGTGCGGCGCAGCTTTCCGTAATAGCACTGTGCTTCCGATATTTCATACGGTTCGCCGCTGTAGCAGGCCTGTATTACGGTGTAAACGTGCGAATCCTTAACAGCAACCTCTTTTGTGACGGTAAAGCCGTTTTCTGCAAGCCATTTGCGCAGGATTTCTGCTTTTGTCATCGGCTGCAGCACCAGATTCACATTTTTTTTGATAAATTCAGCGGAAGGATCGGAGAGAATATCACGGATCGTTTCGCCGCCCATGCCTGCAATTACGACATCAGTGATACCCTTTGGATTAACCTTTTGGAATCCGTCCGAAAGCACGAGCCGGATCCGGTCGGCGGCCTGAAAGCGTTTCAGTGTGCCTTTTGCACTTTCCAGCGGTCCGGAACGCACATCCGTTGCAATGACTGTACGCGCCTTGTCGCTTTTAATCAGATATGCCGGCAAATAAGCATGATCTGTACCGATGTCACAGACATAATCTCCTTTCAGCAGGGAGGCACAGCAGAGCAGCCGCGGGGAAATCGGAATCATAATCACAGTCTCCTTCCTTTTTTATTATTATATCATAAATTGCAGAAAAACACAATGGGCGAAGTGAAAAAAGACGCAAGAGGAATCGCATGGGAGCAAAAAACGGAGGCCGGCACTGCCGGCTTATATCATATAATGCTGAAAAACACAATGGGAGAAAGGATAAAATGTTTCTGCTTTGCTGGATGGGAGAAAAAAGCAGGCGGGCGCTGTCCGCATTCAGTGGAGGAAATCAGTGAAACCCATTGAATTTTTCGGAATTATGTGGTACAATATTATAGTAAGCGAGGTGTAATGCAATGAAACAACTGATTGTCATTCTGTTTACCGCGGTATCTTTGCTGCTGACGGGCTGCGGCGTGTCTGATAGTATAGAAAGCTCGTCATTGATATCCTATAGAACAATCTCGCAGGAGCAGGCTGCGGAGATTATGCAGCAGGAGGAAGACTGCATCATTCTTGATGTGCGGACACAGGAAGAATATGAAAGCGGGCATATCCCCGGTGCGATTCTGCTTCCGAATGAATTGATTACGGATACAAGGCCGGCCGAGCTTCCTGATCTGAACCGGATCATTCTTGTCTATTGCCGGAGGGGCAACCGCAGCAAGGAGGCTGCACAAAAGCTCGCAGATATGGGCTATACCCGTGTTTTGGAATTCGGCGGGATCAACACATGGAAGGACGAGCTTGTAACAAACTGAAAAAGCGGCGGAACGACTGCTTTTTGCTTGACAAATCTGCCAAAACAAGTATAATATGATTATGCGGCGCTCGGAGCGGCGCAAAATACAAACAGAAAGAGATCAGGCTATGTATGATGTTGTGATTATCGGTGCCGGCATCACCGGAACGATGCTGAGCTGGAAATTATCGCGCAGCCGTCTGAAGATCGCGGTGCTCGAAAAGGAAAATGATGTTGCAGAAGGCGCAACAATGGCAAATTCTGCTGCTATCCATGTCGGATATGACCCTGAGGACGGTACGCTCAAGGCGGAACTGAATGTCAAAGGGGCACAGCAGTATGAATCCATCTGTGAAATGCTGCATTGCGGATACAAAACGGTCGGTGCATTTATCGCGGCCTGCGGCGCAGAGGAGGAGGCGCATCTGGATGTGCTTGCAGCCAGAGCGGATGCCCGCGGGATTCCCTACAGATTCCTGAGCCGTGATGAAGCGCTTGCAGAGGAACCGAGTCTTTCCGACAATGTGACGAAGGTGCTTGATTTTTATACAACTGCGGTCGTGTATCCGTGGGAGGTCGCTGCGGCCTGTATGGAGGTTGCCTGCACAAACGGTGTCGAGCTGCATTTGAATACGCCCTGTCAGTCCATTGAAAAGACCCCAAAAGGCTGGCTTATCAGAACGCCGGCCGGTGATTTTGAGACAAAATACATTGTCAATGCAGCGGGTGTTCATGCCGCTCAGATTCATGCGATGGTTGCAGAGCCTGAATGGCAGGCAACGCCCCGCAAGGGTGAATACTATGTGCTGGATGAGGATGCAAAGCCTGTCAGACATATTATTTTCCCGGTGCCCTCTAAGGAAAAGGGAAAGGGCGTTCTGGCTGTCCCAACGGTTTTCGGCAACACACTGATCGGCCCGAACAGTGATTTTCAGGAGGATCCCGATGACAACGGTACTTCCGAGGCTGGCCTTGCCTATGTGCGTGCAAATATCGGCAAAACACTGAAAAATATCCCGCTGAACCGTTCCATCCGCACATTTGCGGGTGTTCGTCCGACAACGACTTCGCCGGATTTCATCGTGGAGGAGGTCAGCGGCGCACCGCATTTCATTGATGCGGTTTCAATTGAATCGCCTGGGCTTGCTTCTGCACCTGCTGTTGCCGACAGAATTATCTCGATTCTTGCGGAAACACTGGATATGCCGGAAAATCCTGATGCGGTCATGACGCGGAAGGCACCGGTCATTCTGAAGCTGATGACGCCGGAGGAGCGCAGCAGACTGATTGCGGAGAATCCGGCATACGGGAAAATGATCTGCCGCTGTATGCAGGTTTCCGAGGGTGAGATCGTGGACGCGATCCGCAGACCCTGCGGTGCAAGAACGGTCAAAGGTGTCAAAAAACGTGTCGGCCCGGGTTTTGGCAGATGTCAGGGCGGCTTCTGCGAGCCGAAGGTCGTGCAGATTCTGGCGCGGGAGCTTGGCATTTCACCGCTTGAGGTCGTTTATGATTCCGAAAAATCCAATATTCTGCAAAGTGAGAACCGCATATGAAAAAAGTACAGGCAATTATCATCGGCGGCGGCAGTGCCGGTCTGTCCGCAGCCGTCACATTGAAGAAAAACGGCATTGAGGATGTGCTTGTGATCGAAAAAGATGAGGAACCGGGCGGCATTCTCGAACAGTGCATTCATAACGGCTTCGGGCTGCAAACCTTTCAGGAACAGCTCTCCGGTCCTGCCTATGCGGAGCGTTTTGTCCGTATGGCAGAGGAACTGAACGTCAGGATTCTGCTTAACACGACGGTCACTAAACTGACGGCCGACCGTGTTGTGGAATATGTCAACAGCGAAGAAGGAGCAGTGCAGGTGCAGGCCGATGCGGTTATTCTTGCTGTCGGCTGCTATGAGCGTCCGCGGGGCGGCATCAATATCACCGGAACACGGCCTGCTGGTATTTATACAGCCGGTCAGGCGCAGCGCTATCTCAATATTGACGGCTATATGGTCGGAAAGCGCGTGTTTATTCTCGGCTCCGGTGACATCGGCCTGATTATGGCGCGCCGCATGACGCTGGAGGGCGCAAAGGTCATTGGTGTTGCAGAGCTGATGCCCTATTCCAACGGCCTGCCGCGCAATATGAAGCAGTGCCTTGAGGATTTTGATATTCCGCTGTATCTCTCACATACTGTATCCAAAGTGTTCGGCAAAGATCGTCTTGAAAAGATCGAGATGGTTGCGGTCGATGAAAACCGGAATCCGATAGCAGGCAGTGAGCAGTATTTTGATGTAGACACTCTGCTGCTTTCCGTTGGTCTGATTCCGGAGAATCATCTTGCCGATCACGCAGGTATCAGAATGGATCCGAGTACAAAGGGGCCGGTGGTCGATGACCGGTACATGACCTCTGAGGAGGGCATTTTCGCCTGCGGCAACGGTCTTCATGTGCATGATCTTGTGGATTATGTTTCGCTTCAGGCAGCAAGGGCTGCCGAGGGCGCGGCTGCCTATCTCCGAAACGGCAGTCCGAAAGGAACGCCGCTCTGTATCAAAAACGGCAATCAGGTCAGCTATTGCGTACCGTCACAGTTCTATCCTGAGGATCCGGCGGAAAAGCTGACGGTCTATTTCCGTGTGCGCACACCGATGGACAATCAACAGCTCGTCATCCGTTCCGGAGACAAAGTCATACGCACCCTGAAAAAGCGCAAGCTGCTGCCGTCTGTTATGGAGGAGGCTGTTCTGCTGAAAAAGGATATGGAAGGTCTGACTGAGGATATTACCGTCGAAATCACGGAGGTTGCATCATGATGGAAAAGGAACTGATTTGCGTGAATTGTCCCATGAGCTGCCGCCTGACCGTGCAGATCGAGGAGAATAAGGTCGTATCGGTCAGCGGCAACAGCTGCCCGCGCGGCAAGGCATATGCCGAAACGGAATGTATCCGTCCGGAGCGCATTCTTACAACAACTGTCCGCATCACTGGCGGGATTCACCGTGTTCTGCCGGTCATCTCGGAGAGCGAGATCCCGCTTGACAGGATCATGGATGCAATGGAGCTGATCCGCAGCGCGCAGGTCAAGGCACCTGTTCAGGTCGGTGATGTGATTATGGAGAATATCCTCGGTACAGGCGTCAATATTGTTGCTGCACGTTCTATGGACAAGTTTTCCTGTTCAGACACATCTCAGAAATAGTATTGACAAACTTAAAAAAATACCTTATAATAAAATAGTTAAGCTGCAGGTAATCGTTTTTTGATGGGGAGAGTACCGTAATGCCTGAAAAAAAGAGGTTTGATTATATAGCAACAGCGAAAACTTTGAGCCTGATCGGTGTGGTTCTTTTTCACTGCTCGCTCTTCTATACTCAAAATCCTATCAGCATTTTTTCAGGATTTGAGTACCGATTGTTTTCAGCATCACTCAAACGGCTTATCTACGAGGTTATCTGATAGCTTTGGTAGAACGGACTTGTTCGTGTTTCCGTTTTTTCTACCATTTTTCTACCGATTTTTCGTGGTTCGTTTCCAAATAGACGTTTGATTCAAAATCCGTTGGTGGCAACACCGTGCGGGTTCGACCCCCGCCACCGGCACCATGATAATCGCAGATTCTTGTTTCAGGAGCCTGCGGTTTTCTTTTTGCCCTCGTTCTTATCGTCCTCGTCACCGAGAGCGTTGGAAATAACCTCAGCAGATGAGATCCTCGACTTGTAATCGAGGTGACTATAAAAATTGGCGGTAACGTTAAAAGTAGAATGTCCGAGCCAATCCTGAATCGCTTTCATGGAGGCAGGAGGGTGCAGACAGCAGTGTCATCCATGCCTTTGTTCCTGTGTATGCCAATCACGAGCGCGTCATGGTGATCGGTATTTCTATGGAGTGGAAGGATATTATTACGAAAGTCCTTCAGGTCTCATTGATCGTTCTGGGCGTAATGGCAGAGCTGTTCCTGATTCTTGGCGCGATTTTTCTGACACTGCTGAAAAAAATAGTCCTCAAGCCTCTGAAAGCCGAGCAGGATGCTATCAATGCTTATAAGGCGGATAAGGACTCACAAAAGGCCGCTTCCATGCTGAGACAGATCAGTACAAATAATGAGATGGAAGAGCTTGCAGATGATTTTGCTTCGATGATCGAGGAAATCGAACAGTATGTGACGGAGGTGCGCTCCGTGACTGCCGAAAAGGAGCGAATCGGTGCGGAGCTGGATATGGCAAAGGAGATTCAGGCAGGACAGCTTCCGAGTGTGTTCCCTGCATTTCCGGAGCGGACGGAATTTGATATTCATGCAACAATGAAGACGGCAAAAGAGGTCGGCGGCGATTTCTACGATTTCTTCTTCGTGGATCACGACCATCTCGGCATTGTCATGGCTGACGTCAGCGGAAAGGGCGTTCCTGCGGCATTGTTTATGATGGTGTCAAAAATGATTATCAACAATTTTGCAATGATGGGGCTTGAGCCGCATGAGGTGCTTGAAAAGGCGAATGACACGATCTGCAAGAATAACAAGCAGCAGATGTTTGTGACTGTGTGGCTTGGCATTCTGGAAATATCGACCGGAAAGATCGTTGCTGCGAATGCCGGACATGAATATCCGATTATCCGTCAGCCGGACGGCAGGTTTGAGCTGTTTAAGGATAAGCATGGATTTGTCATCGGCGGCATTAAGAATAAAAAGTACAAGCAGTATGAGTTCACGCTGCAAAAGGGCGGCACACTAGTCTGCCTGTTTTCTGTGTGATTTGTAATGGTTCTTAGATTTCACCGCGCCGTACCGTTACGGTTTCTGTGCGGCGTGTACCGTGCGGAAGTGTCAGTCCTGAGCAGAGCGGAACGGCCAGACTGCATCCGAGTGCCGTCAGAATTGCGGCAGGGGAGAGCAGAACTGTTGAAAAGACACCTTGCAGGACGGGGATGCACATCGCGGATGCTGTGACAGCTATAGACGTTATAACTGCCAGAATCAGCTTGCCGTTGGAGAAATACGGGACATTGAACAGTGTGCCGTCCTCGCGTTTGCATTCAAAAACGTGAAGCAGCTGTGAAAAAATCAGTGTCAGCAGCGCGGCTGTGCGGGCAGCTTCCAGTGTTCCTGTCATGCGCAGTACGGTTGTGAATGAGCCGAGCGTTGACAGTGCAATGAAAATCCCGCGGAATACGATGCGGGAAAGCAGTCCGCCGGCAAAAAAGCTCTCATTTGCTGCGCGCGGCGGGTGAGACATTGTATCAGGAGACGGCGGCTCCAGCCCGAGCGCAACGGCCGGCAGTCCGTCAGTCATCAGATTGACCAGCAGAATCTGTGTCGGCAGCAGCACCATCGGCAGCCCCATCAGAATCCCGATAAACATTGTCAGCACCTCGCCGATGTTGCAGGCGAGCAGATAGCGCACAAATTTGCGGATATTTGCATAAACGGTGCGCCCCTGCTCAACTGCGGCTGCAAGAGTATCAAAGCGGTCATCAAGCAGGATAATATCCGCAGCCTGCCGCGTGACGTCCGTGCCGGTTTTTCCCATTGCCACACCGATGTCCGCTTCTTTGACTGCCGGTGCATCATTGACACCGTCGCCGGTCATTGCGCAGATCTGCCCCTTTGCACGGTAAGCCCGCACCAGCCGCAGCTTGTGTGCCGGTGTGACCCGTGCAAAAACTGCGTATTTCTCAAGACAGGCTGAAAGCTCTGCATCGCTGAGCCGGTCAAGCTCCGCGCCGGTCATAGCGTGATCTGCGTGCGGAATGCCTGCTTTTTTCGCAATCGCAGAGGCAGTTTTCACATGGTCGCCGGTCAGCATCACAACGCGGATCCCTGCACGGGTGCAGTCTGCGATTGCACGTTTTGCCTGTTCCCGCGGCGGATCCAGCATTCCTGCCATGCCGAGAAATACCATATGATCCGGATCGGCAGTATTTGCCGGCGATTTCTGCTCTGCAAACGCCAGTACGCGCAGCGCATCTTCTGCCATTGCGTCAGCCGCACAGGTAAATTCCGCACGCTTCTGCGGTGTAAGCGGCAGATCACTTCCGTGCAGCCGGAAATGTGTGCAGCTCCGGAGGATGACATCAACGGCGCCTTTTTTCAGTGCAGCGGTTTCCCTTCCGTCATTGCAGAAGACGGTCATTGCGCGAGTTTCACTTTCAAACGGGATTTCCGATGTGACGCGGTACCGTGTCAGGCTGTCGGCGGTCACGCCGCATTTTGCAGCTGCAATCAACAGTGCAGCTTCGGTGGGGTCACCGGTGATCTGCCATTCTTTATCATTCGGCTCGGAACGAAGCGCGGCGTGATTACAAAGAACCGCACAGCGCAGCAGCGGCATCATCGCGGAAATGCTGCGGCGGTCACACAGATGTCCGTTCTGCATCAGCTCGCCGTTTCGCTGCCAGCCTGTGCCGGTGACAGAAAATGTACCGTCCGGTGTTGTGATCTGCTGGACGGTCATTTTGTTTTCGGTGACTGTGCCGGTTTTATCAGTACAGATCACGGATGCACAGCCGAGTGTTTCGACGGCGTGCAGCCGGTTGACAAGTGCATTGCGTTTCAGCATCCGCCGGACGGCGAGTGCCAGCGCAATCGTGACCGTTGCGGGCAGTCCTTCCGGAATAGCCGCGATTGCAATTGTGATTCCGGTCATCAGCATTTCAAAAACCGGTTCTCCGCGCAGAATGCCTGCACCGGATACCAGAACACAGATCACCAGACAGATCACGGAAACGGTTTTGCCCAGCTCGGAAAGACGGCGCTGAAGCGGTGTTTCGTTTTCGTCAATATCATGGAGCATCTGCGAAATTTTACCCATTTGTGTGGATTTACCGATTGCGATGACCTCTGCCTCTGCGCTTCCGCGTGTCACGGATGTGCCGGCATATAGAATGTCCGGACGCCCGATCTCATTTTCCGGAACCGGATCCTCTGCTGTGTGTGCGTGCTTGTTGACAGCCGCAGATTCACCAGTGAGGATGGATTCTTCGGCCCAGAGCTGTGCCGCCGACACGATGACGGCATCAGCGGGAATGCAGTCGCCGGCTTCCAGCAGTATTACATCATCCGGAACGAGCTGCTCGGCGGGCAGGACTGTGACAGCACCGTCACGCCGGACACGGGCAGTCGGCGCAGTCAGATTCCGCAGTGCAAGCAAAGTCTGCTCAGTTCGGTATTCCTGCACAAAACCGAGAATCGCATTGAGCACCACGATCACGGCAATTGTCACAGCATCCGCATACTCGCCAAGCAGCCATGAAATCGCAGCAGCAGCGAGTAAAATGAGCACCATCACATCACTGAACTGTGAAAGCAGAATGCGGACGGGATGCGATCCTGCCTGTTCTGCAAGCGTATTTGCACCATATTGCATCTGCCGTTTCTGCGCCTCAGCCGTTGTCAGTCCTTGCATATTCTGCACGCTCCTTTCTGAGAAAGCCTATGCAGGATGCAGCGAAATCATGCAGAATCGGACAAAAAAACTCCCGCGCAGCTCTGCACGGGAGAAATTGTCTGATGTATCAGAGAAAAGCGGGCGAGGGGAATCGAACCCCCGACCTCAGCTTGGGAAGCTGATGTTTTACCATTAAACTACGCCCGCATATTGTTAAACCCTCATACTGTGTATGAGGGTTTGGTGCGGATAAGAGGACTTGAACCTCCATGATATTGCTATCACATGGACCTGAACCATGCGCGTCTGCCAATTCCGCCATATCCGCATTATAGCCGCTGTTTTCCTGCGACTTTGTTATTATATCATAATCCGGTGATTTTGTCAAGCCTTTTTTGAAATTTTCGGAAAAGTTTTTTTCTGCTGGGCGGATTCCCTTTTCTCACAGACTTTTCACAATGCAATCATTGAAATATCTGCTGAATTATGTTATAATAGAGTGATTTCATCATAAGGAAGTGTTGAGTAACAACGATGACGATGTATTTTGATTCCGCAGCAACGACAAAACCCTGCGCGGAATGTATATCAGCCATGACCGAAGCAATGCAGGTGCATTTCGGAAATCCGTCGTCGCTCCACGGCATGGGACTGGATGCGCAGCGCTGTATGGATACGGCGCGCAGACAGATTGCATCAGCGCTTGGCTGTCAGTCCGAGGAGCTTTCATTTACTTCCGGTGCGACCGAAAGCAATCATCTTGCAATCAGAGGCGCTGCTGCTGCATACGGAAAACGTAAACGCCGTGTTGTAACGACAACCGTTGAGCACGCCTGTGTTCGCGGCGCATTTGATATGCTGGAGGAGGAAGGGTTTGAGGTCATTCGCGTGGCACCGGATGCGGACGGCATCCTGCGTGCAGCGGATCTTGCATCTGCGGTGAATGACGAGACCTGTCTTGTCAGTATGATGCTTGTCAACAATGAGACCGGTGCGGTTTTGCCGGTAAAGCAGAGCTTTATGCAGATCAAGCGGGAGCATCCGCAGGTTATCACGCATTGCGATGCCGTGCAGGGCTTTATGAAGCTGCCCTTTACGCCGGCTTCACTCGGCGCGGATCTGCTGACGGTCAGCGGACATAAGGTTCATGCCTGCAAGGGAATCGGCGCATTATACCATAAAAAAGGCATTCGTCTGATTCCGCTGCTGAAAGGCGTCGAGCAGGAGCTGCTGCATCTTTCCGGCGGATCAACGGTTCCGCTGCGGCCGGGAACAGAATCCGTACCACTGATTGCGGGCTTCGGTGCTGCGGTTCAGATGCTCCGCAGCAATCTGGATCAGCGCAGGGATTATATTGTATCGCTGCGGCAGGAATGCATCCGGCAGCTTTTGACGCTGAACGGTGTCACAGTCAATTCGCCCGAGGACGGAAGCCCGTATATTCTGAGCTTTTCCGTGAAAGGACTGAAATCGGAAACGATGCTGCATTTTCTCTCTGAAAAGGGAATATATGTTTCAAGCGGTTCTGCCTGTTCCAAAGGCAAGCAGAGCGGTGTTCTGCAGCAGTTCGGCATCCGGCAGGATCTTGCGGACAGCACGCTGCGCGTGAGCTTCTGCGCAGAGAATACAGTTGAAGAAGTGACAGCGCTCTGCGAAGCACTGAAAGAAGCGCAGGTAAGACTGGTACATAAGAAATAAACAGACAGACGGAGGAGAGTGCGATGGCTGATTCGCTCGGCAGACTGATATTTGATACGCTGAAGCTGGTTGCGGAGGCCGGTCTGCTCATTGTGGTATGGGCTAAGAAATGGAAGGAAACACACCCGCCGAAGCCAGAGGAGATGATCGAAACCGAAGGTGAAATCCGGTATGTGTACTATAATGCAAACGGGCTGCGTCCGCGTTCTCAGCACCGCGCAGTGATTTCGGTGCAGTATATCAATGAGCATGGCAAAAAAGTCAATGCCACGCTGCCGACATCTCCGCTCCGCTGTCAGCTCGAAGAATATGCACCGGAGCTGAATCAGAATATGAAGGTGCGCATTCTCTATTCTCCCAAGCGGCCGCATTCCTTTTATTTTGCCGAGCCGCGTTATGCGGCGCCGGAAGTCTCCGGTGTGCCGCGCAAGCCAAGAGGCGGCTGGATTCTGCTGGGCGCGGTGACGCTGCTTTTGGTTGCGCTGCTCATTTTCGGCGGTTGGTTTCAATATCTGCAATGGAGGGAATATTTCCAATGATAAGACGGTATGGTTCTGACGATCTGAAAGGGTGTGCTGAGGCATTCCGTGCGGCATTTGCAGCTGAACCGTGGAATGAGACATGGCCGCTGCCGCTTGCGGAAACACGCATCACAGAACTAATGAACACACCGCTGTCTGTCGGTTTTGTTTATGAGGAAAACGGGAAGATCTGCGGGTTTGCTGCCGGCAGAGCCGTAACCTATCTCTACGGCAGAGAATATGTGATTGACGAATTCTGTGTGCTGCCGGAGATGCAGGGCAGGGGAGTCGGCAGTGCCATGCTGCGGCAGATCGCAGAGGAAATGCGTGCAGCGCACTGCGTCAGCATCGTGCTGCAAACAACCAAGGGCTTCCCTAGCGAAAAATTCTATCTGAAAAACGGCTTTCAGTACAGCGATAGCATGATAACAATGTGGCGCAGTCTGAGAGACGAATCATAAAACAAATAACGGAGTGTTGACATGAGAGAAATCATTTTGGTGAAGTACGGCGAAATGGCGCTCAAGGGGCTGAACCGCAGTTCCTTTGAAGATGTACTGCTGCGGAATATCCGTTACCGGCTGAAAAAGATCGGGAAGTTTTCTTATTCCAAGGCGCAGTCTACTATTTATATTGTACCGGAGGCCGAGAGTGATGAGGCTGCCGGTGCGCTGCTTGCCGAGGCAATGCCGCGCCTGAAAAAGGTATTCGGCATTGCGGCGCTCTGCCGTGCGCTGACCTGTGAAAAGGACTTCGCTGACATCACCGAAAAGGCGATTCCGTATCTTGCGGATGCGCTGAATGCTGCAAAGACCTTTAAGGTCGAAGCAAAGCGTGCAGACAAGACCTTCCCGATGAAATCTCCGCAGATCTGTGCGGAGCTGGGCGGCATTCTGCTGGAAAAGTATCCGCACCTGAAGGTCAATGTGACGGAGCCGGATGTGACGGTTACGGTTGAGATCCGCGATGCGAATGCCTACGTTCACGCGCTGCGCGAGAAGGGCGCAGGCGGATTGCCTGTCGGAACAGCCGGCAATGCGATGCTGCTGCTTTCCGGCGGCATTGACAGCCCCGTTGCTGCGTATATGATGGCGAAGCGCGGGCTGCGCGTAACAGCCTGTCATTTTGCCTCGCTGCCTTATACCTCGGAGCGTGCGCTGATGAAGGTCGAGCAGCTCTGTGAAAAGCTGACGCCTTGGTGCGGCAGCATGGCATTCTACTGTGTTCCGTTTACGGAGATTCAGGAGGAATTGCAGCGCAACTGTCCGGAGGAGTATTTCACGATTCTGATGCGGCGGCTGATGATGGAAATTGCCTGCCGGCTTGCGGAGATCGAAGGCTGCGGCGCAATCATCACGGGCGAGAGCCTCGGACAGGTCGCCAGTCAGACGCTTAATGCATTGCAGTGTACCGATGCCGTTGCGACAATGCCGGTGCTTCGGCCGCTGATCGGCATGGATAAAGTCGAAATCGTGGAGATTTCTCGAAAAATTGATACCTTTGATATTTCAATCCAGCCCTATGAGGATTGCTGCACGGTCTTTACGCCGCGGCATCCGAAGCTGCGGCCGCATCTTTCCGATGTGGAGGAAGCGCAGGCTGAGGTCGATTTTGCACCGCTGATCGAAAAGGCGATTGCCGGTGCTGATAAAAAAGTCTTTGCACAGCATATCTCGGAAACGCTGTGAGCTGTTTCATGTGGAACAAATTGTATTTCCTGTCGAAATAGCAAAACTGAATTTTTGGTGATTTTATGCAATTAACTGATATTCTGAAAAGCGAATATGGTCCGGTTGACGAAAAACAGTGTGTCAGCCTTGACAATACCGTGTCAGATGTAGTACAATTGTTATTGGAGAATAGGCTCACTGTCGCTACAGGCGAAAGCCTGACAGGCGGCCTGCTCTCCGAACGTATTACATCAGTGCCAGGCGCATCCCGTGTGTTTGAACTCGGAATCTGCACCTACTCTGATCGGATGAAGCAAGACTTGCTTCATGTCCCGTCCGAAATCCTGCGGGAATACGGAGCTGTCAGCCGCCAGACCGCATATGCAATGGCGGAAGGACTGATGCACCGGAGCGGTGCTGATCTGTGTCTCACGGTGACCGGACTGGCCGGACCCGGCGGCGGTACGACAGAACAACCTGTCGGGACCGTGTATGCGGGCTTTGCTTATCAGAATCAGGTCGCAGCCGTTCTTCTGCGGCTCTGGGAGCTTCCCGAGCTGACAAGAGACGGCATCCGGAAACAAACTGCGCTTTGCGTGTTCCGCATAGCGAAACAAATACTGCACAGCTGAGAGATGTACAGGCTCCGGGTGCAGAACCTGTGCCGATGACACGCTGAATAATCCGCGGTTCCTGCGTGATTATGATGTGTGTGCAGCGGCAGATTGATGGAGGCGTTCAAATATGGATACTCGGCAAAAAACCTATCACGAAGCAAGCCGTCATAATCAGACGGTACCCGAAAACGGTTCCCCGCGCAGAGCGGATGCCGGCAGCAACGGGACGCAGCGAACATACGGAAAACGAAGGATGCTGAAAGGCGCCGCTGGACGTGCGGCAGATTCGGCTGAAAACGGGATGACGAATGTTCAGAGCGGAACAGCGCAGCGGCAGAACCGTGACCCGGGCAGCATCACGGCGATCTTAGATGAAGTCGAAATTATGCATCAGAATAAAGATGCTGATGCGCCGAATGCTGAATATTCTTCCGGAAGGCAGGATGCGTCTGAGAGAAGAAATATCTCTCGGGAGGAGGATTTCCGCAGATCGCGGGATCCGATGGCTCGTCCGCAGCGGAACGAAGAACCGGAGTATGCTGCACAAACGGTGAAGCAGACAAAGGCAATTCCGGATGCTCAGATGCAGCAGAAGAATGCTGACAGGAAGAAAAAGCGCAAACATTATTCCTTTGCTGACAGTATCAGATTCTTTGTCCCCTGGAAGGGAGACTCCGCTTTTGAGGCGGCCCGGAAAATTATCTTTACGACCGCGATCGTTGTCGTCGGTATCTGCACATTTCTGATCAGTAACTACTATATTGACCGCTACAAGGCCAAGAAGATGTACGCAGAAATTCAGGCACAGATTGATGACGTCCGGAAGAACAGACATTTTTCCGATACAGAGATTGCTGAAGACCCTGTCACGGGTGAAGCGTTCGAGTGGCTGGAGTACAATGACTATGCACGCAGACTGCTCCCGATTAACCCCGATATGGTCGGATATGTCTCGGTTCCCGGAACGGAAGTATCCTATCCTGTGGTACAGAAGAAGACGAGTCCTGAAGGCAACCCGAATGACTACTATCTCTACCGGACATTCAAGCAGGAAAGCAGCAAATCAGGCTGTATTTTCATGGATTTCCGGAACAGATTTGATGAAGTAGTCGATCACCGCCGTGTCATTGAGAACGACGGAAATGTATTCATATACGGACACAACATGAATAACCGGACAATGTTCGGAAGCCTGCGCGATTATATCAACAATCCGTCATTTTACAGCGCACATCCTGTTGTGGAGTATTCCTCTCTCTATAAGGACTACAGATTCAAGATCTTTGCGGTCTTTATTGTGGACGGAACAGATTTTACATCTGAATACGCCTTTGATTGCTGGAATACACTGAACTTCTCAGATGAAGAAGATTTCTATAAGTATGTGAACGAAGCAAAAAAACGCACGCTGATCAACACAGATGTTGATGTGAAGTATGGAGACCAGCTCCTGTCGCTGTACACGTGCACCGGGCTGGTTCAAAATGCAAAGCTGATTCTGATGTGTCGTGAAATGCGTGTCGGGGAAGACCCGAAAGAGGGTACAGAGAATGCCACATTGAATACAAATGTGCTGTATCCGACGGCCTACTATAAAAGCGGCCGCCCTGTTAATTACGATCCCAAAAAATTCGTGCCTTATGGGCCCGAATCGTAATTCAGGTTCGATTTCTTTTACGAAATCAGGCTGAAGGAAGATGGGACGACAAGGAGGTTAAACGTACTCGTTTCCGCTTTGTGCGGACTGTTTTCTTTCGGTTTCGCTGTTTCATATTGTATCTGAGCGGTGAGCGAACAGCCATCCTCAACCGCGGCGGGAGCTGCGGTGCACATCTCCGCAATATGATGATATACAGCTAAGCAGAGAGATGTACGCAGGTTCACTGCGACGCAGAACAATGCACCGTTCCTGAATGGTGCGCGCTGCCGGGAGGAATGGGACCTACCTGCACGCGAAGGGAGACACAATCGATTAGACAAAATCCTCACAGCAATCTTGGGGAAATAAAGCCGGGCAAACCCGGTGAGATTGATATATGGAGAGAAACTATGCAAGCTCGAACGCGAAGAAACCGCGTAGCGATTCTGGTTGCAATGGCTCTGTGTTTCACCAGTACTTGTGCAATACAGACCGACAGAGACGCTATGCTGCGCTCAGGAGCTGCCGATACTGCATATGCCGCTGTTGCAGGTGACGCTGTGCCGGAAGTGGACGTACAAGCCGCTCCCGAAACCGAAACCAAATACAGCAACCCTGAAACGGGCGCAGATCAGTATGAAGTTGCCGAATTGCAGATGGCTGAATCAATTGAATATGAAGACAGCCTGATGCTGATGCGGTATGAGGCAGTCGATTCTGAGCCGGACGAAACGCCAACGACTACAAATGCAGTGACAAATGCTGTTAAAGAAAACCTTGAAAATTCCATAACAACAACTGTAAGCGAAAAGTCCGAATCTGAGGTGACAACGATTCCGGAGCCGGCAGTGACCGCGCCCCAGCCTGTTGCCGCAGAGCCTGACAGTGTTGTGTTCTATACCTACGGTTACGGGCACGGTGTCGGGATGAGTCAGAACGGCGCGAATTTCTATGCGCAGTATGACGGATGGACTTATGATCAGATTCTTAGCTTCTATTATCCCGGAACCGTTCTGGTTCAGACCGCTGTTCCGGAGTATGAGACGATGACTGTCGGCGGAAAAACAGATACTGTTGTTTCCATTTTGTCGCAGATCATCAATAATGAGATGGGTGACGGCTTCTCTCTGGAGGCCATCAAAGCGCAGGCGGTTGCAGCGTATACCTATTATTTGTATAACGGGTACGGCGCGGGCATGATCTGCAAACCGAATCCCTCTCAGAAAATCGTAGATGCTGTTCGTTCTGTTCTCGGTGTGGTTGTATACTACGAGAACAAACCGGCTTTGACTTCTTTTTATGCATCAAGCGGCGGTGCGACTGCTTCCTGTAAGGATATATTCTATGCGGATATTCCGTACCTGACCAGCGTGACCGTCAGACACGATGAATCCTCTGACCCACATTACAGCTGCTCTAAGATTTATTCTTCGAGTGAGCTTAAATTCAAGCTCGAGAGCCTCTATCATGTGACGCTGACCGGCAACCCATATGATTGGATTCAACTTGAGTACGGTGACGGCGGCTATATAGCTTATGCCGTGATCGGCGGGCAAGTTCGCGTGAAGGGCAATGACCTGCGCAGCGTACTTGGTTTGAAGTCCCCGAAGTTTGAATTTGTGTATCAGTCCGGCGCATCTGCTGCGGCAAATGCACCTGCGGCTGCACCCGAAGCTGACGGCGGCAATGCAGGGGGAAATATGGATTCCGTACAGACTCCTGAGAACCTGACCTGAGTTTTTGATTGAATGAAAGACTGCGTGACCCGTGTGGTTGCGCAGTCTTTGCTTTATATTCGTGCTGCAAAACATGAGTTTTTCATTTTCTGCCATTGCTTTTTTTCGCATTATATGTTATAATGTAGATTGAATTATTATGTAAAGATTCAAGAAAGGCAGAATATGAAAAAACTCGGACTTGATATTGGTTCAACCACGATCAAATGTGTCGTGCTCGGCGAACAGAATGAGATCCTGTTTTCGTCATATGAAAGACATCTCTCAAAAATCGCGGAAATGGCAGCAGCCTACTGCCGCCGGATCGCGGAACAGTTCGGTACAGAGCCGATGCACACGGTCATCTCCGGATCAGCCGGCATGGGTCTTGCGGAGGCTCTGGAGGTGCCTTTTGCACAGGAGGTCTTTTCGACCCGTGCAGCCGTCACAAGACTGAACCCCGAAACCGATGCGGTCATTGAGCTTGGCGGCGAGGATGCAAAGATCCTCTTTTTGACCGGCGGCTTCGAGGCTCGCATGAACGGCTCCTGCGCAGGCGGTACCGGTGCGTTTATTGACCAGATGGCGACATTGCTGAACGTGACACCGGCAGAGCTGAACCGCCTTGCCGACGATGCTGATAAGATTTATACGATCGCATCCCGCTGCGGTGTGTTTGCGAAATCCGATATTCAGCCGCTGCTGAATCAGGGCGCAGGCTTCCCGAATATAGCGGCCAGCATTCTGAAAGCGGTTGTCAATCAGACAGTCGGCGGACTGGCACAGGGACGAGAGATCAAGGGGAATGTGCTCTATCTCGGCGGCCCGCTGACCTATCTTGACAATCTGCGCAGCAGCTTTGACGAAACACTGCACCTGACCGGAAAATGTCCTGAAAACGCGCTGTTTTATGTTGCATACGGTGCAGCGCTGCAATGTGATGACCGCACATTTTCTCTGACGGCACTTGCGGAACGCGCTGAAAACTATTCTGCGGCCGGTACATTCCTGACAACCAAACCGCTCTTTGCCTCTCAGGAGGAATATGACGCATTTTGTGTGCGCCACAGTGCAAATTCTGCACATATTCAGTATATTGACAAGCCGCACGGCAAAATGTATTTCGGGATCGACGCCGGTTCAACAACGGTCAAGGCTGTTGTTACGGATGCGGACGGAAATATCCTCGATCAGATGTATCAGTCGAACAAGGGCAATCCGGTTCCGGCTGTGCGTGAATATCTGCTCAAAATCTATGAAACATATCCCGATCTGGAGATCGGCGGTGCTGCTGTGACCGGCTACGGTGAGGACATCATCAAGGAAGCGTTCAATGCGGACTGCGGCATTGTTGAGACGATTGCGCATTATACGGCAGCGCAGAAATTTCTGCCGGAGGTCGATTTTATCATTGATATCGGCGGACAGGATATTAAATGCTTCCGCATCCACAATCATGCGATTGACAATATTTTTCTCAACGAGGCGTGTTCTTCGGGATGCGGTTCTTTCCTGCAAACCTTTGCGGAGGCGATGAACTACAGCATTGCCGATTTTGCAAAGCTCGGCTTGTTTGCGGATCATCCGGTCGATCTCGGTTCCCGCTGCACGGTGTTCATGAATAGCTCGGTTAAGCAGGCGCAGAAGGATGGAGCATCGGTTGAGAATATTTCGGCCGGTCTTTCCATGAGCGTTGTAAAAAACGCGCTTTACAAGGTAATTCGCTGCGCAAATGCCACGGAGCTTGGAGAACATATTGTAGTACAGGGCGGCACCTTCCTGAATGACGCCGTACTGCGCGCCTTTGAACAGGAGCTTGGGCGTGATGTGATCCGGCCGGCAATTTCCGGTATCATGGGTGCATACGGAGCGGCGCTCTATGCCGCAAAGCATACAAGCGGACAGAGCACGCTGATGAATCTTGCGCAGCTCCGTGATTTTACGCATACGGTCAGGACGATAACCTGCAAGGGCTGTCAGAATCACTGTCAGCTGACGGTCAATTCCTTCGGCGGCAACCGCACGTTTATCGCCGGCAACCGCTGTGAGCGTGCGCTCGGCAAGGAAAAAACTCAGACGCAGTATAATCTCTATGCCGAAAAGCAAAAACTGCTCGAAAAATATCGCAAAAACGAGCGGAAAGCAGGCCGCCCGACCTTCGGCCTGCCGCTGGCACTGAATATGTATGAGCTGCTGCCGTTCTGGCATACGCTGCTGACAGGTCTCGGCTTTAACGTTATTGTTTCGCCGGATTCCACACGGGCGCTGTTTCTATCCGGACAGCATACGATTCCGTCAGATACAGTCTGCTTTCCTGCAAAACTGCTGCACGGACATATCGAAGCGCTGCTTGCGGAAAAGCCGGATGCGATTTTTTATCCCTGCATGAGCTACAATGTGGACGAGGGT
>JAFYBM010000096.1 GCA_017540225.1 Oscillospiraceae bacterium | reverse complement strand
TTCTGCATATCCTTGGTAGAGAATGCCTGCCAGCCGACCATTGTGTAATTGCTGTTGGCAGCATCCTTGTCGCATCCGGTGAAGACCCAGAGCTCATCACCGAAGACAACCGGTGCAGGATCAGGCGTGAAACTTGTCTGTATGATCGGGTTCTGGGCGGAGGCGTTGAGCATACCGGTTTGGCCGACTGCGGTCAGACAAACCAGCGCAGCTACAGCGCCGCTGATAAGTTGTTTTCTTTTCATGATGGAGTTCCCCCTAAATATATATATGGTATTATCATTATAGCAGAGATTTATAGCACATTCAATGTGAAATCCAAAGAAAAACTGGATAAAATGTATACAAAGAAAGCGCGCTTGTCATAAAATAAGTACGTTTCTTGTTAGTTGTATTTGATTTATATGTCCGTACAAGAAAATATATTTAGATTATCCAGAAATTCTATAGATACACCATTGTTTTTATCCGGATTATGAGATATAATAGACAAAGATAATATGGGGAATTATAGAAAAAACCATTTTATCATAAAAAATCGGCCAAACCGGTATCATTTAGGGGGTAATCACCATGAAAGGAAATCCGAAATTTGTACGGTTCCGGAATCTGAACCGTACAACTGCTGCACTGCTCAGTCTGCTGACTGCGGCAGCAGCGGCAGGAAATCTGAGCGCATTGTCTGCTTCAGCCGCAGATTCCGCACCCTATGCCGAGTTGTATGTATCGCCTGACGGCAGCGACAGCAACGACGGCTCCGCCTCTGCACCGCTGCAAACACTCGCCGGCGCCAGAGACGCTGTACGCAAAATCAACGGCAGCATGAAAGGCGATATTGTTGTCTGGCTGCACGGCGGCACCTACCGTCAGACAGAAGCTGTCACCTTCGGCACGCAGGATTCCGGACAGAACGGCGGCCGTATCATCTACCGCGCCGTCGAGGGCGAAACGCCGGTCATCAGCGGCGCACAGGCAGTCACGGGATGGACAAAATACAACGATAAGCTCTATTGCGCACCGCTTGACCGCGACTATAAGCTCCGCAATTTCTATGTCAACGATCACCGCGCCAACATGGGCGGCAAGGGCGTCGGCGCACAGGGCGGCTGGGGTACATACGGTATTACGGCCGGTCAGGCTGACTGGGCCTGGGATTCCGGTCAGAAGAGCGACGGCATCAAGTATAAAGAAAGCGATCTGCCGCATATTACCAAAAACACCGATGATCTTGAGGTTGTCAACGGCACGACATGGAATGAAAACATTGTCTGCTCGCGTGATGTCAAATACGAAAACGGCAATTTTGTTTTGCTCATGCAGCAGCCTTACGGTGCCATTGCACAGACTCCGGGCTGGGGTGCTGGCTTCGGTTGCAGCGGCTGGCATACCATATACAATGCATTTGAGTTTGTAGATTCGCCGGGCGAATTTTACTTTGACAAAACCGATCATATGGTTTATTATTACCCCTACGACTGGGAGGATATGTCGCAGGCGGATGCAGAGGCACCTGTCGCGGAACAGCTCGTGGTCATTGCGGGAGAATCTACAACAAACCGTGTTCACGACATCAGCTTTGAGGGCATTACCTTTGCGCATACCGATTATCAGCTCACGAATGTTGCCGGCTCCCACGGCAAAACAACCTGTCAGGCCGCGCAGACCTATACCGCTTTTGCCGATTCCAACTGGCACAGCAAAAAATATGAAATGGTCGATACGCTCCCTGCTACGATTCATGTCACAAGCAGTGATTCGATCAATTTCAGCGGCAATGTCATTAAGCATACCGGCGCAGACGGCCTTTCCATGACAAACGATGTCATCAACAGCACCGTCTCCGGTAACTATATCACCGACATTACCTCCTCCGGCATCACGATTTCACATCCGCAGCATATCTACATCGGTGACAAGCGGGATAATAACCGTGAGAAATTTCCGGTCGGCGTAGAGGGTGTCTGCAAGAATATTGAAATCTGTGACAATCTGCTCTATGATATTTCTGTTGTTCACGGCTTCGGCGGCTGCGCTGCGATCACGGTCTATTACGGCGATACGGTCAAGGTGCTCCGCAATCAGGTCGAAAAGACCGCATATAACGGCATTCACCTCGGCTGGGGCTGGTGCAATTTCAAGGATTCCACAACCTGCAAGGACAATATGATCTGCCAGAACCGTGTCATCAACTGCCTGAACCGTCTGCATGACAGCGGCGGCATCTATACAATCGGCCAGATGCCCGGTACGATCATCAACGAAAACTATATTCAGGGCATTCCGGCAGGCCGCGCCGGCGCACCGACCTACGGCCTCCATAACGACGAGGGCACGGCTTATATCGAAGAAAACGACAATATTCTCGAAATCGATCCGAATGTCACTTACACAATCAATTGCGAGGAATACGGCGACAAGCACGACCTCACCATTCTCCGCACCTATGCGACTGTCCGTAAAATGGGCAAAAACCCGCCCAGCAGCCGCATTGATGACCCGATCGTTGTTTCCGACAATGTATGGCCGCAGGCGCAGTATGAATTCTGTCTGCACTCCGGCTTGCAGGATGCATTCAAGAGCATCATGCCCGCAGGCATGATGGCAGATGCGGACTATGTATTTCCGGCAAGCTGCGCGACCAAGTGCGAAAACAATCTGCCGATCCGCAAGGCTGGCGCAGGCAAGACCGTCTGGATCGCACCGGATGACACCGCCTCCTTCACGCGCGGCGGCAATATGACCAAAGCCTCCGGCACGGCCGAAAAGATCAAAACGCCGGCCGAGGAAGGCGAATACCGCATCTATGTAACCGATTCGGCAGGCAAGATCCTCAGCAAATCCCAGCATCTGCTGCGCGTCAAGGGCAGCGGCGGCTTTGAATCTGCATCTGCCTATTTCGATCAGTCCGGCATTCAGACTGAAAATTGCAGCGAGGGCGGCCTTGATGTTGCATACATCGAAAACGGCGATTACATCGGCTTCAAGGATGTTGATTTCGGCGGCGGCACATATGCAATTGACCTGCGTTTGGCCGCAAACAGCGGCGGCTCCAAAATTGAGATCCGCACAGACGGTCCGACCGGAAAGCTGATCGGTACCCTGAATGTTGCTTCGACCGGCGGCTGGCAGACATGGGCAACGCAGCGTGCAGATGTCACGGAAACCTCCGGCAAGCATGATCTGTATTTCGTATTTACCGGCGGCGAAGGCTATCTGCTGAATTTGCAGGGCTACAAGCTCATCATGCCGCAAGGCTCCGAAAAGCCCTCTTATCTGCTCGGTGATCTCAATGATGACGGGATTGTGGATGTACGCGATCTTTCCCTGCTGAAGAATTGCGTGCTGACCGGCAATGAGCCTGAGGTTTTTGAGGCCGGCGACATTGACGGTGACGGCGAGCTTACCAAAAAGGATGTAAAGCTGCATATTGATTATCTCACGGGAAAAAGCGACAGCTTTTAATCAATAAGAAAGATGCTGTACTCTGCGGAGTACAGCATCTTTTTTTCAGCAATATGATTGGAAATAGGCAAGGGCACTGTTTCCTGTTAATTCTCCGTGAAGCAGATAAGCGTCTCCCTGCTGTCGGGTTTCTGTTATTCACTGATTGGACGCATCTCGTATTTCATGTCAAAAATGCTGCCGGAATAATATGCCTGATAGGTATTTATAATACGCTCTGCGGCGACACGGCCGCCGCTTTCTTCGGCAGCCATGAGAATTGCCATGATCGTCTGCCCGAACATACTGACAATATCGCCTTTGCGCAGACATTTCTGCACGATCGGGAATGCGTCCTCCAGTGTTCCCGGCTCTACCGGCGTTTTCAGACGGGTATCAAAACGGAAAATGACAAGCTGTGCTTTCTTCTCCGTGCGCTCCTGCAAACGCAGAACAAACCGGTAAATCTTCGTGAAATCTGCTTCGGAAACGCTGAAAGCTCCCCGCGGCTGCTCGTCCTTTGCAATCTGCATCAGCAGCTCAAGGCCGGCATCGGTTCCTGCTCCCTCATGACTGCCGATCAGCGCAAGGATCCGCTTTTGCAGCAGACTTGCCTTCATCGGGAGAATAAAATACTGTGCAGCGCCGAGATCCAGCAGATATTCCTGATTTTCCTCAGAGCCGTCGGATGTCAGTACCGCAGCGGGAATGCCGCGCTTTTGCAGCAGATTAACCGTTTTCTGCAAGCTGCTGCCGGCCTGCTCCTGCATAATCAGTACACAGGCGGTATCCGGCAGAACTGCCGCCTCGTTTTCCGCATAGCCGAACTGTAATTCATGCATGCCGGATAGACACGCATTCAGTGCTTCATCCGGTTTTCCGATCAAAATTACCTTGCTCATGTTGTCCCGCCTCCCTTGATGATCCTGAATTACCATAAATTATAACATATAATGCAGGAAAATGCAATGGGAGAAGCGAAAAAACGCATTGCACTGTAAAAAAATTATTTTATGTGTCTGCTATTGTGTTTTTAATAAAAATATGCTATAATATATTGGTATATGAAACAGCATTTTTTCAGGGAGGATGATTATTATGAAGGCTGTAATCACCGTGATTGGTCACGACACTGTCGGTATTCTGCATAAAGTCAGCGGCATCTGCGCAGAACGCAATGCAAATATCATCGAGGTTACACAGAGTGTTTTGCAGGATCTCTTTGCCATGTTCATGCTGGTGGACATCAGCAGTCTGAGCTGTGAATTCTCTGCGCTCTCCGAATCGCTGACAGCGCTCGGCACTGAGCTGGGGCTTTCGATCCACGTTATGCATGAAGACATTTTCAATTCGATGCACCGCATCTGATAAGGGGAGAAATCTATGCTCAATACCTCGGATATACTCGAAACAATCCGCATGATTCAGGACGAATGCCTTGACATCCGCACGATCACCATGGGCATTTCGCTGCTGGATTGCTGCGCTGAGAATATGCAGACAGTCTGCGACAGAGTCTACGATAAAATCACGCGCAAGGCTGAAAAGCTCGTGCAGACCGGTGAACAGATCGAGACGGAATACGGTATCCCGATCATCAATAAACGCATTTCGATCACGCCGGCAGCCATGCTTGTTTCCGCAACACGCGGCGGCGATCCGGTTCTGCTGGCGCGTACATTGCAGCGGGCGGCCGAAACAACCGGCGTCAATTTCATCGGCGGATTCTCCGCACTTGTCCATAAAGGCTTTTCTGCCGGCGATGAGGCACTGATCCGTGCAATCCCGCAGGCTCTCGCAGAAACGCAGAATCTCTGTGCTTCGGTCAATGTCGGTTCCACGAAGGCCGGCATCAATATGGATGCTGTGAAGCTGATGGGCGAAATTATCCGCGAATCTGCGGAGCTGACTGCCGATAACCAGTGCTTCGGCCCTGCAAAGCTGGTTGTGCTCTGCAATGCGCCTGAGGATAATCCCTTCATGGCAGGTGCATTCCACGGCGTCGGTGAGCCGGACTGCGAGGTTCATGTCGGCGTATCCGGCCCGGGCGTTGTCCGTGCCGCGATTGAAAAATATCCGGATGCATCCATTGACGAAATCGCAAATATCATCAAGCGCACAGCCTTCAAAATCACCCGTATGGGGCAGCTTGTCGGCACCCGCGCTTCGGCTATGCTCGGCGTGCCGTTCGGTATCGTTGATCTTTCACTGGCGCCGACACCCGCTGTCGGTGATTCCGTTGCACATATCCTTGAAGGCATGGGGCTTTCGGTCTGCGGTATGCATGGAACAACTGCCGCACTCGCACTGCTCAATGACGCGGTCAAAAAGGGCGGTGTCATGGCTTCCTCCAGTGTCGGCGGACTTTCCGGCGCTTTTATTCCGGTCTCCGAGGATTCCGGCATGATTGATGCCGCAAATGCAGGTGTGCTTTCCATCGAAAAGCTGGAGGCAATGACAGCCGTCTGCTCGGTCGGACTGGATATGATCGTGCTGCCGGGAGATACTCCCGCATCGACGATCTCCGCGATTATCGCGGATGAAGCCGCAATCGGCATGGTTAACAGCAAAACAACTGCTGTGCGCGTGATTCCGGCAATTGGCAAAAAGGAAGGCGAGGAGCTTGATTTCGGCGGACTGTTCGGCGTCGGCCCCGTCATGCCGGTGCGCAGAGAAAGCGCAGAGAAATTCATTTCCCGCGGCGGCCGTATTCCGGCTCCGATGCAGAGCCTCAAAAATTAAGATGCAATGCGGAAGAAGAAAAAACAGGATTGCATCATCCGAAAACGATAAAAGTGAGATGGCAAAAT
>JAFYBM010000095.1 GCA_017540225.1 Oscillospiraceae bacterium | reverse complement strand
GCAGGAAACCGTGAACACCGGCATTGCGCGGCCGGTACGCATGGCTTCGTGGATGCCGTGGCTGATTTCTTCCTGCGTAAATGCTTCGCCCTCGAAGAACTTTTCCATCATCTCATCGCTGGTTTCCGCAACCGCATCGCTGAGGCCGTCCATCAGGGAATCTGCGGTGACGCCTTCCTTGTCATTGAGCACGATGCCGGCAGCATCTGCCGCAACGGAAGCGCCCTTTTTGTCATAGGTATAGGACTTCATTCTGCCGAGGTGAACAAGAGACTTGAACTGGTTGTTCGCGATCTCCGGAACGATAACCGGGCAGACGGAAGCGCCGAAGTTTTCCTTCAGGGAATTGAGCACGGAATAGAAATCCTGGTTCGGGTCATCAATCTTGGTGACAACGAAAAGAATGTGCTTGCCGAGCTTCTTTGCGGCCTGGAAAGCCTTGATCGTGCCGACATGGACGCCGGATTTTGCGGAAACGCAGATGATAACGGTATCGCCGGCGAAAAGGCCTTCATTGGTTGCCGCGGCAAAGTCGATCAGACCCGGTGCATCCAGCAGATTGATCTTGAAATCACTGTATTCAAAGCTTGCGAGCGAAAGATTGATCGAATACTTGCGCTTGATCTCCTCCGGATCGAAGTCGCAGACGGTATTGCCGTCAGCGGCCTTGCCCATGCGGTCGATCACGCCTGCGCGGTAAAGCAGTGCTTCAGCGAGAGCGGTCTTGCCGCAGCCGCTGTGTCCGGTGATTACGATGTTTTTGATTTTCGATGTGTCCAGATTTTTCATGAATAGAACGCTCCTTACTGCCGCGTGTACAGGGCACATTCCCGATTGAAACAGATTTCGGAATCGCAGAGGAATCAGATCTGCGGCGCCCCTATACAAACGAATATGCATATATTATACCATGTGACAAAAAACCTTGCAAGCGTGAAAATCATTTTCTACCTTTTACCGAAAAATCAGCTTACAATTTGTGCATTTTGACTGCAAAATCAGCCGAAAACTGTAGAATTTTGATAGCCAGCCTATCATTCCGGTATAAAAAAAGCGCTGCATCTTCCCGGCGGGACAGATGCAGCGTCTTTTATTCACAGGTTCAGCGGAGCAGGAACGGCGCGATCATGCCGTAGACTCTGCGCACGCGGTTTGCTTTTTCGATATATCCGATCATTGCCGGAATGAGGATCGCACCGAAGATAATGAGCAGCACAATTCCGATCGCCTGCATGATCAGCATCAGCTTCGCATAGTTCTTCGCGGTCGGATCCTTTGCGCTGTTGAGCATGATGATCGGGCCGATGATCGGCAGGATTCCGCAGAGGAGCGACCATCCGAACCATGCGCCCATGCCCGTGACCTCACGCTGCTGCATCATCGGGATATAGCCGTTCGCCGGCTGCGCAGGCTGGACAGGCGGTGCCTGTCTGACAACGCCGCCGCCGCAGTTCGGGCAGCTGGTATAGTAATCCGGCAGCTCGCTGCCGCACTGATTGCATCTTGCCATAGATTTACCTCCTATTCCGATCCGGTCAGGACATCACAGCTGCAAAGACGAAAAAGAGAATATACAAGCCGACAACGACGGCCTGCAAAATCAGCATCAGCTTTGCGTAATTCTTTGCAGAGGGATCATTGGATGCAGAGAGCATGATGACCGCACCGATGACCGGCAGAATGCCGAGCAGCATCGTCCAGCCGAACCACGCACCGGCAGAGGTGACGGCGTCCTGCGGCTGCATCATCGGCTGCGGACCGCCGGGATATGCACCTGCATACGGATTCTGCGGCGGCCCCTGATAGACGGGCTGCGGCGGGGGCGTCTGCATCTGCGGCAGAGAAGCGCCGCAGTTCGGACACTGTGTATAGTTGTCCGGGCTCTGGGTTCCGCAATGAGGACAAAAAGCCATATGTAAACCTCCTGTCTGAAAGGCCTGCCGCACCCTGCAAAACATCTGCCGTGCGGCTGATATTCCGCCGGATGCAGAACGGATTTCTGCATATATGTGCGGATTCATTCAATATTATACCACAAAACTCCTGAAAACGCAATGCCCCCTGCATGAAATTTTCATTACAGTCATATTACAATCGGGAAAGACTGCGGGGCGAACTGTGAAATTTTCGTGGAAAAAACAAAAAATTCGCAAAAGGGTATAGACATTTGAAAAAAAATCATGTATAATAAGAGAGTATCGGATATTTTCGGAAAAGAGAATATTCACTTAACAATTAAGGAGGCTCTTTGAACTCATGAATCTCATCAGAAAAGCCGGCGCTGCGCTGCTCGCGCTCTGCACGGCTGTATCCTGCGCAGCCTGCGGCGAACGCACTGCAAACGCGATCAAGGTCGGCGACTACGATGTGCGCGCGGGCATCTATCTTTACTATGCGACCAGCGCATTCGGCGAGGCAGTCGAGACCATGCGCAAGGACGGCGCGAACTTCGATGAATGCAAGACCTCGGCCGATTACAAGAAGCTCATGAAGAATGCCAACATCGACGGCGTGACGGCGGAGCAGTGGATCCAGGACAAGGCTGCGGAGCACTGCGCGACCTTTGTTGCGATCGAAAAGGAATTCGATTCGCTCGGCCTTACCCTCACCGGTGAGCAGCTTGCCACGGCGGATTCGAGCGCTGCTTCCAGCATGAACAATTTCGGCGAATACTTTGAAAAGACCGGCATCGGCGAGCAGTCGATCAAGGATATCATCCTCAATTCCTACAAGCAGGATGCGCTCTGGGATGCCTATTACGGCGAGGAGGGCTCCAAGGCACCGGATCCGCAGGAGCTCTATGATTACTACGGCAAGAACACGATCCGTGCAAAGTATATCGAAATGCCGCTGAAGGACGGCGAGGGCAATCTGCTCAAGGCCGACGGCAAAAAAGAGATCGAGGAAATGGCGAACGATTACCTCAAGCGTCTCGGCAAGAAGGAAAAGGACGAGAAGGCGCTCATGGAGGAATTCGATTTCCTGATCGAGGAGCATCAGAACTATGTGACATCGCTCTCCGAGGCGGCGGTCACGACGACCGACGAGAACGGCAATACGATCACCACGCCGACGACCGCAAAGGTCACGACCGACAAGGACGGCAATACCGGAACGACCGAGGCTGTGACCACGGCACCGGCGGAGGACGATGACGAGACTGCGGAGGGCGGTGAGCCTGCTGAGGGCGCTACCACCTCGACCACCGCAACTACGACGACCGAGACCACCACGACCGGCGAGGGCGTGGATTACGCGGTCGATAAGGAAGTCACGCTCAAGGTCAGCACGACCGCTGAGGATGCCGAAAAAGAGGACGAGACGACCACCGAGCCGACCTATACGCCCTGCGAAAAGGTCTACAACTGGCTGGTCGATCCGGAAACGGATTACCTCAAGCCGGAGCTGATCAAGGATGACGAGTGCTACTACATTGTTGTGAAGCTCGATATCCGCGACAGAATGGTGGACAGCGACCTCTGGGGCGAATCCAGAATCGAAAATGTCCGCACGACGCTGTATTATGACATCTTCCTCGAAGACCTCGAAAATATCGCGGACGGCTATCAGTC
>JAFYBM010000094.1 GCA_017540225.1 Oscillospiraceae bacterium | reverse complement strand
TCATACCGTAAATTTCAATGGGAGAATCAGAAAAAGGTTCGTGAAAAGCTGCATGGGCGTAAAAACGGAGGCGGGCTCTGCCCGCTATACCATATCATACCGTAAATTTCAATGGGAGAATCAGAAAAAGGTTCGTGAAAAACTGTATGGGCGTAAAAACGGAGGCGGGCTCTGCCCGCTATACCATATCAAGCCGTAAAATTTCAATGGGAGAATCAGAAAAAAGGTTCGTGAAGAACTGCATGGGCACAAAAACAGAGATCTGCACCGTGTACTGTGCAGACGGCTGATTTCAGGTTCATTTTAGGTTTCTCTGATATACTGCAGTTATAAGTATACCGATTTATGCGAAAGGAGGATCATGATGGAGATCCTGTTGGCTGAATCCAATGATGCACTGCGGAATGCACTCTGCGTCAGACTGCGCGAAGAAGGCTTTACACCGGTTGCCGTACAAACCGGAACCGATGCGCTCCGGCTGCTGGACGCACCGCGTTTTGAATCGTTCCTGCTGGACTGGCAGCTTCCCGATATGACAGGGCTTGCCGTGCTGCGGGAAATGCGCACGCGGACACTCGATACGCCCGTGATGATCCTCAGCAGCCGCAGCTCGGTCGCCGAGCGTGTGCTGGCACTGGACGGCGGTGCCGATGATTATCTTCTGAAGCCGTTTCATATGGATGAATGCATGGCGAGAGTGCGGCGTATGGTGCGCACCTATCACCGGAAGACACCGTCTGCACCCGGCGGCCTGTACTGCATTGCCGATCTGACCGTTGATACAGAGCGGCATATTGCGACAAGAGGCGGCAAACGTCTGCCGCTCTCCGCCAAGGAATGTGCCCTGCTGGAGCTGTTTGTCAGCCGTGCCGGAGAGCCGCTTTCCCGCGAGGAAATTGAACAGCACGTTGCGGCGCCGCAGTCTGATCCCGCGCTGATTCCGGTCTATATTCATTATCTGCGCAGAAAAATAGATGCAGATTATCCGCTCAAGCTGCTGCGGACCGTGCGGAATCGGGGCTATATGCTTTCCGGCGCATAACACACATATTCGGTTTTTTAAGATTATTTTCAGGTGTTTTACGCGATGAACCGCAATAAATAAGTTGACACATATCCAAATCGTGTGCTATACTTGTATTGGCGAAATACCTATAATATGGAAGGAGATCAGCAATATGAACAGCAAAAATGCACTGCGTGCGGCAGCAGCCGGTTGTGCGGCACTGCTGAATACCGTATGCATCTCATCCCTGCCGAACCTGACCGCGCAGGCTGCCGGCTCCGTTGTCATCAATGAAGTCTGCACGAAAAACACGACTTCCCCTGCCGCCGACGGAAAATATTATGATTACATCGAGCTTTATAATGCCGGCAGTGCGGAGGCTGCGGTCGGCGGCTTTTCGCTGACGGATAATCCTTCAAAGCCTGTGCAGTATGTGATTCCGGCCGGAACCGTGATCCCTGCAAAGGGCTTCTATGTTGTTTACTGCGGTGTTTCAGAGGACGGCAGCGTCAGCGGCGCAGCCTTCGGACTCTCCAAGGACGGCGAGACAATCATTTTAGCCGATGCCGGAGGCACCGAACTTGAAACACTCAAGGTACCGGCGCTTGCCGAAGATACAGCCTACGGCAGAGTACCGGACGGCAGCGATACATTTGCGACACTTTCCGCGCTTTCGGCCGGCAGTGCAAATCCGTCTGCTTCCGCTAAGGTTGAGATTCCGGAGCCAGGCTTCTCACAGGGCAGCGGCTTTTATGCCGACGGCTTCAGCCTGACACTGACCGTTCCGGACGGCTGTACCGTATATTATACGACGGACGGCAGTGATCCGACGGCATCCTCCGAAAAATATTCGTCGCCAATCAAAATCTATGACAAATCCTCCGAGGCGAATGTTTATGCCGCAAAAACCGATATTGCACAGAGCTATAAAGCGCCCTCCGAGCCGGTCGATAAGGCAATGATCGTCCGTGCAGCCGCCTTTGATGCAAACGGCAGCCGCAGCAATATCGTCACAAACAGTTATTTCATCGGATATACGCAGAGCGATCTTGCCATGAATATGCGCGTGATCTCGCTCGTGACCGATCCGGATAATCTCTTTGATTCCGAAAAGGGAATCTATGTTTACGGCAAAACCTATGAGGACTGGAAAAGCAGTCCGGAATACAGCCCGATGGCGCAGTCATGGGAGATTCCGGCGAACTATACGCAGTCCGGCCGCCAATGGGAAAGACCGGCGCATATGACGGTCTTTGAAAAGGGACAGGCGGCTTATTCCGCCGACATCGGCATCCGGATGCACGGCGGCGCGACCCGTTCCTCTGCGCAAAAGAGCTTCAATCTCTATGCGCGTCTGGAATACGGCACACGCAAAATGGATTATGATTTCTTCAACGGAAATCTGAAAAATGTCAAAGGCAAGGTCATCAAGAGCTTTGACAAGCTCACGCTCCGCAACGGCGGAAATGACGAAAAGACCAAGATCCGCGACCGTCTCAATCAGGAAATGGTGCAGGACCGCGCCTACGGCACACAGGCACAGACCGAATGCATCGTGTTCCTGGACGGCGAATTCTGGGGAACCTACAATATCGTTGAAAAGCTCGGCAAGGAGTATATCTCCGATCACTACAAGGTCGATGAAGACAGCGTCTGCATGGTCAAGAACGATGAGTTTTCCGAAGGCACCGACAAGGGAAAGGCCGATTTTGAAGCTCTGTCGCAGCTCGCACTGAACGGCGATTTTTCCGATGCACAGACCTTTGCGAAATTTGCACAGATGGTTGATATTGCGAGCTTTGCCGATTATATGGCAACAGAAATGATCGTCGGCAACAGCGATTTCGGCAAAAACAACTACTGTCTCTGGGAAACCGAAACGGTTGACAGCTCCAATCCCTATGCTGACGGCAAATGGAGATTCCTTCTCTTTGATACCGAATACGGACAGGGACTCTACAATCAGAGTAACGAAAGCTCCAGCATCCTACAGAATCTGCGGCAGCAGGCCAATCAGGGAGAATGGCTGCCCGCGCTGTTCATCAATCTCATGAAATCCGACAATGCGTTTTATCAGCAGTTCATTGCATCCTTCTACGATCAGTGCAACGTCAATTTCAATGCTGACCGCGTAAGCGCACGTTTGCAGGAGCTGATTTCGATCTACCAGCCCTCAATGGAAGCGACCATCAAGCGTTATTCATGGGGCAGCTCCGGCGGCTGGGGCATCGGCGACTGGGGCTTCGGTGACTGGGGCTGGCCGGGTCAGCCGGGACAACCGGGTCAGCCGGGACAGCCGACAGAACCGACGGAACCGCAGCAGAGCGATAATTCCGCTGCCACTTTCACCAATGAGACAAATACGATCAGCAGCTTCTGGAAGAACCGCGATGCCCGCGCCGAGCAGCAGATCCCGCAGTGGCTCAGCAATATCCCGCAGCAGCTCTGCACGGTCACAATCCAGAGCGAAAAGCCGGTGCAGTTTAATACCCTGACCCTGCCGGCCGGCACATGGAGCGGAAAATATCCGCAGAGCGTGGTCTATCAGCTGACCGCCCCCGCAGGACTGAACGCATGGGAAACGGATGGCGTTACGCTTTCCGGCTGCACCAAGAATGACAGCACGATTCAGTTTGAGACTGCCGCAACAACAGCATCGCTCAAGGCTTCCTATGCCGCCGGTACCTATGCAAAATCAGATGCTGCCGCATTGCAGGCGCATCTGCTGACGAAAACACCTCTGACTGCGCAGAATGCCGCATACTACGACCTCGACGGAAACGGCTGCCTCAATGCAAAGGATCTTGCGCTTCTCAAGCGGAAGCTGGCTGCCTGAACAAATTATATCCCCCTGCTTCGGCAGGGGGATTCCTTTTTTCTGAAAACCTGTTGCGCATCACAGGGCATCTTTGCTTGTATATTCACAGCGAAGCAGACGCCCCTAAAGGAATCGCAGAAGAAATGGTAAAACAAACAAAAAGAAGTCAAAACTTTCTCCATACTCACCCATTGATTTTTTCTGTCTGATATGGTATAATGATAGAATAAAATGAGATAAGTATGTACTGTCAGAAGGGAGGGACTGCAAGTGGCTGAATCAGAAATCCGGACAAATGTCGGCGGACTGCGCGCCGTTGAGCTGCAATACCGCGCTGTCAGAGAGATCTCCGGCGGACGGATTGCTTTCTATCAGTCGCAGACCCGCCTGAATGCCCCGCAGCTCGGGATCCTGATGCCGGAGCAGTTCCGCGCTGTTTCGGAAATGACCAATCAGGCGCTCAAGCTGTTCTACCTGGAAATGTCGCAGGTGCTTGAGGCTGTCGGCAAGCTGACCGAACGCGAAATGGATTTCAAATGGATTTCCGTCTATATGCCCGTTCGCTATCTGCTCGAACGCGATGCCGTCAAAGCGGCGACTGCGCTTTGCGAGCGCTATGAGATCCCGACGAGCCGTATCTGCTTTGAGCTGCCGGAGCGTCTGCTGACCGCTGAAGAACCGGAGATTCCGAATACAATCGTCAGCCTGCGCAATGTCGGCTTCCATATCATGCTCAACGGCTTCGGCGGAAGCAACTGCCCGCTGATGCGGCTTTCCGATTATCCGGTCGAATATGTAATGCTCAGTCCGGAAGTCACACATTTTATCGGCCGGAGCGAACGCGCGGACAATGCCGTGAAATCCATCGTGGATTTCGTCAATGATCTGGAGGCCGAGCCCATCGCAGACGGCGTGCGGAGCAGCAAGGAGGCCGAGACCTTTTATACTTTCTCCTGCTCCTACTGTGCCGGCAGTCTCGCCGGAAAGTTTATGGCGGAGCGCTACATCAGAAAGAAACAGGATGAATCATGAAAAATGAATATTACGGATTGGAGTGTTTGCTGTGGATGAAAAAACGGTAGATGTTCTGCAACTCAGACGAACCGTGAAGGAAGTCAAGCGGCACACGATTTTAATGCGGATACTTGCACTGCTGGTCATCATTTTGATTTTGCTTGTTGCGGTCGCATATGCGATCTCGTATTTTTACGACAAATTCGGCAGCTTTACGGTAAAAATCAATAAGTACGACATGATCCAGCAGGGGCTTGCATTATCGGAAACGCCCGAATATGACAGAGCAAATGCGGTACTGAACGCAGACATTGTTTATGACATGACCAATATCAGCGGAGCGGATCTGCCGGAGAATCTCGATATGATCAACGGCAGCCATAATGGCGACAGCTATATCGCCTATACATTTTATATTATCAATTCCGGTGATGATACGCTGACATATACCGGAGAAATGACGATCGAAAACGTGACGAAGCAAGTCGATGAAGCAATCCGCATCGCCCTTTATCAGAACGGAGAGCGGACGGTATACGGCAAAACCAAATCGAACGGAAAAGGCAAGGAAAGCGACTGCGACAGCGAATTTCTTTCCTCATCGCTTGTCATGCGGACCAAAAGAACGGATTTTCATGCAAAGGAAAAGGATAAATATACAGTTGTAATCTGGCTCGAAGGAAACGATCCGGACTGCATAGATAACATTATCGGCGGCACACTCAAGCTCGGTATGGATTTTAAGATCACGGAATCAACCTGATAAACAAGGAGAATTGTAACAATGAAAAAAGCACTTAGTATTATCGCAAACGTTTTTGCGTGGATCATTCTGATCTTTGCATTCCTGATGACTCTGATCGTGTTCTCCTCCGGCCGCAATAACGGCGTCGCCAATCTGCTGGGCTATATCCCGCTGACGGTCGAATCCGATTCGATGAAGCCGACCTTCAGCAAGGACGATATGATTATCTGCAAGGAGATTGATGATGTCTACGCGCTGAAAGAGGGCGATGTCATCACATTCTGGACCGTGATCGAAGGTGCCCGCGTCAAGAATACGCACCGTATCGTGACAGTGGAAAATGCAGACGGCGCACTCAGCTTTGTGACCCGCGGCGACAATAACCTGAAGGATGACGATACGCCGGTCTACGCGGGTGATCTCATCGGAAAGTGGACGGGTACAAAGCTCGGCGGGCTGGGCAAGGCAATGAACTTCCTGCGCACCAAAACAGGCTTCTTTATCTGCATTCTGATCCCGATGGCACTGTTTTTCCTGATTGAGCTGTATAAGTTTATTGCAACGCTGATCGAAGCAAAGCGCGGTGATGTACCGGAGATCGACGAGGAAGAAATCAAACGCCGTGCAATTGAGGAATATCTGGCAAGCCAGAAGCAGGCCGAGGCGGAAAAACAGGCAGCGGAAAAACAGGCCGATGCGGCTGCCGATGCCGGAGAAAAGGGCGCAGAAGCACTCGCAGAGGCTGCGGAAAAAGCTGCTGATGCAGCGGCGGAAGTGTCTGAAAAGGCTGCCGGTGCAGCGGCGGAGGCAACCGAACAGGCGGCGGAAACAGCAGAAAAGACTGTTGATGATGTTGTGGAAGCGGCAAAAGAGATTTGAGCTGCCGCTTACTTCAAAATGACGCAGTTGCGTGAAATAGATGATCGGAGCAAACTATGAACGGTTTTCTGAAATGGTTTTTTGCATTTATTTCTGAAATGCTGAAAGGCTATTCCGAGATCATAAAGGGAATCGGGCACGGGATCGTGCAGATTTTCAATATCCGGAATTACATCAGTATTTTCAAGGAATATTCGCAGGATTTTGGCGCACTGAGCTGGGTTCTGTCTATTCTTGCGCTGATTATTGTCATTGCGATTTATATTCTCATCGCAATGATGATTATTCTGGGCATCCGTAAATATATCCGCTTCCGGCATTCGATCGTCAGCAATGAGGATCTGCTGGAGGAAATTGCGGAATTGCAGCGGAAGGTCATGAAAATGGCCAAGGAAAAGGATGAGATCATGGCACTGAAGGTCGCGCAGATGGGACTGCCGACCGGCAGTACGCTGTCCTTTGCAGGCAGCGGAGCCGCTTCCGGCGAGGAGAGCGGCGACGGCTCTGCACCCGCAGTACCGGCAGTCGCGGAAAGCGGTGTCATTCAGACAGGCGAATACCGCTTCTCCAAGCTCATTGAGGTCGATAATTACTACAGGGATTTTACACCGCCGGAATACGACGATTCCGTCTCACTGGCAGACATCTGCGAACGCTACCGCAATTTTGCCTGCTCGCGGATGCACCTCTTCTATGAGCCGAAAACGATCCGGCTGTTTATCGCTGGTATGGCTTCCACGAAGCTCATTATCCTGCAAGGTATCTCCGGTACCGGTAAAACATCCCTGCCGTATTCCTTCGGAAAGTTCTTGCAGGTCGATACGACGATTGCATCGGTGCAGCCGTCGTGGCGTGACCGTACCGAACTGTTCGGCTACTTCAATGAATTTACCAAGAACTTCAATGAAACCGAAGTGCTCAAGCGTATCTATGCTTCGGGCTACAACGATGACGTCAACCTGATCCTGCTCGACGAAATGAACATCGCCCGTGTGGAATATTACTTCGCGGAAATGCTCTCCATCCTCGAAATGCCGAATGCGGATGAATGGGAGCTGGATATTGTTCCGAATGCATGGAGCACCGACCCCGTGAAGCTCGATAAGGGCAAGATTGTCATTCCACAGAATATCTGGTATATCGGCACGGCGAACAACGATGATTCGACCTTTGCGATTTCCGATAAGGTCTATGACCGTGCGCAGCCGATCAATCTGGATGCAAAGGGCGTTGAATTTGAGGCACCCGATACCGAGCCGATGCATCTGAGCTTCAAGCATTTGGAAACACTTTTCCAGGAAGCATTTGACAAATATCCGATTTCGCAGGAGAATCTCAAGAAGATCCAGCAGCTTGACCTCTGGGTCATTGAGAAGCTGCGTGTGGCGTTCGGTAACCGTATTCTCAAGCAGATGAACCTGTTTGTGCCGGTCTATGTCGCCTGCGGCGGCGAGGAGCTGGACGGTATTGACTATGTTCTGGCGACCAAGATCTTCCGCAAATTTGAATCGCTGAACCTCGCAATGCTCCGTGAGGAGCTGCGTGAGCTCTGCGTTTACATCAACAAATCCTTCGGCAAAAACAAGATGAACGAATCCATTGCATATCTCGAACGGCTGCAAAAGCTGTTCTGATAACCGCAGTACGGAAAGAAAGGCAGGTGAGAACAGGTGGATAACCTCTACGGCGAATGGTATCAGGAATTTCATGAGTATATTGAAATTTTCGGCGAAGAAGAGGTGTATTCCGCTCTGGAGTCTCTCCTGCGTGCAAGCCGCAATTCCTTCGGTCTCAGCAAAAGGCTGATGGAAAAAGTCATTGATGTTTCATGGGTTGAGGCGATCGAAAACGGTCTGCTCCATCTGGATAATGTGCTGCGCACGCCGCGCCGTACCATCGAAGATGTTGAGGAGATCGTGCCGATCGCACTTTCCCGCAAGATCACCGTTGAATCCGTCAAGCATCTTGCACAGCATACCGACCTGATCCAGAACATCGACAAGAAAACCGGAAAGATCACCCCTTCCAAGATTCTGAATATCCACAAAGAAGAAAGCCTGCTGACCTACGAAAACAAATTCGTGAATACGCTGGTTGACAGGCTTTATATTTTCATCAACCGGCGCTATGAAAAGCTCGCGCAGGTCGCAAAGGATGAGGAGGTTTTCTCTCTCAGCTATGACACGGAGCTGGATGACGGCAGCGGCGGCAAAATGAAGCTGCAGATGAAGCTGGAATCCGTCGAGAGTCTGGCAGCGACCGATGCGAGCGGCATGACCGTCTGGCAGCGCGTCAACAAGCTGAAAAAGGCCATTGAGGGCTATAAAGGTTCCGAGCTTTGTCAGAAGCTCGGAAGCAATTTTATCCGCCCGCCGGTCATGCGTACGAATGCAATCATGAAAAATGTCGATCTCAAAGCCTGCCTGACACTCTGGCAGTATATCGAGAGCTATGACAAGGTCGGATATGAGATCAACGTGCAGGATACCGTTCTGAAGCCCCAGAACGGCTATATCGACGATTTTTATAAGATCATGGTGCTGAATCTGCTGCTCTTCCGTACATATATGAGCGCAGATACCGCAGAAAAGATCGAATCAATCAAGGCGCAGAAATTAAAGCCCGCCGCGCCGAAAATCATCAAAAAATACAGTAAGGAGCTTGCTCCGGATTACAGCGTCAGCACGGAGGCCGTTGCCGGCTATGTGGCGGAGGACGGCGAGCTGCGCATTGAGCAGAAAATGCCCGCGAACGTGCAGCAGCTCTTCGGTGAGATCAACGAGGTCATAGCGATTGAATCGGCCTATCTTGATGAGCAGGAGAAAAAACGCCGTGCCGAGGCTGAACGCCGTGCCGAAGAAGAGGCAAGACTGCTGGAACAGCAGCGCATCGAGGAGGAACGGCAGGCCGAGCTGGAACGCATCCGGCAGAAGCAGGAGGAGGATCGCCGGATTGTCGAGGAAATGCTGGCGAAAAAGCGCGCCGAGCAGGAGGCTGCCGAACGCGAACGGCAGCGTGAAGAAGCCGAGCGGCTGGCAAGACTTGAGGAACTGCGCCGTCTGGAAGAAGAAGCCCGCCTGAAGCGCGAGGAAGAGGAGCGCATTGCCGCTGAACGCGAGCGCATCCAGAAGAACAAGGAAATGGCACGCGCAGAGCTTGGAGAGGCCGAGGGCATGGATGCGGAATCCCTGCCGCAGGAGCCGGACGAGGCTGCGCTGGAGCAGGAGGCTTATGCTTCGGTCACGGAAGAGGAGATCGAGGAAGCCAAGTCTGCGATGACGGAATCCGGTGCGGACGCCAGAGAGGAAATGGAGGATCCGCGCGCGGTTGCTGCCCGCATGAAGCTCGAGCAGCAAAAGCGCGAAAAGGAACGTGCCGAGGCAGAGCGTGCGCAGCGGCTCAAGGCCGAGCGCAAACGCTTCGAGAGCAAGCCGTTCCGCGAGATCTACCGCGAATATTCATGGAATCCGATCTATGTGCTGATCCGTCTGATCCGGCATTTGCTGGCTGTCTGGTTCGGGGTGATTCCCGCCGATACCGACAACCCGCTTTACCGGAAGCTGCGTGCAGACAGAATTGCAGAGGAGGAGCGCAAAGAGCAGGAAAAACAGATCCGCACGGAGATGGAGGTCTATTACCGAAAGTATGCGCAGGAGGCTAAATATCAGCTCCGGCGTCTCATCGAAGACTACAAATTCAAGCGGAAAAAGAAGCTCGAAGCCAAAAACAAGCCAAAATTCAAGTATACGCCGCCAAAGCGTACACCGGAGGAGCAGCAGGCCATCGACCGCGAAATGCGGCGTCTCTACCGCGAATACCATGTCAGCTGGCCGGAAAAGCTGCGCAGGGCGATCGAAACACACCGGCAGGAGCGGAAGGAGCTGCGTAACAGTATTAAGCCGGATACAGTAAAGGCCGCACAGTCTCCGGAGGAATCCGCTGAGGAGCAGAAAAGCCGCGGTGCCAGAATCGCAGACTGGATCATCATTGCAGTGACAGCTGTTCTGCTGATTTTCCTGATTTATGTGATGGTCAGTGCGGCACACGGGCGGGCTGTCAATGTGTTCGGCCGGAGCATTCTCAGAGTCGAAACAGGCAGCATGGAGCCGACGCTGCACACGGGTGACTATATCTTCATCAAAAAGACAGATCCGGATTCCTTGCAGACCGGCGATATTATCGCATTCTATTCCGAACAGAGCGATATTTACGATCTGCTGGTGACACACCGCATCGCGGCGGTCAATGCTGACGGCACCTATGTCTCACGCGGTGACGCAAATCCGGTCAGTGACAGCATTGCCGTTCGTCCGGAACGGATCGTCGGAATTTATACCGGAAAAGCACGGTTCCTGATCTGGGTCAATTCCTTCGTGGATATGCGGAAAATGCTCCTGCTGATTGTCATGATCTCGGTTCTGTGGATCTCACTGTACGAGGTCAAATCCCTGATTCGTCTCGGCAAAAAAGCTGCCGAAGAATCGGAAGAGGAAGCCGCAAGGGCACACGATGAAAAGATCCGCGCGGCAATTGAGAAAGAAAAGCGCCGTCTGGCGGAAATCGGCTATACGCCGGAAAGTGAGGTGAACACAGTTGACGCAGGAGAAGATCATGAAGAAACGGATGATCCGGGCGATCATACTGTTTAGTCTGACACTGATTGCGCTGCTGGTGTTTATCGCGCTTTATGTTGATGAAACAAGGCGTGTGCAGGAAACATACCGGACACAGTACCGGACCAACCTGACAAAAGTGCTGGAGGATATTGAATCCTATCAGAACAGCGAGGGCGATTTTGAGCTGCGCTATGCACGCCTCATCAGCGATATGAGTGCTGCGAATGCATTTATATTTCTGCTGAATGATTATGAAAGCCAGCAGAAAACCATCAATGAAGTACACACCTGCATCCTGAAATATCCGGAGCAAATGAAGGAAAAGCTGCCGGAGCTGGAAACAGCGGTTCAGGATATTCTGGCAGATTTGGATCAGGGCTATACGGAGGCAGCAGAGCTGGTCAAATCCGTGGATAAACAAGGGCACTGACAGGAAGGAGGAAGCATCATGGGCGAAAAGAGAAAGCTGAAAAAAGAAATCAAGCTCTGCATGAGCACGATCAAGGAGATTGAGCGCAAGCGTTCCCGTTCGCAGTCCGCGCTGGTGCAGGCGATCCTTTTGCAGGAGCAGCCGGATGAAATGGACGTTGAGTGGTTCAATAAATACACCGGCGAGATCACGGCCTGCCGCAATCATATGATCGAGCTGCAAAAAAAGCTGAAATCTCTGGAGTAACCGGCAGTGCATATCCGGAAACGGATTCCGGTTTGCATTTGAAGAAGCCTCGCGTTTTGATTCTCAATGAAATCCTAAAACAAAACCACCCGTCAGAAACGGGTGGTTTTGTTTTTTGAGATTTCATTATTCAGCGCAGCAGGCTGCGCCGCACGTTCAATCCGCCGGAGATATAATTCTCCGCAGAAATCAGACGTAAATTATTTCACCGGAACAACCCAGCCAAACGGATCTTCCAGCTTGCCCCACTGGATACCGGTCATGGTATCGTAGATCTTCTGGGAGATCGGTCCGATCTTGTTGTCATTGATGGTCATGACCTTATCGCCCCACTTGAGGTGGCCGAC
>JAFYBM010000093.1 GCA_017540225.1 Oscillospiraceae bacterium | reverse complement strand
GGTTTCCGGTATGCTGGGCACGGCCGGTCAGGCGAATTATGCCGCATCCAAGGCGGGTGTTATGGCGCTGACCAAGGTAACGGCCAGAGAGCTTGCATCCCGCGGCGTCACCTGCAATGCAGTCGCACCGGGCTTTATCGCAACCGATATGACTGCCGCGATCAGCGAGGAAGCAACGAAGGATTATCTCGCTTCGATCCCGATGGGCAGAGCCGGCAAGCCGGAGGATGTTGCCAATCTCGCGGGCTTCCTTGCCTCGCCGGATTCGGATTATCTCACAGGAACGGTCATCCGCATTGACGGAGGCCTTGCAATTTCGTAATCGGAGGAAATTATGGCAAACAGACGAGTAGTTGTCACAGGGCTTGGTGCGGTCACACCGCTCGGCAATGATGTTGCGAGCTTCTGGGACGGCCTGAAAAGCGGCAGAAACGGCATTGATTTTATCACCAGATTTGATGCCTCCGAGCTGAAAGCAAAGCTCGCAGCAGAGGTAAAGGATTTTGACCCGAAGCAGGTGCTCGATGCAAAAACCGTGCGTCAGACCGACCGTTATCAGCAGTATGCGCTGGCGGCGGCATTCCAGGCAGCAGAGGATTCGGGCATCAAGGGCGCAGTCGAGCCGGAACGCTTCGGTGTATATTTCGGCAGCGGCATCGGCGGCTTCGAGACATTTGTCAATGAGCACAACACGCTGCTGAACCGCGGTCCTGCGCGTGTTTCACCGTTTTTTATCACGAAAATGATCTCGAATATGGCAGCCGGTATGATTGCAATCAATCTTCAGGCGAAAGGTCCGTGCATCGAGGTGACAACCGCCTGTGCGACCGGTACCAACGCAATCGGTGAGGCATTCCGCACGATCCGGCACGGCTATGCGGATGCAGTCGTTGCAGGCGGCTCGGATGCTGTCATCCATCCGCTGGCAATGGCCGGCTTCATCAATTGTCAGGCGCTCAGCGAGAGTACGGATAAGGACTGTGCATCCATTCCGTTCGACAAACGCAGAAACGGCTTTGTCATGGGTGAGGGCGCGGGTGCGCTGATTCTTGAGGAATATGAGCACGCAAAGACACGCGGCGCGAAAATCTATGCCGAGGTTGTCGGCTACGGCAGCACCTGTGATGCGTTCCATGTCACCGCGCCGGACAGCGAAGCAACTGCTTCCTCCAAGGCAATTGCTGACTGCCTCGCAGAAATCGGACGGGAGATCCCCGCTGCGGAGATTTATCTCAATGCGCACGGCACAAGCACCTCGCTCAACGACAAAACCGAGACTGCTGCGGTCAAAAAGGCGTTCGGAGATGAAAAAGCGCATCAGATTCATGTCAGCTCCACAAAGTCGATGACAGGTCATCTGCTCGGTGCGGCAGGCGCGATTGAGGCAATTGCCGCGATCAAAGCACTGGAAAATGACCTCGTTCCGCCGACGATCAACTATAAAGAGCCGGATCCGGAGTGCGATTTGCAGATTACACCGAATACGGCGCTCGAAACTCCGCTTTCGCTCGCAATGTCCACTTCTCTCGGTTTCGGCGGCCACAACGCCTGCATCGCCTTTGCCAAGGTGTAAAAGAAGTGTCTGCTGCGCAGACGGATTATAATGGGGGTGCTGCCCCCATGCCCATTTGGCGGGGTTGGGGCGGAGCCTCATTACAAATCATCCGCATAGCGGATACATCTATCACACTTTGACGGAGGGATACGGGATGAACCGTGAAGAACTGATGGAATTGCTGCCGCACCGCGACAGTATGCTGCTGCTGGACGAGGCCGAGGTCATTGACGGCAAGGCACACGGCAAAAAGAAGATCACGGGCAGGGAATGGTTTTTGGACGGACATTTTCCGGGGCATCCGGTTGTTCCGGGCGTGATCCTCTGCGAAATCATGGCGCAGTCTGTCTGCGTCTGCATGGAACGGCAGCCGGACGGCTCTCAGCCGCTGACACTGTTCACGGGTCTTGACAAGGTCAAATTCCGTCATCCGGTTGAGCCGGACGACACCTTTGAGACCGTTTGCGAGATTACCAAAAACCGCGGCCCGTTCTACTGGGCAAAGGGCGAGGGCTATGTGAACGGCAAGCTCTGCGTCAGTGCAGAATTTTCGTTTGTGATCCAGCCGAAAGGAGAGGCACCGGCATGAGCACCATCAAAACGATCCTGAACACGATCACCGGAACGGTTGAGCAGCCGCCGCGCATCTGCAAAAAATGCAGCGCGGAGATCCCGTATGCGGATTATCTTGCAAATCACTGCATCTGTCCGGAATGCGGCGCCTATTTCCGCATGAGAGCGGTTGAGCGGCTGGATGCAACTGTGGATAAGGGTACGTTTCAGGAGATTGACAAAAAGCTGAAATCGAAAAATCCGATCAAGTTTCCGGATTATGCAGAAAAGCTCGAAAAAGCTGAAAAAGCCAGCGGCCTTTCCGAAGGCGTTGTCTGCGGAACCGCTAAGGTCGGCGGCATGGACTGTGCGCTGTTCATCATGGATTCTGCCTTTATGATGGGCAGCATGGGCACAGTTGTCGGAGAGAAGATTACGCGCCTTTTTGAGAAAGCAGCGCAGCTCCGGCTGCCGGTCATCGGCTTTATCACATCGGGCGGCGCAAGAATGCAGGAGGGCATTTATTCCCTCATGCAGATGGCCAAGGTTTCCGGCGCAGTCAAGCGGCATTCCGAAGCAGGACTGCTCTATATCGCCGTGCTGACTGATCCGACGACCGGCGGCATTACCGCGAGCTTTGCCATGCAGGGCGATATTATCATAGCGGAGCCGAAAGCACTGATCGGCTTTGCAGGTCAGCGTGTCATTGAGCAGACGACCGGCGAAAAACTGCCGGCCGGCTTCCAGAGAGCGGAATTTCAGCTGGAGCACGGTTTTGTCGATCTGATCGAGGAACGCCCGCGCATGACCTATACGCTCGCAAAGCTGCTCGCACTGCATCAGACACACTGAGAAAAGCACTGTGGGCATCATTGAAAAGCACAGCCGGACACTGGAAAAGCGCCGCAAACGATTTGCAGATACGCATCTCGGTGCATTCCGGAGCTCCGGCAATGCCGGCGGCTACGATTTCCCGTATATCGCATATCATGAATCTGCTGCGGCGGGATTTCTGGAGCTTGGCTCGATTCTCGCCGTAATTGCCGGCATGGGGCTGATGTTTGTCCTGCTGGACAGTGAAAAAAACAGCTTCAGCGATTACTGTCTGTTTGCGCTCGGCATTTTTGCAGGCAACCGTGCATTCGCACTGCTGGCATGGAAGGTCAACAATGCGCAGGTGCGGTGCAGGATTACCCGTGATGAGCAGTATGCACGGGAATTTGCGGTCAAATATCCGGAGCAGGCGTATATCTGCCGCGAGCTGAATGAAATGTATGCCGCGAATCCCGATGCGGTTCCGGAGGATGAAATCCGTGCGGAAATCGAGAGAAAAGAGATCACCGAGACAACCAGCGTCCGCATTGTCGGATATATTCTGTTTGCGTTCTTTTTTCTGCTTTCGGCAGCGTTTATCGGTTTTTTAATTTGGGCATTCCGCGAAACATCATAAAGAAAGGCAGGGAGCTGCATGGCAGCAGAAGCAAAAACCGCTTACGAGCGCGTTCAGGCCGCACGAAACGGCAAGCGCCCGATGGGTTCCTATTATATTGAGCATATGCTTGACGATTTCGTTGAGCTGCACGGAGACCGCCGCTTCGGAGACGATGCCGCGATCGTTGCCGGCATCGGCTATCTCAATCAGATTCCCGTGACCGTGATTGCAATGGAGCGCGGCGATACGATTGAGGAGCGCATGAAGCGCAATTTCGGCTGCCCTGAACCGGAAGGCTACCGCAAGGCGCTGCGCCTGATGAAAGAGGCCGAAAAATTCCGCCGGCCGATCATCTGCTTTATCGGCAGCTCCGGTGCATATTGCGGCATTGAAGCAGAAAAGCGCGGTCAGGGGCTTGCGATTGCCGAGAATCTCTATGAAATGATGGGCATGAAAACACCGATCATTTCGGTTGTTGTCGGTGAGGGCGGCAGCGGCGGCGCACTGGCACTCGGTGTCTGCGATACGGCCATCATGCTGGAAAACGCCGTGTATTCGGTGATTTCGCCGGAGGGCTGTGCGAGTATTCTCTGGAAGGATGCTTCCAAGGCTCCGGATGCCGCCGAGCATCTGCGCCTGACCTCCTTCGATCTGCTCAGCTTCGATGTGGTTGAAAAGGTGATTCCGGAGGAGGGCAAAACAAACCGTGAAATCTGCTCCGCGCTCAAAAGTGTTCTGCTGGATGAGATCCGGAAGCTCAGCGCGATGTCTCCGGAGGAGCTGCTCGATCACCGCTATGCAAAATTCCGCAAGATCGGTGCATGAGCCGCTGCACGCAATCAGATCACGCGTCCGGATATTTGACGGTTTGTGAAAAATGACAGTTGACATTTCCTGCAAAATATGATATAATAGATTTCGCGTTTAATCCATAGCACTACTGTCCGAACAGTATCCGGATGGGCTGTTATGTCGTATTTTACCGTATCAAAACCCGAAAGAGGTGAAAATCATGGCAAAGGAAGGCATCCATCCGAACTGCGAGAAAACTACCATCACCTGCCACTGCGGCAATGTGATCGAAGTG
>JAFYBM010000092.1 GCA_017540225.1 Oscillospiraceae bacterium | reverse complement strand
CACAGGGCGATGACGAGGCCAACCACATTGACGAGGATTTCATGAATGCACTGGAGATCGGTATGCCACCGACAGGCGGCATCGGCTTCGGCATTGACAGACTCGTTATGCTGATGACAAACAGCCAGTCTATCCGTGATGTGCTGCTGTTCCCGACAATGAAGAGCTTAGACTAAGAAAAATGCGTAAATACGCAAAAATATAATTATGTATTTCTGCTGCAAAACAATGAGAACAAGCTAAAACTGATATGAAGTAACAGATGCACCAATCCAAGAATAAAGGAGTAAAAATCAAATGGATATTATGGAAAAAGCGCTTGCTGCACATCAGGAATGGGGCGGCAAGCTCGACATTCGTTCAAAGGTTGCAATCAAGGATAAGGAAGCTCTCTCGGTTGCTTATACGCCGGGTGTCGCCCGTCCCTGCCTTGAGATCCAGAAGAATCCATCTCTGTCCTATGATCTGACCGGCAGACATAATCTTGTTGCGGTCATTACGGACGGCACAGCCGTTCTCGGGCTGGGTGACATCGGTCCGCTCGCAGCAATGCCGGTCATGGAGGGAAAATGTGCGCTGTTCTCTGAGTTTGGCGGTGTGGATGCCATTCCGCTTTGTGTCGGCACAAAGGATCCGGATGAATTCTGCAAAACCGTTTCTCTGATTGCCGGCAGTTTCGGCGGCATCAATCTGGAGGATATTTCCGCACCCCGCTGCTTTGAAATTGAGCGCAAGCTGAAGAAAATGGTTGATATTCCTGTATTTCACGATGACCAGCACGGCACTGCGGTTGTTGCATCCGCAGCAATCATGAATGCATCGAAGCTCGCCGGAAAACAGCTCGGTGATCTGAAGGTCGTGATCAACGGTGCGGGCGCAGCAGGTGTTGCAATTGCAGAAATGCTGCTTTCAATCGGCGTACAGGATATTCTGATGCTGAATTCCAAAGGCATTGTCTGTGAAGGAGACAAGCTCTCCTCCGAGGCACTGACATCTCTTTCGCAGCGTACCAATAAGCAGAAAATCCACGGCGGTCTTGCCGATGCGATGAAGGGCGCAGATGTGTTTATCGGTGTGTCAAAGCCGAATCTTGTGACGCCGGAAATGGTCCGGTCAATGAATGACAAGCCGTTTATCTTTGCAATGGCAAATCCGACACCGGAGATCATGCCCGATCTGGCAAAAGAAGCCGGTGCATTTGTGGTCGGAACTGGCAGAAGCGACTTCCCGAACCAGATCAACAATGTACTCGCGTTCCCAGGCATTTTCAAAGGCGCTCTGAGCGTTCGCGCATCGGATATTACGGAGGGCATGAAGCACGCGGCGGCATCAGCCATTGCCGGCTGTGTTTCGGAAGCTGATCTCTCGCCGGAATGCGTCATCCCGAATCCGTTTGATCCGGCTGTTGCGCAGGCGGTTGCAGAGGCGGTCGCATCTGCCGCAATAGCAGACGGTGTTGCACGCATTTGCTCCGAGAACTGAAATGCTGCGTATAGACAATCACATCCTGCGCATGGCTCTGCTGGGACTTTCATTGCTCGGGATTCTTTTTTTCCTTGCGCCGATGCTGGTGCGAATCGTAAATATCGGCAATTTATTCGGACTGGGATGCAGTTTACTGCTGCTGGGATTTACAGTGTTTAACAGGCCGATCAGCGCTTTTCTGGATATGCTGAACGGATACAAAGCGGGGAAAATTGCACTTCGTGTGATTGCAGTGATTTTTCTGCTTGGTGTGCTGTACTGCCTGATTCTGAGCTGTTTTATGATCTACCATGCGCACAAAAAGCCAAAGGAAACGCCGCAGGCGATGATTGTCCTCGGCTGCAAGGTGCGCGGAACTGTACCGAGCCTGATGCTTTCGCGCCGGATCAAAGCTGCATATGAGGTGTTGCAGAGCAATCCTGAAATGCCGGTTGTGGTATCCGGCGGGAAAGGCAGCGATGAGGAGATTACCGAAGCACAGTGTATGTATAATGAGCTGACGAAGATGGGCATAGCAGCGGAGCGGATTTTTATGGAGGATCAATCGGAATCGACTTCGGAGAATCTGCGTTTTTCCAAAAAAATCCTCGATGAACAAGGGATCAGCGGATCCGTGTATCTGGCAACGGACAGTTATCATGAGATGCGGGCGCAGATGCTTGCAAAAACAGAGCAGCTCCCCCCCTGCTATCCTGTCACGCCCTATACATCATGGTATCTGCTCCCGACTTATTGGGTGCGGGAATGGTTCGGGATCGCCCATGCATTTGTATTCGGAAACTGAATATTATCAGGAAGATGCAGTCCGTAACGGGCTGCATCTTTTGCAGTCTGAAATTTCATGCATAAAAGCGAAAAAATCTTTGTGAAAATATTGACAAACTTCACGAAATAGAGTATAATAAAAATGCAATTCTGCAATTCTGAGGAGGTATATTCTATGAATAAGATTCGTATTGGTATTGTCGGTTACGGCAATCTCGGCAAGGGCGTTGAGCTGGCAATCCGCAGCAATCCCGATACCAAGCTGGCTTTTGTAGCTACGCGCCGCGATCCTTCAACCGTTCAGATCCGGACAGAAAATGTCCCCGTATACAAAACATCCGATCTCGCTGCACATCAGAACGATGCGGATGTCGTGATTGTCTGCGGCGGCTCCGCAACGGATCTGCCTGAGCAGACACCGGCACTCGCAAAGCTGTTCAATGTTGTTGACAGCTTCGATACGCACGCACGCATTCCGGAGCATTTCGCAAATGTCGATGCCGCTGCGAAGGAAACCGGTCATGTTGCAATGATCTCCGTCGGCTGGGATCCGGGAATGTTCTCGCTCGCAAGACTGTACGGCAACTGCATTCTGCCGGACGGCAAGGACTATACCTTCTGGGGCAAGGGCGTTTCGCAGGGCCATTCCGATGCGATCCGCCGCGTTGAGGGCGTACAGGACGGCAAGCAGTACACCGTGCCTGTTGAAGCCGCAATGGAGGCCGTGCGCCGCGGTGAGCAGCCTGAGCTGACAACCCGTCAGAAGCATCTGCGTGAGTGCTATGTCGTAGCGAAGGAAGGCGCAGACCGCGCAAAAATCGAGCATGACATCAAGACCATGCCGAATTATTTTGACGAATATGATACTGTCGTTCATTTTATTTCGCAGGAGGAGCTGAACCGCGATCACGCCGGTATCCCGCACGGCGGCTTTGTGATGCGCAGCGGTGTGACCGGAGCAAACGGTGAACATAAGCACCTGATCGAATACAGCTTAAAGCTCGATTCCAATCCTGAATTTACAACGAATGTTCTGGTTGCATTTGCGCGTGCGGCAGCACGTTTTGCAGCAGAAAAAGCAACCGGCTGCAAGACTGTTTTTGATGTTCCGCCTGCCTATCTTTCGCCGCTTTCCGGCGATGAGATTCGCGCTCATATGCTTTGATTTTTCGCCT
>JAFYBM010000091.1 GCA_017540225.1 Oscillospiraceae bacterium | reverse complement strand
CTGTTATCAGGCACCGGTCAACGCAGACAATGTGGACGGACTGACTGTTTCGGGCAATGTGTTCCGTGACTGTGCGGCGTATGCGATCGGAAATCATTGTGCCAATCCTGTAATATTATCCAATCATTTTTTTACGCAGGGCGACTGCATTGCTGACGGCAGCTTCAATCTTGCAGATGTCATTCTGCTGCAAAAATGGCTGCTTACCGATCCCGATACAGAACTTGCAGACTGGCGTTCCGGTGATTTGGACGAGGACGGGAAACTGATGGGAGAACTGCCGGACAAGGACATTCCGCGCATTCAGATGCTCGACGGCGGTACAGGTCTGAATTTCGAGCAGCTGTTCGGGGATATGCTGACAAAAGCGAATCATTCCGGAAAGGGGACTGCCGCATTCCGGAATGTGCTCAACAACTTTTTTCAGCCCGATTCGCTGGAAACATCGGAAGAACGGGAACTCTATGACTGGCTGTGCAGTCAGCTGCGCGCTTTGATTCCTGAGATGACTGCGCCCGGTTGTTATCCGCCTGGTATGATGTTCGGTTCGACATGCGATCCGGAGACCGTGAATAATGTCGGGCAGGCGCTTGGGCATGAGGCGCGCGCCTACGGCGTTCATGTGCTGCTTGGAACACCGAACATTAATCTGCACCGTGACCTCAGAGCCGGACGCCTGTTTGAAGGCTATTCGGAAGATCCGTACCTGATCTCGCAGCTTGCGCCCGAACTTGTCCGTGGTGTGCAGTCGCAGGGTGTCGCTGCAAACGTCAAGCATTTTGCTGCAAATAATCAGGAAACGAACCGGCAGGGGATCAATGAGATCATTCCGGAACGTGCTCTGCGCGAGCTGTATCTGCCGGGATTTGAAGCCTGCGTGAAAGCCGGCTGTGCAACAGCCATGGCGGCATACAATCAGATCAACGGCGTACCGTGTACCGAAAACAATTGGCTTCTGACGGATCTTCTGCACGATGAATGGGGCTTTGACGGCCTTGTCATGAGCGACTGGTACGCGGTGTGTCACCCGGCTGCGGCTGTCAATGCGGGCTGCGATGTCAATATGCCAGGGCCTGTCGCTTGATCCTGACAGGCTGGCAGAATCTGCAGAACGTGCTGTCACGCTTGCGCGGAAATACGTACAGCCGCCGACAGGTCATATTGACCGGGACATGACAGACCGGGCTGCTTACAATGCCGCGGCAGAGGGCATCGTCATGCTGGAAAACTATCCGCAGAAAGGCGATAAGGAAAGGAACTGCTGTCCGCTGCCTGCGTCTGCGATAATCGCGCTGACGGGCACGCTGAACGGAGAGCTGCTTGTCTGCGGCGGGGGCAGTGCCTGTGTCCGGACTGACAGAAATACAAATCTGCTGACAGAACTCCGGAAGCGGTTTGCCGATGTTCGCATCGGTCTGTATGATGAAGCTGATACTTGGTCTATGTGCTCAGTGTACCCGGGCAGGAAGGCAATGACCGCAAAACGATCCGCGTCGATCAGGAAGAACAGCAGAAGATCAATGAACTGCACGGTTATACAAACCGTCATAATATGCGCTCTGTACTGATTTTCAATACAGCCTGCCCTGTTACCGGCTGGGCGCTTTCATTCTGGGACGCGATGTTCTGGGTTTCGCTTCCGGGTATGCAGGGAGCCGCCGCGATTGCCGATATTCTCTGCGGAAAGGTCAATCCCTCCGGACGCTTGCCTGTTTCTTTTCCGTATAGTGAAAACGATATGCCTTCCTATCTGAATTTTCCGGGTGACGGGATGACCGTAATGTACGGCGAGGGGATTTTTGTCGGTTATCGTTATTATACAACACGGTATCATCGCAATCAGGACGATCAATTTGCCGAGTATGTTTTTGGCTTCGGCCTGTCCTATTCCGAATTTGAGGTGCGGAATCTGCGTATAGAAAGCGGCAGTATCGAAACCGGACTTGACCTGCTCGCAGAAGTCGAAAACACTGGTGAAGTCGCCAGGAAAACGGTCATTCAGGTCTATGTACACGATCCTGTATCGACGCTGATAAAGCCGGTCTGCTCGCTCTGTGCGTTCCGGAAGGTGTATCTTGAACCGCATCAGACGGTGACCTTGCGGCTGCATATTGACCGCCGTGCGTTTGAAAGCTGGGATCCCGACCTGCACAAATGGACGCTTGAGGACGGCAATTATATTCTCAATGCAACCGAGAAAACGCCGGATGCGATCAACTGGCGGAACCGGGCTGATATTACGCTGCGATGTGACGCGGAATCACCTTACAGCTGGGGCGTGAATACAAGTATCAAAGAAATTTATGAAACGCCGGAACTGAATGCCGCGCTGCACCGGTTTATGGAGGCGCACGGACTGGCATGGGAGCATGTGCTGACAACGTATGAATATACCGCGAAGGACAGTGTCAGCCTGATGCTGAAAAATACCGGGTGTCCTGATAAGGTGATTGCAGTATTTGCAGAGATCTTGCGGAAAATGCGGTATCGGAAACCGTAAATATCATACTTAGGATGATCTGATGAATCCGATTACAGCCTGCAAAAAGGAGAATCAGCCATGCTTTCAACGGTACAATGCCTGATCATATATCTTGTTGTATGCGGACTGCTGTCGCTTGTCTGCCTGATATTATTCGATGAAGTCCCATGGACGGGATATATTCTGGCAGCGTTCCCGCTGGCGGCGATTGTATGCTATCATGAGGGCTTTATGACCGCATTTCTTGTTCTGGCAATCATAAACTGCATCACGATG
>JAFYBM010000090.1 GCA_017540225.1 Oscillospiraceae bacterium | reverse complement strand
CACCGAACGATTGCAGCGTCGGCGATGTGGACGGCGACGGACAGTACGAGATCTTCCTGAAATGGGATCCTTCCAATGCAAAGGACAATTCACAGGAAGGCAAGACCGACAATGTGTATATCGACTGCTATACGCTGACCGGAAAGCGGCTCTGGCGCATCAATATGGGACAGAACATCCGCGCAGGACAGCATTATACGCAGATGTGCGTTGCAGATTTCGACTGTGACGGAAAGGCGGAGCTGATCACCAAGACCGCAGACGGCACCAAGGACGGCACCGGCAAGGTCATCGGAGACGGCAGCAAAAGCTACGCAAACGGCAAGGGCTATATCCTTGACGGCGCAGAATATCTCTCGCTCTTTGACGGACAGACAGGTGCCTGTCTGGATACGATCGACTACCCCGTTCCACGCGGGAAGGTCAGCGACTGGGGCGATAATTACGGCAACCGTGTGGACCGCATGAACAGCGGCATTGCCTATCTCGACGGCGTGCATCCTTCCGCGATTTACGGGCGCGGATATTACACCAGACTGACATGGTCTGCGGTCGATGTCAGGGGCGGCAAGCTCGTCAAGCGCTGGGTATATGACAGCGGCAACAAGGGCGGCGCATTCGGCAACGGCAACCACAATGTCATGGCGGCGGACGTTGACAATGACGGAAAGCAGGAGATCATTACGGGGTCTGCCTGCATTGATGACGACGGCAAGCTGCTGTGGGTTTCCGGCGACAAGCACGGCGATGCAATGCACGTCGGCGACCTCATTCCCGATCATGAGGGCATTGAGATCTGGGAGTGTCATGAGGACAACCCCTACGGCGAGACCTGCTATGACGGTGCGACCGGCAAAAAGCTGTTCCATATCAACGGATCAAATGATACGGGACGATGCGCTGCCGATAACGTGTGGGCAGGCAACGCCGGTGCGGAATTCTGGGGGGCTGCCGATAACAATGTCTATGACAAGAGCGGCAAAAAGATCGCAGGCTCAAAGCCCGCGCAGAACTTCTTTATCTATTGGGACGGCGATCTGGAGCGCGAGATCCTCGACGGCACCAAGATCGCAAAAATGACCGGTGCGGGCACATATAAGAACATTTTTACCGCCGGAGACTGCGCTGCAAACAACAGCTCCAAGAATGTTCCCTGCCTGACCGCTGATCTGTTCGGTGACTGGCGCGAGGAGCTGATCCTCCGCACCAGCGATAACTCAAAGCTCCGCATCTGGTGTACAACGGATACTACTAAAGTACGCCTGACAACGCTGATGCACGATATGCAGTACCGCGCACAGAATGCCTGCGAGCAGAGCTGCTACAATCAGCCGCCGCACGTCAGCTATTATCTTGCATCGGATGCGCCCCTCCCGGCACGTCCGAATGTCCTGCTGAACAATTCCGCCCCCGCTTCCGCTGCAACAGATCCGGTCATCGTGCCGGAAACAGATCCGGAGCCTTATACCGAGCCGGAACCGGCTGTCATCAGCGGAAAATACGTCAGGAATCTCACGATTCTCGATACTGCCCATGCAGCGGGCTGGAAGCTCGGCGAGGCAGGCGGCGTGATCTTCGGCGACAGAGCGTATACATATACCGAATTTCCGGCACAGCTTGCCGGTGCGGAAGCAGTCCTGACCGCGTGTGATTCCAAGAAAACGGACAGCACGCTTGCTTCCTTCTCGGCAGGTGAAAACATTGACGTCTATGTGCTGCTGGATACCAGAGTTGAGGAAAACAATGCGGTACCGGCATGGCTTTCCGGCTGGCAGAAAACAGCAATGACCGCATCCAGCAGCAATGATGTCACATTCTCGGTCTATCAGAAGCGGTTTACCGCAAATGAGACCGTCAACCTCGGCACAAACGGCATGGACGGAAATGTCGTCAACTATACGGCAGCCGTGACAGCAGCACAGGAACAGGCACAAGCTCTGCGCGGAGACGTCAATTCCGACGGGAAAGTTGACCGCGCCGATGTCACTGCACTTCTGCAATATCTCCTGACAACCGGCACACTGACTGCGGAGCAGGCAGCACAGGCTGATATGAACGGCGACAATTGTCTGAGTGCGGTTGATCTCAGTATGTTGAAACGGCTGCTGCTTTTATAATCAGCTTCCCCCTGTTCCGGCGGTATCCGGAACTCCTGACTTACGGATACCGCCTTATTCTTTTGTTGAGAGAAAAGGACGATTCTCCCTGATGAACAAAAGCAGTTTTAGGAGGGATGCATTCCTGAATAATATGTCATGCACAGCCCTCATCTCCCCTTCGATGAGGGCTGTTGCTGTATCAAATTATCCCCCAAAACAGAACATAGATAATAAGGAAACGGAGGTTACTTTCATGCGAAAGGCTTTTCGGAAAATAATGTCGGCAATGTTGACCGGTGTTATGTCAGCGGCAATGCTGTCCGGTCTGCGGGTTATGTCGGCATCTGCTGCAAATATACAATGGAAATTTGATTTCGGCGGAAACGGCACAGCATCGGGCTATACCGGTGTCAGCGCCTCGGACGGCTATCATGCAAGCCGCGGTTACGGCTTTTCATCCGGCACAAATGTTACAAATGTTGCAGCATCCGGCAGCGGCGCGCTCAGCGACGCGGTACAGTTCAAGAATTCCACTCCGAACGGGAAATATACTTTCTGTGCCGATGTGCCGAACGGATTGTATCAGGTTTCTGTCCGGCTTGGTAATACCACGCGGACAAGTGTCGCCATCGAAGGAATGCTGCAAATCATCAATATGACCGGAAACGGTGCATATCATACGCTGCAAGTGCCGGTCACGGACGGACAGCTTAATATCTGCGCATGCGCCGGAAAAGAAGGTTATCCCTATTCGATCTCGGCACTCGAAATCAGTCAGATTTCGACGCAGACACATACCAATCCGACGATCTGGGTCTGCGGCGATTCAACAGTCTGCAATTATTATCCGCTGAACAGCTCCGCACAGGCAGGCTGGGCACAGATGCTGCCTGATCTGGTTTCCGGCAGCGGCTGGCAGGTCATGAACATGGCTGCATCCGGTCAGTATGCACGCGGATTTGTGCAGGGCGGACAGTTTACTGTCATCGAGAAGAATGGTCAGCCCGGTGATATCTATGTCATTTCCATCGGCATCAACGATACGAATTCCAAAAACAACACAACTGCGGAGCAGTATCAGGAAATCATTACCGATATGACAAAGCGCGCGCAGGCAAAAGGAATGCGCGTGATTCTTGTGAAGCAGCAGGGACGGAACGGCGATTGTCAGCGAAATCCTTTGCTGAAAAGCAGATGGTATAACGGCACGCTGGACAAAGTCAGCGCTGAGACCGGTGCGGATGTTGTCGATCTGTTCAATCTCTGGCAGAATGACTGCCTGAAAAAGAGCGCTGCGGATGTCAGCAAGCTGTATATGGATGACGGGCTGCATCCAAACCGTGCCGGTGCGACAAGACTTGCTGAGCTGATGTATCAGGTTATGAATGTCGGTACTGCGGCAGTTTCCGATGAGCCTTCGGTTCCGGACAATCCGTCTGCCGAGATTACAGATACGCCGGCGGTTCATCCAGCGTCCGGTTACCCGCTTCTGCAAGGTGACCTCAACAGCGACGGCAGAATCAATGCAATCGACCTCACACTTGCCAAACGTACCGTTATGAATGTTTCTCCGTATCGGTATGTGCAGGCAGCTGACCTGAACGGTGATCTGAAAGCTGATTTCGCTGATATTCAGGAAATGATCGGTTATCTGACAGGCAGTGTGACCGAATTTGCCGATACGAAATATGCGGCATCGGAGCAGCAGTATTCGCAGGGCGTACACGAAAGCACAAATGCCGGCTTCTCTTACAAAGATTATCTGAATCTCGACAATAACAGCGAAAGTAATGTGACCTTTGCGGTCAATGTTCCGTATTCAGGCAACTATCTTTGCACCTTCAATATTGCAAACGGCTCTGCCAATGACCGCAGCATGATGATCTCCGTAAACGGCGGAAATGACAAATGGAAGCAGAGTTTTCTGACAACCGGTGCATGGACAACATGGGAGGAGCGCGGCATCGTTCTGCCGCTGAATGCCGGCATCAATCAAATCAAGCTGCAATCGAACACCGCAGAGGGCGGTCCGAATCTGGATTACCTGATGCTTTCGTTCACGGATGAGCCGGTTCCGGCGCCCTATGATCCCGCAGACGAGCAGCCGGTGACGGTGCAGCCCGTCAGCGATCCATAATAAGATTTCGGTATTCTTTGATCTGCGCCAAAGCCGCGAAATGCCAAACAACGGCTTTCTGGTGAGACGAAAATTAATAGATCACAAAAGCCACAGTTCTCTGATTCTGCGTATGCACTTCCCAATTTCTTATTTTCTGAGTATTTTTTCAGGAGAGAGGATTTCTGATTTTGCTTGTCAATTTCCTGCCGATTACCCTGTTTGCGCTTCGTACCCGCAAAGAAACTGGCAATAAAAAAGGCACGAAAACCGCGATTATGCGTGTTTTCGTGCTTTTCGTAACTGTTCCGAATACGCAGGAACATTGGATGGAGACAGAGGGACTCGAACCCGCGACCTCACGGATGTGAACCGTGCGCTCTAACCAGCTGAGCTATGCCTCCGAAATGATTACGATAGCATTATAACACAAATCCGAGTATTTGTCAAGACCTAATTCAAAGAGAAATCACACAGTGCAGAGCGGATTCAGGATCCGCAGGACAAAAGGCGTTCCGGCATTCACACAGAGGCAGTAATGCTTCACACGGCAACAGTCAGACCCGGAACAGAATACAGTTTTTTCGCTTATCGGTCAATTATTGCGACCGGCTCAAAAGAATTTTCTCTCATTTTTTCAAGTGGTTTCAAGAAAAAGTTGTATTGCTTTGGATTTTTCTAACAAAAACTATTGAAATTTTGCTGAAAATGTGCTATAATGGTAATATAGTCGCAAAGTGATCTTCGGGAAAGGGGGAATCCGAAGTGATTAAACATCTGTCCGGAAACTATGAAACCGTTGAATACGACAGCAAACGCTATGCAATGCTCTATGATAATGTAGAAACGGAGTTTTATCCGACCCACTGGCATAACGCAGTTGAGATCATAATGCCTATTGAAAATGATTTCACGGTTGAGACCGGCGGGGAGGAATACCATCTGCAGGAGCGCGAGATCATCATGATCCCGCCCGGAGAGCTGCATACGCTTCCGGCGCAGCCAGGCAGAAGGATTATTTTTCAGTGTGACCAGAATGTGCTGGGCGGCAATCCGGCGCTGGAAGCTGTGATGCCGCTGTTCCGGAAAACGATTGTGATTACGCCGGATACGGACAGAAATCTGTATCTGCGCGCAAAAAAATTCGTGCTGGATATTTATGAGGAATACTATGAGGATACGGATCTTGCGAATGTCAAGATTTATCTGAATGTCATCAATCTTCTGGTTGCCGTGCGGGAATACCAGCTTGAACAGGCACGTCAGACGATTGCCTGTCCGCAGGACAAAATGCTCCAGTATAACGAAAAATTCAAGCAGGTGCTGAATTATATTGACCAGAACTATATGTATGACATTTCGCTGGATACGCTGGCAGAAATCGCCGGCTACAGCAAGTTCCATTTCTCGCGGCTGTTCAAGCAGTATAATTCGATGTCATACTTACAGTTTATCAACCAGCGGCGCGTCAAGGCGGCTGAAACGCTGCTGATGGATCCGTCCATTCCGATTACGGAGGTTGCGATGCAGTCCGGCTTCACGAGTCTTTCGACCTTCAACCGGATTTTTAAGGAGGTCAAACACTGCACACCGTCCAGCTATCAGCGTTTTTACCGTTCGGCCGGAAAAATATCGGATCCGCACGCTGCCGGTGCCGTATAATCGCGCCGGCACCGAATCAGTCTGTTATGTTGAGTAGCTGCGCGGAGCTTTCGTGCATCCCTAACAAAAACAGGCGGTCAAAATCATTGAAGCATCCAATTTTTTCGCTAAGGTCTTGACATTATTCAGCTAAAATGTTATAATACAATCAGCAAATATGATCAATCCGAAAGCATGATACGCCTCTGCATTGCAAGGCGTATCTGAACCCGAATCATGACAACTACAGAACTTAGGGGGAAAGGAAAACCCGCGCCGGTCGGTTCCGGTGCGGGTATTTCTGCTTTTTGGGGGAGACTGCCTGTGCCTGTATGCATTCTGTGCCGCGATGTGCGGCAGGAACGCACTTGCGGGTGCAGGCTTTTTTGGCACAGAGGCTGAATTGTCTGAATATCGGATGTTTCATGCGGTTTGCCCATTGCTTTTTTTGAAATTTTATGGTATACTGTTAGAGAATCCGGAAGAAGGAGGCGAATCCGATGCCGTCGGACATTCTGCGGCAGGAAATCCGCAGCCTTGCGAAGCGTGCCGTTTTGCTGGATCTGGCAGCTTATCTCATCAGTATCATCGTAATCGGCGCGACAGTCCCGTTTGCACTGGGGCTGCTGCTGGGCACGGCGGTTCTGCTGGTGACGCTGCTGCTTTTGAAGATCAGCGTGACGCGCATGGCAGAGGATGCAAAGCGTACAGGCGTGACCTCGCAGCGCCGTTATCTGCTGTTTTATGCACTGCGGCTTGCGGTATTCGGTCTGGCGTTCGGTGCTTCCCTGCTGCTCCGGCGTTATCTGCATCCGGTCGCTGTAGCGGTTCCGATGCTTTATCCGCGCCTGATATACACGGCGGGCGCAATCGTTTCCGGTTCACATTCCCCGCGAAAAAAGAGGTGAGAATCAACTTCTATGCTTGTCAATCAATTGACGCTGACTGCGCTTCCGAAAATACTGGAGGGGCCGACAGAGCTGAATGTGGAAGGCCCGAAGGTCATTGCATCGTTTGCGATCGGCAGCCTGACGATCAACTTCACGGAAACAATCATCCTTGAATGGATCGTCATGGCAGTGATTCTGGGACTGTGCATTTTCCTGACACGCGGCCTCAAGGTCAGAGCCGTATCCAAGCGGCAGGTCATTGCAGAAATGGCGGTAGAAGCGATCACGAATCTTGTGCGTGACACAATGGGCAAACGCTGGCTCCGTTTCACACCGTACATCGCAACGATCTTCTGCTTTTCGATCTTCGGAAGCCTTGTCAGTCTGCTCGGCGTCCGCGCTGTGACATCTGACTTTTCAGTGCTTCTGACATGGGCAGCGATCACGTTTATCCTCATAACATGGACAAAACTGCGGTTCGGCGGTGTGCGCGGCTATCTCAAGGGCTTTGCCGATCCGATCCCCGTTATGCTGCCGATCAATATACTGAGTGAGGTTGCAACGCCGACTGCAATGGCACTGCGTCACTTCGGCAATATCGCCGGCGGTTCGATCATCATGGCGCTGGTCTATTACGGCCTCGCCAATCTCAGCCGCATGATACATCTGAAGGTGCCGGTGCTGACAGTCGGTATTCCGGCAGTGCTGTCGCTGTATTTTGACCTGTTCTCTGACTTTATGCAGGCATTTATCTTTATTATGCTGACGATGGTGTTCATCAGCAATGCAGGCCCCGCAGAGGAGGAACCTGCGTAACAATCCTTGTTTATTCTAATGATGGAGGTATCTGAATTATGGATATGGGTGAAGCAATTATTCTGGCAGGCTCCGCAATCGGAGCAGGACTTGCGATGATCGCGGGTATCGGCCCCGGTATCGGTGAAGGCTATGCGGTCGGAAAGGCCTGTGAGGCAATCGCACGGCAGCCGGAGGCATCCGGTGCGGTCACGAGAACAATGTTCGTCGGCTGCGCAGTCGCAGAATCGACCGGTATTTACGGCCTTATCATCGCGCTGCTGCTGATCTTCCTCAAGCCGTTTACCTGATTCCGGCTTG
>JAFYBM010000089.1 GCA_017540225.1 Oscillospiraceae bacterium | reverse complement strand
CGGATCTGACAACGGTCACACATCCGTATTATCATACCTCCTGCGTAAAGGAGGAGCTGAACGAGAAATCCCTGTATGCGCCGCTGCTTCAGGCAACTTCCGGCGAAGCCTACGGTGATTTCGAGGTGCGGGACGATGATTACTGGGCAGCCTGCGAGATCTTCATTTCCGCAAAGGAAATGCAGGATGCCGATGCGGACACCTACTTCAAAGAGCTTTCCCGCTATCAAAACGCATTCAAGGTCAGCAGCAGAATCCACAACGGCGGTGCCCAGTACGGCCCCTACACCATGCTGAACTGGGACGAAACCGCTTCTGCCGGTTCGCTTTCGCTGGCGCTGCATACAGAGCTGCTGGACGACAAACAGTCCAGGGAGCTGTCTGATTCGATTCTTGCGGCAGCCGATTCTTATGCGGAGACAACGGAGAAGCAGGGCTACGGCAACCCGTATCTCTATGACGGCCCCGGCTATTATGATATGAGCAGTTTACTGTCGCCGGTGCTGATCGAATACGGTTATGAATACGGCTCAAACGGCATGACGCTCAACAATATGATCGCAATGGCCTATGCCTATGACCTGACCGGCGAGAAAAAATACATGGACGGCGTGATCTCCGGCATGAACTATCTGCTCGGCTGCAATCCGCTGGCATTCTCCTTTATTACCGGATACGGCACATATCGCGAGCAGAATCCGAGCCACAAATTCTGGGCAAAGGAACTGGATGCCTCGCTGCCGGAGGCGCCGGACGGCGTCATTTGCAGCGGCCCGACGCCCCGCATCCTGGGAGATCAGTATGCGCGCGCACTCGGCTTTGCGGTCGGAGAACCGGATACGCCTTCGCAGAGATGCTTTGTCGATTCCGTGGAGTCATGGGCAACCAATGAAGCATCGCTCTGCTATAATGCGCCGCTTGCATGGGTCGTTTCCTTTTTACAGGATGAGGCACCGAACGCAGAATCTGCGGCACAGCCGGGTGACGTCAACAGAGACGGCAGCGTAGATGCTGCGGATGCCGCCGCACTGATACAATATCTGATCTCCGGCAAAAGGCTCAATGCGCCGGCTGCCGCCGATCTGAACGGTGACGGAATCATCAATGCGGCAGATCTTTCCCTGCTCAAACGGGGAATGCTGAAATAAAGCATTCTGAAATTTAGCATTCAAACAAGCAGAAGCACCTCCGAAAAACGGAGGTGCTTTCGCTTGTCGATCTTTGAGAGGATTTCAGAATACAACAGAATCAGTTGCGCTGGCCGGGCTGACCGGGCTGTGTGCTGGATGAACCGGAACCGGTCACCTGCGTGCCGCCGGATACAGTACCGCCGAGCGTGACACCGTAGGGGCACTCACCGAGCAGCTTTGTACCGCCGGAAACCGTTGTGCCGGAATAGCAGGTCGAATTATCCTTCGAGGAGATGCCGGGGCTGCCGGATGCGCTCTTAAAGGTCACAACCGCATTGCCGGAAGCGTCCTTAAATGTATAGGTCTGCGTGAGATTCGTATTGCCTGCGGTCATTTTAATATATGTACCGCCGGTCTGGTTGATGGTATATCCGCCGTCGCCGCAGTCGAGCGGTTCCTGACCGTTGCAGACATAGTATCCGCCGGTGATGTTGATATTGCCGTTGGAATCAAATGCATCATGGTCGCCGTTGGCGGAATTAACAACAACAAATCCGCCGTTCAGATTCAGCTCACCGAATGAACCGCCCATCTGGCCGGGTCCGAACATACCGGTATTGCCGTTGCCCGAATTATCAGCACCGCCTGCTGCATTGTAGCCGTCATCGCCGGAAACAATATAGACCGTGCCGCTGTTCTGGTTGATATAGACCGCCTCAATGCCCTCATAGCACTTGGAAATATAGATCTGCACATCGTCATAACTGCCCGAGCCTTTGGTGCCGATCGAGAGATTGTGATCGGAGTGGAAGGCATCGTCTGCTGTTGCGATGTTAAACACGCCGCCTGTCACAAACATATCGCCTGCGCAGTGGATTGCATCATCAGAGCAGTCGATTGTGATATTGCCGCCCGTGAATGTAATATTGCCAGCACTCTGATAGGTTGTGCCTGCTTCGTCCCAGATACCGACTGTCTTAATCGCCTTTGCGGAAATATCAGTTTTGTTGGAATTACCGTCCTGCATTCCGCCGGAGCCGAAGCCGCCGCCCTGCCACGGATTGGTCTGTCCGCCGGTCGCGGTGCCGCTGCCGGTATAGCCGGAACCCTGATAGGTATAGATATTGATGTCGCCGCCGGCAATGATGACCTCCTGCTCCGCCTGAATGCCGTCACCGTAATCTGCCTTGACGTCAATCGTGCCGCCGTTGATCTTGATATAGCCCTTGCCGGAATCAGCGGTATCATTCGTTGAACGGATGCCGTCGCCGCCCTTGCTGTAAACCGTGAGCTTCAGCGAGCTGTAATCCTCCGCATCCGGATCACCGATCCGGATCGAATCCTTGCCGCGGACGCCGTCATCGGCTGCCGTGACCTGAATATCGCCGTTCCAGATCTTCATATCATCCTTAGAAACGATGCCGTCCTTGCAGTTGCCGTTGACGATCAGCGTGCCCTTGCCCTTGAATTTGAGGTCATCGAGGGAATAGATCGCGGCAGCGCTGTTGTCAGCGTTTGTATACTCGGTGCCGTCAGAGATTGTATTGACAGTGTCTTTCTTCACGGCAATCACGCACTCATCGGCAATCTGACTGACATAGATCGGGGAATCCTTGCTGTTGGAGAGTGTCAGGCCGCGGAGATTGAGCGTGACCTGTGCTTTCGGATACGCATTTTCATCGACATCGACCTTGATCTGACCGTTCTCGCATTCGCCGTCGATGTTGATGTCACCGAAATTCGTTGTGCCGTCTGTTGTCTGCTGCGTAATCGTGACATAGGTACCGTTTTCGACCTTGACATTTGAGGCATTTGCAGCATCGACAGTCTGATCGGACGCATTTTTCAGCGTCACGGCGCCGGAAGCGAAGGTGATCTGTGTCACATAGCTGTCATCTGTCGCAGGTTCAGAGGGTGCTGCGGTTTCCAGCGCTGCGCGCTTCATCAGCGTGAGATCCACTGCATTGAGGATGCCGTCGCCGTTTTCATCCGCTGCAAGTCCTTCCGTCAGTGCCGCACCCTCTGTCAGATATTTGCAAAGGGAGCTGACATCCGCCAGAGACGCCGCGGAGACCTGTACGGCAAATGCAGCCGCCATTGCTGAGAGCACGATCACTGCCGCACCTGTTTTTCGCATTTTTTTCATAATCCAATCCTATCCTTTCATATGGTATATTCTCTATCTGTTTATCGTGGGAGAACAGGGGATCTTCTCCCTTTGATGTTTTTATCATATCATCTGTTTCTGAAAACAAACTGAAAATCGAAAAAAAAAAGCAAAACGCCGCCCTGAATCCGGAGCTTGGGCAATATGCGTCTTTTTTGCGCTTGTTTTTGTGCAGAATGCTGAATTTTTAATTTTGTAAAACCAAATTCCGGTTTGCGGGGTATTAAGAGTGAAAGTGCAGAGCTGCTCAATGAGCTTGCGCAGCACGCCAAGGCTGTGAAGCAGGAACAGAAGAGAGCCGCCAAGAATAACAACAATCCGCAGCTGGAAGGCCCCGGCAGAGGCATGAACCACTGATTCGCACAAAACAACCCCACGCAATAAAACAGAGCAGCACCCCGAACAGGGTGCTGCTCTTTAGTAAACAAGCAAAGCGCAGTCAAAAAGGCTGCGCTTTTCCTGTATTATTTCCCGTAGGCCTCAGCCAGCTTTTTGAAGGCCGGCAAGCTGCGCTCAATCATTTCGGTCGTCACACAGTATGCGATGCGGACAAAGCCCTTGCAGCCGAAGGAATCCGACGGCACCAGCAGAAGCTCATAATCCCGCGCCTTCCGGCAAAATGCGTTTGCATCATCCTCCAGCGCCTGAACCCAGAGATAGAACGCCCCGTCCGGATAAATGCAGCGGTAGCCGTAATCGGTCAGATTTTTGTAGAGCAGATCGCGGTTTCTGCGATAAACGGAAAGATCAGCGGTTTTTCCGAGATTCTCTGCCACAACACGCTGCATCAGGCTCGGTGCGCAGACAAAGCCAAGCGCCCTGCCGGCGCCGCAGACTGCCGCATAAACAAGACGACTGTCCTGCATTTTCGGCGATACGACAATATAGCCGATACGCTCGCCGGGCAGCGAAAGCGATTTACTGTAAGAATAGCAAACGAAGGTGTTGTCATACAGATTCGGGAGATACGGCACCACTGTCGTATCATCGTAAACCAGCTCGCGGTAGGGTTCATCCGCAATCAGATAGACCGGATGACCGTATTCCAGTTCTTTTTCGTGCAGCAGCTTGCAGAATGCTCTGAGATTTTCCTCCGTATACACAACACCGGTCGGATTATTCGGGGTATTAACGATCACAGCCTTGGTTTCCGGCGTAATCAGCTCCGCAAAGGCTTGCAGATTCATCTGGAAGTTTTCGGTATCAGCCGGAACCTGTGTCAGCTTTGCACCGGCTGATTCCACAAATACGCGGTATTCCGGAAAGAACGGCGCAAAGGTCATGCAGGTATCGCCGGGACAGAGAATCGCGTGCAGCGTCACGGTCAGAGATGCTGCCGCACCGCAGGTCATATAAAGATCCTGTGCGGAAATGCCGGCATGGAAGCGCGCATTGATGTCCGCAGCGATTGCAGCACGGGTCGGCTCGGCTCCGATAGCGGATGTATAGCCGTGCAGCAGCACAGAATCGGTTTCATCCATCAGTCTGCGCATCGTATCATGCACGGACGGCGGCGCCGGTACGCTCGGATTGCCGAGACTGAAATCAAACACATTCTCCCTGCCGATCTCCTGTGCACGGCGAAGACCGTATTCAAAGGTTTCACGAATCACAGACGGGGCCTGTCCAAGCGCAAGCATGGAGGCCTGATAAGGCTGAAATGCCATAGTTTATTCCTCTTTTCATCTTTATTTCACGATCTGCATACACAGATGGTTCTGCGAAGGTGTGTCATCACACGCTAATATCATACCAGAAAACACATTTTTTGTCAACTGCCGGAAGCCGGCATCTGTTCGGTTCTCACGGATTGCTCAGGAATCCCGTTTTTCCAGCTTTGAGACACGCAGGATCAGATACTGAATCTCCTCACCGTCATGATTGCCCTTTTCCTTGTCAAGCGTTCCCTCAACCGTTACGGTTTCATAATCCGTAAAGCCGGAAAAATCATTCCAGTCAAGCTCCAGACCGATGCCGTGACCGCCCCGCGTTTCCTCTGCGTAAACAGAGTAAAAGGTTTCGCCGTCATGGTCGGTCGAAGGATAGAGCGTCCCGACGATATGAAACTGTTTTCCGAGATACGCATCGGGATTCTGGTACATATCGGAAAGCGTGTCATAGAGCACACTGGTTTTGATATACTGCATCTCCGCTTCCGAACTGCCCGTTCCGCAGGCTGTCAGCAGCACTGCTGCCGCCGCAGAGATCAGCACAGTATTCTTTTTCATATTGATCGTACTCCTCAGGTTTCTGAAACAGGCTGTTCCGGCAGCGGATCCGCCGGAGCGGCAATTCTCTGCTCAAATTCGTTTCCGGGCATCGGCTTTGCAAAATAGTAGCCCTGAATCATATCACAGCCCTGCGCGGCCAGAAAATCGACCTGCTCCTTGATCTCGACACCCTCAGCGACCGTGCGCATATTCAGGCTCTTTGCCAGACGGATCGCCTCTGTCACAATGATCTCACCGCGATCGGTACCGGCTGTTTCGCCGCGGAAGAATTCCGCATCCAGCTTGAGAATATCCAGCGGCATATCCTTCAGCGAATTCAGCGAGGAATAACCGGAACCGAAATCGTCCATTGAAACGGTAAAGCCATAGCTTTTCAGACGTGAGATCGTCCGGATCAGCGCTTTTTTGTCATCGAAGAATGCGCTTTCGGTAAGCTCAATCTCAATCAGCTCATGCGGCGTACCTTCCGCATCAACGATGTCACGGATCTGCTCGGCAAGATCGCTTTCAATGAAATGTGCGCGGGAAACATTGACGGAAACAGGCACGCAGTGATAGCCGGCATTGAGCCAGCGGCGCTGATCGCGTGCCGCATGAGCGATCATATAGTGGTCAATTTCCGTGATAAACCCGTTCTTTTCAAAGATCGGAATGAATTTGCCCGGTGAAATAAAGCCGTATTTCGGTGACTGCCAGCGGATCAGCGCCTCTGCACCGCTAAGCTGGTTGGTTCTCGGATCATATTTCGGCTGATAGAAGACAACAAATTCTTCATTTTGCAGCGCAGACTGCTGCTCCTGCAGCACCGTGTCGATCCATTTCTGCTCCTCGACGAGCTTTTCGTCAAAGAATGCAATACCGGAATCGTCGCTGTGCTCCAGTGTGGCACAGGCTGCGCAGGCATTGTTGTATTCTTTTTCGAGGTCAGCGTCATTCCGCCGGAAGATTCCGCGTTTTTCCGCAGATTCCGGTATGACATTCACTCCGGTATGGAATGCGATGCTGTGGCCGGTTTCTTCGCCGGCAGCATCCGTCATCATCTGCCGGATCCGCTGCCGCAGCGTTTCATCATCCGTATAACGCAGCAGCATTGCAAAGCTGCCGTCGGCGCTGTGCGCACAGATTTCCTTTTTCTCCAGACGGCTCAGCAGCGTATTCTGAATACGACCGAGCAGCTGCTCCCCCTCTGCAATTGAATTGCAGACACAGAATGTACGGTATTTGACAACAGAGATCTCCGCGACGGCATAGCGGATTCGGCGCGCCTTATGCAGCAAAATTTCGCCCCGCAGCAGAAACCACATCCAGTTGTGGCCTTTCGTGGCAATATCCGTGAAGAACAGTTTTTTCACCTTGTGCTGCCGGATGAGATCGGAGATCAGATTATGCAGCAGAATGATGCTCAGGAGCAAGCCCGTAACAAGCATCGCAAGCAGAATAATAATCAGCAGTATCAGCTCAGAAAGATTTTCCGTCAGCTCTGTCCGGAAGATCAGCCGCTGCGTGCCGCCCTCCGGTGTGACCTCAATCCACAGCGGAAGCAAAAGCAAATGGCTGTCCATCTGAATAGTATCATCCGTTACGAGCTGTTCATCGAGCGGATTTTCAGTCATCTTTCTCATAAGTTTTGCCCAGTCCACGGTTATATAACCGCGGGAATCCGGCACCATAATCGGGTATTTCGTATCCTCATAGACCGTATACGGCGTCGGATCCGTTGCGATGCTGATGAAGATGTCGCCGGTCGTGCTCACAAAGCTGCCGGACAAGGTGCCGCAGGTATTTTCGCCGTTCTGATACAGCAGCGTACCGTCTGCCTCTTTTAAGAGATACGGTCTGCCTGTGAGGTCCAGCAGACGAATCGCATCCTCCTTGCCCTCGCTTACATCCGCTTGATACATATTCGCAAGCATTTGCAGGCTGGCATATTCGCTCTCGATCTTTGAACTCAGCGAGATCAAAAAGAAAGACTGCAACACAAGTGCCAGCAGTACCAGCGTAATCAGTCCGGAAAGCATAAACGCGATGACCGAGCAGCCGAGTCTGTTTTTCCGCAGCTTCAGGAGCTTTTTCCTTTTTTTTCGCCGGATCCTGTCCTGTTCTGTATTCTGTGCCATGCTATTATCCTTTCATTTCTGTCAGATCATCATCAACGGTTGTCGGTGTCTGCTCCGGCTGCTCCGCTTTTGTTTCGGTCTCCGCTTCCGTTTTCGTGTCCGATTCTGTTTCCGCCTCTGCCGCAGTTTCTGCATCCGCCTCTGCCGCTGTTTCAACATCCGCCTCAGGCGCCGGTGCAGCTTCTGAGACTGCTGCAGCCTTCATTTCCGCAGGAGCCGGTTTCTCTGCACTGACAAACGGAATCAGACACAGCATCGGCACAGAGCAGAACATCGAATAAGTATACCGGAATTCCGCATAAACCGGTGCCGCGATCATCAGCGTGCCCCAGACAAAAATCACCGGAAGATACAGCAGAAGCATCTGTTTTTTCCGGCAGACAAATGCCGCAGCCGTCATAAACAGCGTGAGCCAGAACATCGCCGCGATGCTCCAGAGCAGGCCCCAGATATAATAATCGTGATAATTGTTGCGCCATTCGCGCAGCGCCTGCTCATGTGCCTCGCTCAGCTTTGCCTCATGGTGCAGCGTCTCAAAATTATCCGTGTGCAGCTCGTCACCGTAGATCCAGTTCTGCACATCCGGATACCAGTAGCCATTGGTCGAGCTGACATAGGCGATCAGATAATCCGAAGGATATTTGAGTCCGAGATCGACCCAGAGCTTGAAAAATTCCTTTTTGTGCTCGGCAATAAACTGCTCGTTGCCGTTGAACCAGATATAATATTTGATGCCGTCCGCAGAACCAGGCCAGTAGTTTTCGCGCAGCGCCTGAATATCCGCAACGCCGGAGATCAGCTCGATCTGTTCATCGGTCAGCGGACGCTCCTGCTGCAGTACTCTGCCGATCATCTGCTGCGGGATGCCAAGCCCCTCAATCGTTTCCGGCGGTTTGATCTGCAATGCACTGTAAACCGGCCCCTTGACAATCAGCGAAAGCACCAGCGCCGTACAGGCAATCCCTGCCGTGACGGCCTTTTTCTTCCGCAGACAGTAAATCAGCAGGAACAGCAGAACGCCCGCATATGCGACCAGACCGTTGCTTCGGAACAGACATACGCCGATGCCGGTCAGGAACAGCATAATAAGTTCCAGAACAGGTGTCTTCTTTTGTCCGCGCTGATCCCAGAGCAGAATGCGCCAGAGCGTGACAGCCAATGTCAGAACCAGAATGCCGAACGGCACATCCTTCCACATTGTGATGCTGTAGGTTCCGTGATATGCCAGCACTGCATAGCTTGCAAACACACAGAGAATCGGCAGCTTTTTGACGCGCAGGCGATACAGTGTCACAACGAGATAGGAGAAGCTGAATGCCATGAACAGCATCTGAATGATCGAATAAGTCGCAACCGCTTTGGTCTCATCATGAAACAGCGCAAAACCGAAATTATAGCAAAGCCTGATAATAAAAGTGTGTGCAACAGGATGATGATTGGAAAGCGGCCTGTCCTTGACGGCCTGATTGAGCTGGTCAATGGAATCGTTCGTCAGCACGCAGGGATAGGACAGCTTAAAATACGGCAGCCAGCAGAAAAACATGACCGCAGCCGAAACAAAAAAGAGAATCAGCCGTTTGCGCAGCGGCGGCTCCGCCCCATCCGTATTAAGCCGGATCCCTTGCAGCTTGGAGAGCAGAACGCTGCTCAGAGCCGTATAAAATGCCGTAAATCCGAGGGAAAATTCCAGTGCATAAAAAGCTCTGTGGTTCTCCTGCTGGATCAGCCACTCGTATTTTATCATAAAATGCGTCAGCGAGAAGAAAACACCAAGCAGAACACCTGCTGTCAGCACACGTTTCTCCTTGATACGGAAGGATGCGATGAAAAACGGATAGCTCAGCAGTGCAAGCAGCAATGTCGTGATATTCGCGGAAGAAAAAGAATAAAATCTTGCAAAAGCACCCGCAGAAATCACCGAAAACGCGAGTGAAATCAGCTTCACCGCATCCAGACTCCGCAGCTCCGCCAGTAAACTGTTGCGTTGTTTCATGAAATCTGTTCCTCCTGTTCCATTGCCTCCTGAATCCGCTGCAAATGCTTGAGGCGCTCATCGGAGCGGTGCAGATTGATCTCAAAATCCTGCCGGTTCTTCTGAATGATGCAGCCGAGGATCATGCCGGAAAAGAAGGACTGCACCGCAGCTATCAGCGTAAAACCGCAGACGATCAGTGTCGGGAAGCGCTCAACACGGCCGGTCTGGAAATACTGCACCAGCACAGGAATGAAAAACGCAGCCGAAATCAGAAGCAGCACAAGTGCAATCAGCCCGAAAAACTGCATCGGCTTGCAGTTTTTATACATCCGGACAATCGTACCGAGCACCTTGATACCGTCAGAATAAGTATTGAGCTTGGATTCGCTGCCTTCTGTGCGGTCACGGTATCCGATCACAACATTTTCCGTAGACATATTTTTGTCGATTGCATGGATGCTCATTTCCGTCTCGATCTCAAAGCCTTTGGAAAGCACCGGAAACGTCTTGACGAAATGGAAGCTAAATGCACGGTAGCCGGTCATGATGTCCTTGATGTCGGAATGAAAAAAGCGGTTGATGCAGAAACGAACCAGCGAATTGCCGAAATTATGGAACGGGCGCTTATTTTCCGTGAAATAGGTCGAGGAGAGCCTGTCTCCGACAACCATATCAATCTTTTTTGTCAGCACAGGCTCGGCCATCTGACGGGCATATTCGGCGGGATAGGTATCATCGCCGTCAACCATCAGATAGCATTCGGCATCGATCTCGCGGAACATCCGGCGAATGACATTACCCTTGCCCTGCTGATATTCATGGCGGACAACAGCACCGGCCTCCACAGCAAGCTCTGCTGTACCGTCCGTCGAATTGTTATCATAGACATAGACCACAGCCTCCGGCAGAGCTGCACGAAAATCACGGACGACCTTGCCGATCGTTTTTGCCTCATTAAAGCACGGAATCAGCACCGCGATCCTGTCAAGGCGGCGGCTTTTGTTTTTTTCCGGAAGATTTTGGAGCATAGAATCCTCTTTTCTCATCTGTCGCAAATCCTATTATCATACACAACAGATGTTATTCAAAACACAATTATACAGATTATATTATAACATATAATGCAGGAAAAAGCAATGGGAGAGGCAGAAAAAGTATCAAAGGCACTGTTCTAAATAAAAACTGCATTTTCAAGACTTAAAAAGCATCCAATCAGATCGGGAAGTAAAAATCAATATCCGCTTTTTTATTATATCCTATTGACAAGGTAGGGAAAATATGATATAATGCATCCATAGCCTATATATTCCATAGGGTTAATATGAAAGGATGAAGCAATATGGCATTGCTGACAATTGAGAATCTGTCAGTTGAAATTGAGGAAAAAGAGCTGCTGCACGGCGTTTCTATGGAAGTCGGAAGCGGCGAAATTCATGTACTCATGGGGCCGAACGGCGCAGGAAAATCCACGCTCGGCTATACGGTCATGGGCAGCCCTGAATACAAAGTAACGGGCGGAACAATCATCTTTGACGGCGCGGATATTACCGGAGAATCGCCGGATAAACGCGCCAAACGCGGTATTTTTCTGTCGTTCCAGAATCCTGTCGAGATTCCCGGCATTACGCTCTCGGATTTTCTGCGCAGTTCGCTGGAACAGATTACGGGGCAGCGCATGAAGCTATGGGATTTCAAAAAGCAGCTGAAAACTGCGATGGAAACGCTGCAAATGGATGCCGCCTATGCAGACCGTGATCTGAATGTCGGATTCTCCGGCGGCGAAAAGAAAAAAGCGGAGATTCTGCAATTGCTGATGCTGAAACCCAAGCTCGCCATCCTGGATGAAACGGATTCCGGACTGGATGTGGATGCGGTGCGCACCGTTTCGGCAGGCATTGCGGCATACCGTGAAAGCTGCGGCGGTTCGCCGCTGATTATCACGCATAACACCAAAATTCTGGAAGCGCTGCCGACAGACCGCGCACATATCATTGCTGACGGAAACATCGTCAGGGAGGGCGGCGCAGAGCTGATCGCGGAGATCAATGAACACGGCTTTGAGCATCTGACCGGAAAGGACACAATATGAAACAAAAAACGCAGGTCGCGGATATTGACCGTTCGCTGTATGATTTCCGGTTTGAGGAGGATGCGGCAGATTTTCTCAGCAGCGGCATTACGCCGGAAATTATCCGCGAAATATCGGAAGAAAAGGGCGATCCGGCGTGGATGCTGGAATTTCGTCTGAAATCGCTGGAAATCTTTTCCCGCATGAAGATGCCGGTCTGGGGGCCGCCGGTTGACGGGCTGGATATGCGCAATATTGTCACATATATCCGCTCGAAATCCCGTATGAACACCGACTGGAACGATGTACCGGAGCATATTAAGGAGACCTTTGAGCGGCTCGGCATCCCGCAGGCAGAGCGGGAATCGCTGGCAGGCGTCGGTGCGCAGTATGACAGCGAGCTGGTATATCACAATGTCCGGAAGGAGGTCGCGGAATCCGGTGTTGTGTATACCGATCTTGAAAGCGCGATGCATGACCCGCAGTATGCGGAAATCATCCGCACGCATTTCATGAAGCTGGTTCCGCCGACCGATCATAAATTTGCTGCACTGCACGGTGCGGTCTGGTCGGGCGGCTCGTTTGTATATGTTCCGGCAGGCGTCAGGCTCGATATTCCGCTGCAATCGTATTTCCGGCTGAATGCAAAGGGCGCAGGTCAGTTTGAGCATACACTGATTATTCTCGAAGAAAACAGTGATCTGCACTTCATCGAGGGCTGCTCGGCACCGAAATATTATGAGGCGGGGCTGCACGCGGGATGTGTCGAGCTGTATGTCGGAAAGGGCGCAAAGCTGAGGTATTCGACAATTGAAAACTGGTCGAAGAATATGTATAATCTCAATACGAAGCGTGCAGTTGTCGAAGAAGGCGGCCGCATTGAATGGGTCTCCGGCAGCTTCGGCTCTCATGTTTCATATTTATACCCGATGAGCATTCTGAACGGGCGCGGTGCTTCGGCAGAGTTTACAGGGATTACCTTTGCGGGTGAGGGACAGAACCTCGATACCGGTGCAAAAATCGTTCACAATGCACCGGAAACCGCATCGCATATAGACACAAAATCCATCTCCAAAAGCGGCGGCATCAGCACATTCCGGAGCGCCGTGACGGTGCATGAAAACGCAGTCGGGAGCCGCTCATCGGTAAGCTGCGAATCGCTGATGCTTGACGGACGTTCCCGCTCGGACACGCTGCCGGTCATGGACATCCGTACAGATAAATGCGACATCGGTCATGAGGCAAAAATCGGCAGGATCAGCGATGATGCGGTGTTTTATCTGATGTCACGCGGCATGGATGAACAGGCGGCGCGTGCGATGATTGTCAGCGGCTTCGCGGGCAATGTCTCGAAGGAGCTGCCGCTGGAATATGCGGTTGAGATGAATAATCTCATCCGTCTGGAAATGACCGGCACAGTCGGATAAGGAGGGCATATGGCGACAGTACAACTGAATCAGCTTCCCGTTCCGACGTTTTCATGGCTCGGCGTCAACGGGACGGAGCGAGAATTATATAACGGTCCTGCGGATGAAATCGCAGTCTCCGGCGCAGAGAAGCCGGTCACAAGAATTCATATTGCAAAATCTGCAAATATCTCAGTCTCCGGCAGCAAAAAGCCGCAGCTGATCGTGATGAATGCGGATGCGGAACAGGCAGTCATCCGGACAGATGTTCATGCAGAAAGCAGCGAACAGATCCGGCTTGTGCAGATCATCCGCGGCGGAAAAAACGTGCTGGAGCTGCACGCGGAGCTGGCTGAAAATGCTTCGCTGGAGCTGATACAGATCTATTTGAATCCTGCGGACTGTGTCAGCGGTGCCGAGATTCATATGAACGGCAGAAAATCCGCATTTACATCGAATATCGGATATGCGCTTGCAGACGGCAATGCACTGGATCTGAATCTGAACATTGTTCAACGCGGCAAAAAAACCGTTTCCGATACAACAGTCAGAGGCGTTCTGCGCGGACAAGCAAAAAAGATCTTCCGCGGTTCGATTGATTTTCAGAACGGTGCGGCAGGGGCATCCGGCACAGAGCAGGAGAATGTTTTGCTGCTGGATGAAACCGTCATCAACAAAACGGTTCCGGTGATCCTTTGTGCGGAGGAGGATGTGGTCGGTTCGCACGGTGCAACGATCGGTAAAATTGATCCGGCGCACATCTTTTATATGCAGTCCCGCGGCATACCGGAAGCACAGATCTATGAGATCCTTGCACAGTCGCAGCTCGGCAGCATCGTGCGGCAGATCGGTGATGCGGAAACAGAGCAGGCGGTCAGCCGGCTGCTCGGAAGGGAGAGCGCGGATGAATAAACAGGACTTTCCGATTTTTGCGGCATATCCGGATACGGTATATCTCGACAGCGCCGCGACCGCACAAAAGCCGCAGTGTGTTATGGATGCAGTCGCGCAGTATTACGCGGCTGAGAATGCAAATCCGCTGCGCGGCCTTTATGACCTGAGTGTCAGGGCAACAGATGCCTACGAAAATGCGCGCACTGCCGTTCGGGATTTTATTCATGCGGCAAGCAAGCGTGAAATCATTTTCACGCGCAATGCAACCGAAAGCCTGAATCTTGTTGCATACAGCTGGGGGCGCGAAACGCTCTGCCGGCATGACGAAATACTGGTTGCTGTTTCAGAGCATCACAGCAATCTTGTCCCATGGCAGATCGTCTCGCAGAAAACCGGTGCAAGGCTCCGCTTTCTGGAATGTGATAAAACGGGAACATATACGGAAGCAATGCTTCGGAATGCTTTGACCCCGCAGACGAAAATCTTTGCAATTGCGCAGATTTCCAATGTGTTCGGCATACTGAATCCGATCAGGGAGTTTGCAGAAATCTGCCACAAAAACGATACACTGATCGTCTGTGACGGTACGCAGAGTGTCCCGCATTTGCCGGTTGATGTGCAGGCGCTCGATGTGGATTTTCTGGCGTTTTCGGGACATAAAATGTATGCGCCGATGGGCATCGGTGTTCTTTACGGTAAAAGGGAGCTGCTGGAACAAATGCCGCCGTTTCTGTCCGGCGGCGAGATGATCGAATATGTGCAGCGGGAATCCGCGACCTATGCGGAGCTGCCGCACAAATTCGAGGCCGGAACGGTTAATGTCGGCGGCGCAGTCGGACTTCACGCAGCGATTGATTATATCAACCGCATCGGGTTTGACAAAATTCAGCAGCATGAGAACCGGCTGACCGCGCTTGCATTTGAGCAGATGCGTGAAATTTCGGGTGTGCAGATCATCGGCGCGCCGGATGCGGCAGCGCATCACGGCATCATCACCTTTTCGGTTGACGGTGTGCATCCGCATGATATTGCAGCGATTTTTGATGCGGACAGGATTGCGGTTCGTGCCGGACATCACTGTGCGCAGCCGCTGCATCAGTATCTCGGCGCGGCATCTACCGCCCGCATGAGCATCGGCCTGTATAACGATGAACAGGATATTGAACGCTTCATTTCGACACTGAAAACTGTAAGGAGGCGCATGGGATATGAATGATCACTTTTATAATGAGGTTCTGATTGACCACAATCTGCATCCGCAGCATCTGCATGAGCTGCCCTGTGCAACCTGCTCGCACGCAGGGCTGAATCCGAGCTGCGGTGACGAGATCACACTGCATTTGCAGCTTGAAAACGGCATTGTGCAGAGCGGCTCATATACCGGTGTCGGGTGCGCGATTTCTCAGGCATCTGCTGATATTATGCTGGATCTCATCATCGGCAGACAGAAGGAGGATGCATTGCATCTGGCTGAATTATTCAAGAAAATGATTGCCGGTGAAATCAGTGATGATGAACTGGATGAATTGGAAGAAGCGGGGGCATTTCAGAATGTTTCCAAAATGCCTGCGCGTGTGAAATGTGCCGTACTTGCGTGGAAAACACTTGAGCTTCTTCTGCATGAGAACGGATGACGGACGGGGGGCAAACGTGAAATTTACAACGAAAGCCGAATACGGACTTGCCGCACTTGCGGATATTGCAATGCATTCCGAACGCAGCGAAAGAACGACAACCGCCGAAATCGCACAGCGGCAGCATATTTCGCACAAATATCTGGAGCAGATTCTGGTTCAGCTCCGGCAGGCGAATCTGATCCGCTCTGTCAAAGGACAAAAGGGCGGCTATACGCTGATGCATCCGGCTTCTTGCATCCATATTTCCGATGTGCTGAACGCACTGGACAGCACGATTCTTGCGGATGCGCCGGAAATTACCGATGACAGCGGACTGCGGCGGAATATCAAGGACTGCCTGTGGGACAAAATGAACGGTGCAATGCGGGATTATACGGAGCACATGACGCTCGCGGAGCTGCTTGAAAGCGAGCTTTGTCCGGATGACAACGGCACCTATGTGATATGAGCAGAAAGCGCGTGATCGTCGGAATGTCCGGCGGTGTGGACAGTGCTGTGACTGCATATCTGCTGAAAGCTGCCGGATATGATGTAATCGGCATGACGCTGAAAACATGGGTCGGCGGAAACGGGAAAGAGAGCAGATGCTGTGAAATCAGCGATGCACAGGCTGTCTGCGATCAGATCGGTATCCCATATTATGTGCAAAACTGCCTGACGGATTTTCGCGCACAGATCATCACGCCCTTTGTGTCCGAATATCTCTGCGGCAGGACACCGAATCCGTGCGTTCTCTGCAATCGCGCAGTCAAATGGACAAAGCTGCTCGAAGCGGCTGACGCGATGCACGCAGATCTCATTGCAACAGGTCATTATGCTTCTGTCGTGCAATTGCCGAACGGCCGGTACACGGTGCAGAAGGGGCAATACTGCCAGAAGGATCAGTCCTATATGCTCTGCCGGCTGACACAGGAACAGCTTATGCGGACGGTCATGCCGCTCGGCGGTCTGTCCAAGGCAGAGGTGCGGGAGATTGCACGGTCTGCCGGAATCACTGTTGCAGCAAAAGCGGATTCGCAGGAGATCTGCTTTGTGCCGGACGGGAACTATGCGGATTTCATTGAGGAAAACGCAGAGCAGTCCCTGCCGCCGGACGGCAGCTTTACCGATGAAACGGGCGTTTTGCTCGGCACGCATCACGGTATATACCGGTATACGGTCGGTCAGCGCAGAGGGCTTGGCATTGCGGCAGGAAAGCCTGTATATGTCACAAGAATTGATGCGGAATCGAATCAGATCATGCTCGGAGATGCTGCCTCGCTCCTGAAGCGCGCGGTTTTGTGCGATCATTTATGTTTTATGGGCATTCCGGAAATGCAGTGCGGTGCGCAGCTCGCCGCAGAGGTGAAAATCCGGTATCATCACACTGCGCAGTCTGCGGTCTGTGAAATACAGGATGACGGCAGTCTGTGCATCCGGTTTGAGGAACCTGTCAGAGCAGCTGCGCCGGGACAGTCTGCTGTTGTATATGACAGTGCCGGACGGATCCTTTGCAGCGGATTCATACGATAATCAGCCGCACAGTGCACAGTGCGCGGTGCCGCCGCGCAGTGCGCGGTGCCGTTACCGCTTCCCGATCTGATATAGCGTTCTTAGCTTGACGGTTCTGGAAGTCTTTGCAATACAGTTTTTTATTTAGAACAGCGCCTTTCATATTTTTACTGCCTCTCCCCTTGCGTTTTCCTTTATAATATATCAGAAGCCGGCAGTGCCGGCCTCCATTTTTCCTCCCATAATGATTTCACCCGCATCTTTTTCTTCCTCTCCCATTGCGTTTTCTCCCATAATATGATATAAGCCGGCAGTGCCGGCTTTCTATTTTGCTCATATCGGTTCCCTTTGTATTTTTTCTGCTTCTCCCATTGCGTTTTCTCCCATAATATGTTATAATGATGGCATACAGCCTCAGAAAAGAGGAGAAAGAAAGGAGAAACAATATGAAAGCAGTTGTGGTTTATTATTCACAGTCCTGCGGAAACACCCGAAAAATCGCGGAGATGATCGGACTGACGAACGGTGCGGATCTGGCGGAAATCCAGACTGTCAGTGATTACGGCGATGATTACAATGCCGTAATGGCAAAGGCACGCGATGAGATCAACAGCGGCTATATTCCTGAGCTGAAGCCGCTTTCTGTCAATCTGGATGATTATGATACCGTTATCATCGGGACACCGACATGGTGGTATACGATGGCCCCGGCCGTGCGGGCGTTCCTGCGCAATACCGATCTCACCGGCAAGCGCGTATATGCATTTCAGACACACGGCGGTCAGCCGGGAAGTGCGCTGAAGGATATCCGTCTGCTCTCCAAGGGTGAAAATATCGGTGATTTTGCCGTTGAATTTGATTCTGAGGGCGGCTCGCGGATGCTGACATCTCTGGATGATCTTCGCGCATGGATCGGAGACATCCGCTGACGGTAATTCTTTCCATAAAACAACCCGAAAGCAGTTTTGTTTGCTGCCTTCGGGTTGATTTTTTATTCAGATAATGTAGAACCAGCTGTCATCAGAATCCAGATTTTCGGTGCTTTGCTTTGTGCCGCTGTAATGATAGCGCAGCTCCTGATTCTTGATACTGACCTTGGCGCCCTCCGGAATCGAACGTGTAATAAACGCATTTGCGCCGATGACAGCGCCCTTTCCGATCACGGTATCGCCGCCGAGAATGGATGCACCGGAATAGATCGTGACATTGTCGCAGATGGTCGGATGGCGCTTTTTTGATTTCAGAGACTGACCGCCGCGTGTGGAAAGCGCGCCGAGCGTCACACCCTGATACACCTTAACATTGTCACCGATCTCGGTCGTTTCACCGATAACGATGCCGGTGCCGTGGTCAATGAAGAAATACCGGCCGAGTGTGGCTCCGGGATGAATGTCGATTCCTGTCATACTGTGCGCATATTCTGTCATAATGCGCGGGATGACCGGCACGCCGAGGATATGAAGCTGATGCGCGATTCTGCTGACAAGAATTGCAAACAGCCCCGGATAGGAGTAAATGATCTCATCCTTGTTGAATGCAGCGGGGTCTCCGTCAAATGCCGCCTGCACATCCATTTCCACAAAGCTGCGGATCTCCGGAATCTTTGCAATAAATGCAAGCGTGATCTCCTCTGCGCGTGCAGCCATTGCGTCGTGACCGGCTTCCTTCAGCTCCGGAATATACTCCAGAACAATCGTGATCTGCCGGATGAGATTATATATGATGTCCTCCAGCAGCATGGTCGTCTGATTGCGCAGGGTGTAGACACGGTACGCCTTCGCATGAAAATAGCCCGGAAAAATGATTTTACGCAGCTTTTGCAGAATATCAATGACAATATCCTTATTCGGCTGATCGAATGCCGTCACGGCGTCAATGGTTCGGTTTTCAGCGCGGTTGTAATCGGCAAGCAGCGTATCGACCAGACCGCCGATGGTTTCATTGAACTGATGCATATGCACTCTCCTTTTGGCTTTTCTATTACCTATTATTATAATATGAATCGGTTAAAATGTCAAGAAAAACAGGAATCCTGAAAAAATATCCGCATTGTCATATACTTGCAGGATATTCCGGACTGTAACATCGCAGTTTGTGCATATTAAACGATTATATTTCTGAAGACTTGGTTAGTTTTTGATTACAAAATGGAAAATGCTGTAATCATATTGTAATGTTTGAGAGAATATGGTATGATAATATTAGGAAAAAAGAATCATAAGAAGATTGTATGGAGAAAACATTTTTAAGGAAAGGATGAGTTGATGAGAAAAGTGAAGGTCGCAGCAGCTTTTCTCTGCCTGCTCGGCGCCGGCCTAACAGGGGGCATTGCCTATCAGGGCAATGATGTGTCGGTTGAGTATGCAGACAGAAGTGCAATGCTTCTGGAGCTGACAGAAGAGTCCGCTGTTACCACAGCTTCGATCGAGACAACCGCTGCCGCAGTGACTGCTGCGACGACAGCAATTCCCCGTTCATCAAAAACAGTTGCCGCAAAAACAACAACATCAGTTACAACCGCCGCTGTAACATCCGCGACTTCTGCAACCGCGACGGAAACAGATTTGACTTCTGAAACGTATACACAGACGACTGTATTGCAGTCTGAAACCGTGCAGCCGGCAGCAACAACTGCTGCACCGGTTCGGCTTCAGCCTGTTTCAACCGCGCCGCGCCAGAATGTGACGGAAGCACCGGCAGCACCTGCAACGACTGTCCGGACAACCGTGACCGAACCGCAGGCCGTTCCGGTTTATACCGAGCCGGAGCCGGTTGAACAGCCCGCAGAGGAGACTGCCGGCAAGAATTATGCGATCAGCGTGACCGACCGTGAGTACATCATGCTCTGCAATGTTGTGGGACACGAGTACGGTGCAGACTGGGTTCCGACCGCTGAAAAAGCTCTGATTGCAGAATGCATCATGAACCGTGTGGCATCGCCGCTGTTCCCGAATACAGTCTACGATGTGCTGATGCAGCCGGGACAGTTTGCCGGAATTGAGCATCTGATTCTGATGGAAACAATGTCAAGCTATGTGACGCAGGATGTCCGTGATGCTGTTGATTTGTATTTGACGCATCCGGAGCAGTTCAATCACGGCTATCTGTTTTTCTCCGGCGACGGCTACCGCAGCTATTTCCGGACATCATACTGATTTGAAAAGGAGCGCTTTGCGCTCCTTTTTTTGCGTAATCATGATTGACTTTCACGCATTTTTATGGTATGATATAGGAGTAGAAATATAGAGCAGCCCCGCTGCGCAGGAGGTTACCCATGAAATTTGCTGACGGCTTCTGGCTAAACCGTCGCGGCTATACCGTAGATTACGCGGTGCAGCCTTATGATATTCAGATTACAGAAAACAGCGTGCGTGTCTTTGCAACATCGCAGACCATCTATAACCGCGGCATGACGCTCGGCGGTGTGGCGCTGGAGATCGTTTATACATCGACGAAAGAGGATACGATCAAGGTGCATATCGTCCATCATAAGGGCGCTGCCGACCGTGCGCCGAAATTTGAGCTGAATGAAGATGCAGCGTTCCGGCCGGTCATCACCGTACAGGATGACAGCGTGACACTGACCTCCGGCAAAACGGCCGTGACCGTTGCAAAGGGGCAGAGCTGGGATGTGAAATACACCTATGACGGCCGGCTGCTGACAGGCGGCGGCTGGCGTGCGACATCCTATATTCAGGAGAATGCTTATCTTGCCGAAAACCGGCAGCGCAATGCAATGGATGAAACATTCTGGAGCGTGCCTGCCGATCCGCACAGAGCCTATATGCGTGAACAGCTGACACTTTCGGTCGGGGAATATATCTACGGCTTCGGTGAAAAATTCACGCCCTTTGTCAAGAACGGCCAGACCGTTGAAATCTGGAATGCCGACGGCGGCACCTGCTCCGATCAGAGCTATAAGAATGTGCCGTTTTATCTCAGCTCCCGCGGCTACGGTGTGTTCACGAACCAGACCGGCTATGTCAGCTATGAGGTCGCGTCGGATACCGTTTCCAAGGTCAGCATGACGGTGCCGGGAGAGTCGCTGGAATATTTCATTATCGGCGGCAAAAACTGCGCCGATGTGCTCAGAAATTACACCGATCTGACAGGAAAGCCTGCGCTGACACCGGCAAAATCGCTCGGTTTGTGGCTTTCGACTTCGTTTACAACAAATTACGATGAAAAAACCGTCAGCGGTTTTCTTTCCGGCATGAAGGAGCGCAGCATTCCGCTGCAAATGTTCCATTTCGACTGCTTCTGGATGAAGGCGTTTACATGGACGAGCTTTGAATGGGATAAGGAGATGTTCCCGGATCCGAAAGGAATGCTCTCCCGCCTCAAAAAGGAGTACAACATCGGCATCTGCGTCTGGATCAACCCCTATATCGCGCAGGAATCCGCACTCTTTGACGAGGGCATGGAGAAAGGCTATTTCCTGCATACAAAGGACGGCGGCGTGTTCCAGACGGATATGTGGCAGCCGGGAATGGCGATTGTGGATTTTACCAATCCCGATGCCTGCAAATGGTTCGGTGACGGCATCCGAAAGCTCTGCGCAGAGGGTGTCGATGCGATCAAGACCGACTTCGGTGAGCGTATCCCGACTGATGTAGTGTATTATGACGGCTCCGATCCGGCTGCAATGCATAATTACTACACTTATCTGTATAATAAGGTCGTATTTGAGGCATTGGAGGGCTGCAAGGGCAGGGATCATGCCGTGCTCTTTGCGAGAAGTGCGACTGCCGGCGGACAGAAATTCCCTGTTCACTGGGGCGGCGACTGTGCCGCGGAATATTCCGCAATGGCAGAGACGCTGCGCGGCGGACTGTCGCTCTGCGCATCCGGCTTCGGCTTTTTCAGCCATGACATCGGCGGCTTTGAGCAGACTGCTTCGGCAGATGTATATAAACGCTGGGTCGCATTCGGCCTGATGAGTACACACAGCCGTCTGCACGGCTCAACCTCCTACCGTGTGCCGTGGGCATATGAGGAGGATACGCCGGAGAATCCGGAGAACGCCTGCGCCGTTCTGCGGTATTTTACGAATCTTAAAGGACAGCTGATGCCTTATCTCTGGGACCAGGCCAACAAAACGCATCAGACCGGCATCCCGATGATGCGTGCGATGTTCATTGATTTCGCGGATGATCCCGCGTGTCTGACGCTTGACCGGCAGTATATGCTCGGTGAAAGCCTGCTCTGTGCGCCGGTCTTTGACGAAAGCGGCATCGCGGAATTCTATCTGCCGGAGGGCGAATGGTTTGATCTGCTCGGCAAAACCGATGCACCGCTGACTGCCGGCGGAAAATGGTTCCGGCGCAAGTGCGGTTATCTTGAAATGCCGGTTTATGTCAGACCGAATTCGATCATTGTACGCGGCGATTTCAAAGATGATGTCTGCTATGATTATCTTCAGAATGCGGAGGTGCTGATCTGCGGGCTTGCAGACGGTCAGACCGCCTCCTGTGAGATCTACAGGGCAGAGGGCGGACTGGACCTGACGATCACGGCAAAGCGCGAGGGCAACCGCATTACGGTCACATATCCTGCGGGCGAACGGAAATTCACCATCAGCATTGCGGGCACAAACCGCAGTGTTCAGGCAAAGGCGGACGGAATCACTGTCATCAGCCTTTGAAATACATATCATTGATTTTCAGAACGGAGGAACAGCAATGAGCAAGAAATCTGAAACCGAATTCATCTGGGAAGACCGGAAACGCACCATTTTCGGCCTGCCGTGGACATTTACGAAATATCATCTCACCAAAACGAAATTCATCACCAGTGTCGGCTTCCTGAGCATTGACGAGGATGAACTTGACCTCTACAAGGTCACAGACAAAAAGCTCAAGCTGCCGTTTTTCCAGCGGCTGGTCGGCTGCGGAACGATCATTCTCTATGTGCGCGATACGGATACGCCGGAAAAGGAAATCCGCTGTGTCAAGCATCCGCGTGAGGTGCTTGCAAAAATAGACAAGCAGATCGACGCAGAGCGTGACCGCTATAATACCAGAGGCCGCGATCTCTATGCGATTACAGGAGGCATGGCCGGCGGACATCATCATCACGATCCGCATTTCGATACTGCGGACGGCTGTGACGATAGCGATGATGAATGATAATCATGAAGGGAATTGACTGAGAATGCTCCAATTTGTTACAGAAAAACAGTCTGTCTGGGAAAAGCTGAAAGCCGAAAAACGCCCGATTTATCTTTACGGCATGGGTGACGGCGCCGTGCGGATTCTTGCTGCAATGCGTTCCTATCAGATTTCGGTTGCCGGCATTTTTGCAAGCGAGGAGTTTGTGCGCGGCCATGATTTTGCCGGTTATCCGGTGCGGAAGCTCTCCGAGCTGGAAGCAGAGCTTGATGATTTTGTGGTTGTGCTGGCATTTGCGGTCTGTTCTCCGGCAATGATCGACCGGATCCGGACGCTGAGCGAAAAGTATCAGCTCTATGTGCCGGATGTGCCGGTTGTCGGCGGAGGACTGTTCACGCCGGAATACTGCACGGAGCACGAGGAGGAAATCCGCGCTGTGTACCAGTCGCTTGCAGATGAGCGCTCCCGTCAGATCTATGCGAATATCATCAATTTCAAGATCAGCGGCAATCCGGATTACCTGATTGATCAGGTTGACAGCAAGGACGAAATCTGGAACCGCGTGCTCCAGCCGACAAACCATGAGATTTATGTCGATCTCGGTGCCTATAACGGCGATACCATCCGCGAAATGCTGGAATATACACGCGGCAAATATCACCGCATCATCGCTGTGGAGCCTGACCGGAAGAACTATAAGAAGCTGGTCAAATTTGTCGGAGATACGCCTTCCGTACAGTGCTATCAGTGTACAGCATGGTGTGTGGATACAGAGCTGCCGTTCGGTGCGAAGGCCGGCAGACAGTCTGCAATTGCGGCAGACGGCGTTATGACACCGGCGCGGGCTGTTGATAATCTGCTGGCGGGCAATCCTGTCACGCTGCTGAAAATGGATGTTGAGGGTGCGGAGCGTGAGGCACTCTGGGGCGCCAGCCGTTCAATTGCACGCTATGCGCCGAAGCTGATGATCTCGCTTTATCACCGCAACGAGGATATTTTTGAGCTGCCGCTGCTGGTCAAGCGCATCAATCCGCGCTACCGGCTGTTCATCCGGCATCTGCCGTATATTCCCGCATGGGAAACGAATCTTTACGCGGTCTGTGAGGACAACGGCAATACGCAGTATGCGGAATAATCAAAGCTCGGGGAGGAAACGCTTGCTTTCCTCCCTCAGCTTGTTAAAAAGCGCTGCTGTATTGACATTTTACGGTAATTGTGATATACTGTGTAACGTAACATACAACTGGTATCCCGCAGGAAGCGGCCGGCTTGAAACCGGCCTCTTTCTTATGCTGCGGGAGAACATGGTTCATCGCGGAGATACAATATGAAAAAAAGAAAGACAAAATCCGGCATTCACGGCCGGAATTCTGCCCGTATCATCAGTCTGGGCTTTCTGGGACTGGTGCTCGGCGGTGCGCTGCTGCTGATGCTGCCCGTCTCATCGCAGAGCCGGACGGTCACGCCGTTTGCAGATGCACTGTTCACGGCGATCTCGGCTTCCTGCGTGACAGGTCTGATTGTGCGCGATACGGCAACACACTGGTCACTGTTCGGGCAGGCGGTGATTCTGATTCTGATCCAGATCGGCGGTATGGGCGTCATCACGATCGGCCTGATCATCGCAAGGCTTTCGGGTAAAAAGATCGGGCTTGCGTTTCGCGGCATGATGCAGGATTCCATCTCGGCGCCGCAGGTCGGCGGTATCCTGCACCTGACAAAATTCATCCTCAAAATGACGGCTGCCATTGAGCTGACCGGTGCCGTGCTGCTCTATCCGGTATTCTGCCGCGATTTCGGTCCGCTCAGAGGCATCTGGTATGCGCTGTTCCATTCGGTCTCGGCTTTCTGTAATGCAGGCTTTGACCTGATGGGTGTGCGGGAACCTTTCTCCTCGCTGACAACCTACGGCGGCAATATTTATGTCAATGTCATCATGATGCTGCTGATTGTAACTGGCGGCATCGGCTTCCTGACATGGGATGATTTTGTGATTCACCGGCATCATTTCAAGAAATACCGTCTGCAAACGAAGGTTGTGCTTGTCACATCCGGTATTCTGATTCTGGTTCCGGCAATCTTCTTTTTCTTCACCGAATACGGTTCGGAGCCGGTGAAGGAGCGCATTCTCTATTCGTTCTTTCAGTCCATTACGGCGAGAACCGCAGGCTTCAATACGGCGGATATGTCAAAGATGCATGAATCCGGCGCGATGGTCATGACGATCCTCATGCTGATCGGCGGATGCTCCGGCTCCACAGCAGGCGGTATGAAAACCACAACAATCGCCGTGCTGTTTCTGGCTGCGCTGAGTGTATACCGGAAAAAGAACGATGTCGAATGCTTCAGCCGGCGGATTCCGGCAGATACAGTCCGTACTGCCGGTGCCATTCTGTTCATGTATCTTTCCCTGTTCCTGACGACCGGAATCGCAGTCTGTGTGATCGAATCTCTGCCGCTGACAGCCTGTCTCTTTGAAACCGGCTCAGCGCTTGGAACGGCCGGTGTGACGCTCGGCATCACAACTGCTCTATCGCTGCCGTCGCATATCATTCTGATGTTCCTGATGTATGCAGGCAGAGTCGGCGGTCTGACGCTGATCTATGCGGCATTTTCAACGGGTACTGAGGCTGCCAAGAAGCCGCAGGAAAAAATAACCGTGGGTTAATCGCAAAAGGGAGAATCTATCTATGAAATCTGTTTTAATCATCGGTGCCGGTCAGTTTGGCACACATATTGCAAAGCGTATGGCCAAGCTGCATTCAGAGGTCATGGCTATCGACCGCGATGAGGATCGCATCAATGCGATTCTGCCGTATGTGACAAATGCGCAGATCGGTGACAGCACCAATGCGGAATTTATGCGCTCACTCGGCATTCCGGATTATGATGTCTGTATCGTGACGATCAGCGGGAACTTCCAGAATTCTCTGGAAACAACGGCGCTGCTGAAGGAACTCGGCGGCCGGAAGATCATTTCGCGTGCGCAGAATGACGTGCAGGAAAAATTTCTGCTGCGCAACGGCGCCGATGAAACGGTTTATCCGGAAAAACAGACGGCAATCCGCCTTGCAACGAAAGAGGCCTCGGACGATATTCTGGATGCTTTTCAGCTTGACCGGAATGTGTATATTTATGAGGTGCGGGTGCCGAAGGCTTGGGATAACAAAACCATTGCAGGGCTTGACATCCGCAAAAAGCATCATCTGAATATCATTGCGCTCCGCACGCCGGAACAGCTTGTCGTTCCGATGCCGGATATGATCCTGCATGAGGGCGAAGCAGTGCTGCTGATCGGCAGCATGAAGGATATTCAGCGCTATTTTGAAATCTGACGGAATGCAGCAAACCCGCTGCTTCCGTCTGACTCTGAATCATCTTTAGGAGGAATTATCATGCCGTTTATCAATGTCAAAACCAACAATCAGATTTCTGCCGACCAGGCGGATCAGATCAAATCGCAGCTTGGTCAGGCAATCACAGCGATTCCCGGGAAATCCGAGAGCTGGCTGATGGTCTGTATCGAGGACGGTAAAAAGCTGTATTTCAAAGGCAGTGATGAACCCGCTGCAATGGTTTCCGTCAGCATTTACGGCTCTGCATCGTCCAATGCACTGGATACGCTGACCGCGCATATCACGGGCATTCTCACAGATTCGCTCGGGATTTCGTCTGACAGAATCTATGTCAGCTATGCCGCAACGAATGACTGGGGCTGGAACGGCGGAAACTTCTGAGCGGAAGATAAATCCGTTTCATACAGATATACTGCAGCAAAAAACCGGCAGGGTCTCCCCTGCCGGTTTGTCTGTTTTAAGGCTTTTTTATATTTTGCCAGTAGGCTTTTGCGGCCTGCTCGGCCTTGTTTTCCTGCGGACGGTAGTAGACGCGGTCTTTGAGCGTGTCCGGCAGATATTGCTGCTGCACCCAGTGATTCGGGTAATCATGCGGATAGAGATAATGCTGCCCCTTGTTTTTGACGTCTGCGCCGTCGAAATGGACATTTTGCAGCGCCCGCGGGAAATCACCCGAAAGCCCTGCGCGTACATCTGCCAATGCCGCATCGACCGCAAGATATGCACTGTTCGATTTCGGCGCAGTTGCAAGAAGAATCACCGCATTTGCCAGCGGCAGCCGCGCCTCCGGCATCCCGAGCTGCAAGGCCGTATCGACCGCCGCCTTGACAATCGGAATCACCATCGGATACGCAAGCCCGATGTCCTCATTCGCTATGCAGAGCAGACGCCGGCAGAGCGGCAGCAGGTCGCCCGCCTCCATCAGCCGCGCCGCATAATGGATCGCTGCATTTTCGTCTGAGCCGCGCACGGATTTATGCAGTGCCGAGAGCAGGTCGAAATGCTGGTCGCCGTCACGGTCATAGCGCATATTGCTGCGCTGCGTCAGCGCCTGTACGGCGTCAAGCGTAATGTCAATGCCGTCTTCGCTCTGCACACCCGCAAGCACCGAAAGCTCAACCGTATTGACCGCCTTGCGCACATCGCCGCCGCAGCCCGCCGAAATATACGAAACAATCTCCGGCGTATACCGTATGGGTTTCCCCTGCTCACCTTCCAGAAACCGATATGCGCGCTCAATGGCCGGCTTCATCTGCTCCTGCGTCACCGGCTTGAACTCAAACACGGTCGCACGGCTGATAATCGCATTGAATACGGCAAAATACGGGTTTTCCGTCGTTGAAGCGATAAGCGTTACGCTGCCGTTTTCGATGTATTCGAGCAGACTTTGCTGCTGCTTTTTGTTGAGATACTGAATCTCATCGAGATACAGCAGCACACCGTGCATCCCGAAAAGCGAATTGCTCTCCTGCAAAATATCCCGTATATCACCGACAGATGCGGTTGTTCCGTTGAGCTTGTGCAGGGACATATCGGTTTGATCCGCGATCATGCGTGCAAGCGTTGTTTTGCCGACACCGGACGGGCCGTAAAAGATCATATTCGGCACCTGTCCGGATTCAATGATGCGGCGCATCGGTCTCCCCTGCCCGAACAAATGCGGCTGCCCGACCATATCATCCAAGGTCTGCGGGCGGAGACGTTCTGCAAGCGGAATCATGTAATCACAGCCTTTCATGGAAAAAATCAGCGGTGTATCCTCTCAGATACACCGCTGACGGATTATTTACCGAGATCGGAGAGCTGTAAGAATCCGACAACATATCGAACAATATAAATCACATCGTCGGCATCGAGATTTCCGTCACGCTTCGTATCGGCATTGTCAAGGCCTGCCTCCGTAACAATGACCTTATCGCCGACATTGTAGCGAGCCAGCAGCACAGCATCCGTGACATCAACCAGCTTATCGCAGTTGACATCGCCGTAAAGCCTTGTGCCGGTAGACTCCGGTTTGTCATTCTCAGATGCGGCTTCGCCAAAGGCCGGCGCGCCCTCAGGACCTTCGCCCCAGACGTGCTTGCCGTCCACGCACATTTCAATGCCGTTGAATTCCTGCGGACACTCATTCAGCGATTTGCCCAGTTCTTCCTCAGTGACCATTCCCTTGCGGCTGTAGTCATTGGAGGAATCCCAGATCGCAACGTGTTCTTCCTTTATGCCATCCTCAGTTTCAGTCTGTTTGACCGCGAGCTTCGGCGCCACGATCGCAAACTGATAATCCATTTCGCCGTAGAATTTGAAATCAGGCCATGTCATTTCGAGATAGCAGTCGCCGTCATCGTTATACTGAACCAGCTCTGTCTTAACCTGATACTCGTTCTGCGAATTTGCGGCCATCTTGTCATACTGCATTTCAACATTGATGTCATCGATCGTCTGTCCCTCTGCAATCAGCTCGGAAATATTGAAATAATAGCGCAGCTTAACCTCGTTCAGATAACGCGGCGGCAGCAGAGTCTCGTTTGTGAATGCGATCAGAACCTGCGTGCTGCGGTTGTTATCCTGTCCGACTGCGGCTGTCAGGATAAATTCACGCAGCTGCTCCGGTGTCTTGTAGCTGGATTCCGGAGGCGGGAAGTTTTCCTGATTCTTCATGGTGTCATCACCGAAGAAATAGTACAGACCTGCGCAGGCGCCGACAACGGCTGCATTATAGTCAACGGCAACCTCGTTGTAAACATAGTCCTTCGTAATATCACGGTGCCAGTCGCCGGAATCCGGTCCGCCGACCAGTGCGCCCCAGAGAACGTGTACCTGATCCGCCGGATGATCCATATTCAGATCCTTGGAGCCGTGTGCTGCACGGTGATGCGGATGCGATGCGGCTGTCGGAGACCAGCCGACGATATACGGACGGTTCATCGGGTTTTTGCCCATGATGTATTCCATCTGACCCTTTGCCCACTTTGCAAAGCGCAGCGGATCATTAGCCTTTTCGTGGTCTTTTGCTTCCTTCGCGTAAACAAGGCAGCAAAGCTCACCGGCGGTGTTGTAACGCGCAGAACCGTATTCATTCAGGACGGCAAAGCCTGCCGGCGAACAGGAAAGGAAGTCGGTCGCTTCCGGCTTTGCGGGCTGTGTATCCCACTCAAATTCCTTGTTCCAGATGGTATCGACCAGACCCGGATCCAGATGGGTGATGCCGGACCAGAATTCGCAGTTCCAGCGGAAGATATACCAGTCACGCTCGGTATTGGTGACAGGTGCGAGCTTTGCGAACACGCCGCCCCAGACAGTATCCCAGCAGTGAACCCAGATATTGTTCCAGCAGTTGTTGGTATCCTTCATGATACGCTTGAAATAGCCGGTATAGGGATGACCGCCGTTGTCATAGGTAACGGATTCATCCACTGCAATGATCGGTTCAATATAATGTTCGTAGGATTCCTGATTGCGGACGGAAATATCACCGTCGCAGTCGCAGTAATACAGCCAGACAGCCGCCCATGAAAGCTCATCAAAGTCATAGCTTGACTCATAGAAGCCGCCGTCATAGCCGCGTGTCAGAACCTTGTTGTCCTCGCCCTCCTCATGGGATGCAACTGCCATCTCATAGAGATCCTTTGCGCCCTTGAGGCATTTTTTTGCATAGGTCGGATCGGTGTCCTTGAAGTTCAGGTAATTGACTGCAAGCGCGGCCGCTGCACCCGCACACATATCGGATGCACGGGAATCGGTCTGCTTTGCCTTGGCCTTTGCTTCATTGGATTCGGGATCCTTGATCTTGGATTCGGCAGCGCCGACAGAGTCGCCGCCTTTGAACACATTTTTCTCTGTGCAGAGATAGGCGGGTCTTGCAAAGTCGAGCAGATGCTCACCCTGAAGATCCGGACAGAGCCAGTAGTTATGGTCGATATTACCCTCACCGACCTGATAGACATAGGCAAGCAGCTTGCCGTCCTTATCGTAGTAAAGCGCTTTCAGATAGAAATCGCAGAAAGCGTGCAGGATATTCTCCATATGCTCTGCGTTTCCGGTCTTTTCATAGGCTTCGCGGAATTCATAATAGCCCCAGCCGAGTGTCGAAGCAGCATAAGTGCCCGGCAGACCGAATTTCACATGGTCACCGGCGTCATGCATACCGCCCTCGCAGTCAAGGCAGCCGTCGCCGTCCGGATCAAGCTCATCTCTGTGCTCCTCGATCCAGCTGTCCGGCAGATTGATGCCCTTGAAGTCCTCGCCGTACTGTTTCAGCGGAATTTTCTCATCCTCCATGTGGCAGTCGCCGCGCCATTCCAGCACGCCGGTGCGCTTGCCGCACTTGTTGGCATCATAGAAGGTCAGCGTATACTGCATTCCCTTTGCAAAATTGACCTCTACGTCGTCATAGGAAAATGAGTCCGGATCCGGAAATGTCTTCTCGCTGTCCTCAACCTTGCCGGGATCCTCGCCTGCTGTTGCGCCTGCCTGTATCATGCAGAGTCCGGTCATCAGGACCGAAAGGCAGATGCAAAGGCCGGATTTCAGGATGTACTTTGGATGTTTCATAAAATCCTCCCTTAATTTTCTGGCTGTACGCCGGTTTTCATTTTTAGATCCCCTGATTTCTGCGGATCTGCTCCGCAGCCTTTGTGTGCAGCTTTGCCTGCACACGGGAACGCCGTATTTTTGTTTGAGGCATCCCCGTTCCGCAATCCGCATCATGCAAGCACCCCGTGCAGAATCGCTCCGTGATGCGAAACCGTACCGTTATTTTTTCATGCCGCAGCAATACTTATATTTCTTGCCGCTGCCGCAGGGACAAGGCTCATTCGGGCCGACCTTTTTCTTTGCGGTTGCCTGCTGCGTGAAGCTGCCGTCACCCGCACCTGCATTCGGTGCATCCGGCTTTGCGACCTGCTCGCGCTCCGGCGCTCTGTTCTCCGCCAGCTTGATCGTCAGAAGCAGACGAACGGTATCCTCGCGGATCGCCTCGACCATCGCATCGAACATTTCAAAGCCTTCATAGCGATACTCAACGACCGGATTCTTCTGTGCATAGCCGCGCAGACCCATGCCGCGCTTCAGCTCATCCATATCGTCGATATGTGCCATCCACTTGGTATCCACGACCTTCAGCAGCACAACGCGCTCCAGCTCACGCAGCTCATCATGACCGATGGAATTCTCTCGCATCTGATAAACAGCAAGCGTGCGGTCTGTCAGCATCTTGATAATATCCTCGCGCTCAGTCTGATTGAGCTTCTGTTCATCCCACTCGAAATCCTCCGGAACCGTGATCCAGTCCATGAAATATTCGCGCAGGCCGATCAGATTCCAGTTTGCCTTGTCGCCCTCATCCGCAAGATAGGTCGTGACCGTTGTGCGGATCAGCTCCTTGATCATGTCAACGATATATGCATGAAGATCCTGACCGTCAAGCACCTGACTGCGCTGACCGTAGATGATCTCACGCTGCGTGTTCATAACATCATCATAGTTCAGAACGTTCTTACGGGTTGCAAAGTGCATACCCTCGACCTTTTTCTGACAGGATTCGATGACATTGGACATCAGCTTGCTCTCAATCGGCATATCTTCATCCACATTGAGACGCGCCATCATTTTTTCCAGACGGTCGCCCGCGAAAATACGCATCAGATCGTCCTCAACGGAAAGGAAGACGCGGCTTTCGCCCTCATCGCCCTGACGGCCGGAACGGCCGCGGAGCTGATTGTCGATACGGCGGGACTCATGCCGCTCCGTACCGAGAATATACAGGCCGCCGGCTTTCTTGACATCGACAGCCTTTTCCTTGACTTCCTCGTTGAATTTATCGTACAGCGAGCGATAGACCTCGCGTGCGGCAAGGATTTCCTCATCGCTGGTGTCGGCATAGCCGACAGCCTCCGTAATGATCTCCTCCGGAATTTCACGCTTGCGCATTTCTGCTTTTGCAAGAAATTCCGCGTTACCGCCGAGCATGATGTCCGTACCACGGCCGGTCATGTTCGTTGCAATCGTCACGGCGCCGAGCTTTCCGGCCTGCGCAACGATTTCAGCTTCCTTGGCGTGATATTTCGCATTCAGCACCTCGTGCTTGATGCCGCGGCGCTTGAGCATATCGGAGAGCTTTTCGGATTTATCAATCGAAACCGTACCGACCAGAACAGGCTGTCCCTTGTCGTGGCATTCGATGATCTGGTTGATGATCGCGGCGTATTTCGCCTTTTCCGTGCGGAAGATCAGGTCAGGCTGGTCGATACGGATTACCGGCTTGTTCGTCGGGATCGAGATAACATCCAGCTTGTAGATCTCACGGAATTCGTCTTCCTCGGTCATGGCCGTACCGGTCATGCCGGAGAGCTTTTTATACAGACGGAAGTAATTCTGGAAGGTAACGGTCGCAAGTGTCTTGGATTCATGCTTGACCTTGACGCCCTCCTTGGCCTCAATTGCCTGATGCAGACCGTCATTATAGCGTCTGCCCATCATCATACGGCCGGTATTCTCATCGACAATGATGATCTCATCATCCTTGATGACGTAATCGGTATCAAGATGCATGATGCCGTGCGCCTTGATCGCCTGATTGATATGGTGCAGCAGCGTCATATTTTCCATGTCCATGAGGTTTTCAACATGAAAATAGCTCTCGGCCTTCTTGACGCCGCGGCGCGTGATCGTCGCGGTCTTGGCCTTTTCGTCAATGATGTAATCCGCATCCTCAAAGGCCTCATCCTGATCCTCCTTGTCATCAGTCTCAACGACCGTGACCGGTGTCAGGGTGCGGGCGAATTTATCCGCCTGCTCATAAAGATCAGTAGACTTATCGCCTCTGCCGGAGATAATCAGCGGTGTTCTTGCTTCATCAATCAGGATCGAGTCAACCTCATCCACGATTGCAAAATTCGGGGCGCGCTGCACACGGTCCTTCTTATAAATGACCATGTTGTCACGCAGATAGTCAAAGCCCATCTCATTGTTTGTACCGTATGTGACATCGCAGGCATATGCGGCACGGCGCTGATCGTTGTTCAGCTCGTGGATGATACAGCCGACTGTCAGGCCGAGGAACCGCAGCACCTTGCCCATTTCGTCAGACTGCGTTTTTGCGAGATAATCGTTGACCGTAACGACATGAACGCCGTTTCCGGCAAGTCCGTTCAGGTAGGATGCGACACAGGCAACCAGTGTTTTACCTTCACCGGTGCGCATTTCTGCGATTCTGCCCTGATGCAGCACAATCGCACCGATAATCTGCACCGGAAACGGCTTTTTTCCGAGGATACGGTCTGCCGCCTCACGGACTGTCGCCAGTGCTTCTACCATAATATCATCCAGTGTTTCGCCGTTTGCGAGGCGCTCACGGAATTCTGTGGTCTTCGCCTTCAGCGCAGCATCAGAAAGCCCTTTATATTCTTCATCGAGATCAAGCACCTTCTTCTTGATCGGTTCGATTTTCGCAAGCTCCTTCTCACTGTACGAGCCGAAGATCCTGTCGATAAAACTCATTGCATAACCGCCTTTTCAAATAATCTGGAGTCATCCGAAGACAGCGCAAAGGCGCACTGCGCCGCTTGCTTTCACTCCATACATAGTTATTTTACTATATAATGTCTGTTTTGTCAATAGGTTCGGGAGAAATTTTCGCGGCAACTGCATTTTCACTTCGATATGGTTTGTTCTCAGTATCGTGCTTCCGGATACGGTATGAGCAGATTTCTGCACATATAAAAGTTTTATCAAAATTATTTTTCAAAAAGTTGTACGCAAACGTACAACTTTTTTGCTTTTGGAACTATTGACGGATAGCGGCTGCTCCCAAAGACGTTATCCGGAATACCTTTTGAAAGGCGGTCGATGCGATATGGACAGGCTCAAAGGGAAACGCGCTGCGTTTTGCAGGTGGTTTCTGATGCTCGGAAATGTGAAGGAGGCGGCGCTGCGCGCCGGCTGTCCGCCGGATTCTGCCGAAGCGGACGGTATGGATATGCTGCATGAGGCCTATTGCAGGCGTTTGCTCGGCAAGCTGGCACAGGCGCCCCCGATCCCGGTGCAGGCCCTCGTTACGGCAGGGCTGGCAAGGCTTGCGTTCGGTGACGCAAATGATGCGGCAAGACTCGCTTTTTCGGATGAAATCTCCGATGAAATGCTGCAAAGGCTTGATCTGTTTCATGTGACCTGCATCAGACGGGACAAAAACGGTGTGGAGATCAAGCTCGCTGACAGGCTCGCTGCAATGGAAAAACTGCGCGAATGCGCCGATGCCGCCGATCATTCCGCGGCGGCTGCCGCACTGCTGCGTGCCTTGCAGACGGATCATGATGAGGAGGTGGCGGCCGATGATGCAGCCGATGCTGAACGTGCCGTTTTCTCCGAAACAGCTTAGGGTTCTGAGGTGGTGGCAGGACAGCAGAGACAGGAAATATGATGCCGTGATCTGCGACGGCGCCGTGCGCTCCGGCAAAACAACCGCACTGGCACTCGGCTTCTTTCTCTGGGCTTCGGCGTGCTTCCATCATGCGGATTTTGCACTCTGCGGCAAAACGAAAACTTCGCTCAGACGCAATCTGCTGGATCCGATGCTCATTCTGCTGCGGGAGGTCGGCTTTTCCGTGACCGAAAAGCGCGCAGGAGGTTATGTGGAAATCGGCTTCGGCCGGCATATCAACCGTTTTTATTATTTCGGCGGCAGAGATGAAAGTGCGGCGGCGCTCATTCAGGGAATGACGCTCGCGGGAGTCCTGCTCGATGAAACTGCACTGATGCCGCGCTCCTTTGTGGAACAGGCAATCGCCAGATGCTCTGTCCCGCATTCACGGCTCTGGTTCTCCTGCAATCCTGACCAGCCGGCACATTGGTTCTATCGGGAATGGATCTGCTGCGCAAAGGAGAAAAATGCGCTGTATCTGCATTTTACCATGCGCGATAATCCGGCGCTGACACCCGCAATCCGGCAGCGCTATGAGCGGCTCTATTCCGGTACGTTCTATGACCGCTATGTCAGAGGCATCTGGACAGCCGCGCAAGGGCTTGTTTATCCGATGTTTCAGCCAAAACTGCATATTGCCGCGCCGGATTCCCAACCGGAGCGATACGCGATTTCCTGCGATTACGGTACGATGAATCCGGCCTCCTTCGGGTTATGGGGTCTTTGCCGCGGCTGCTGGTTCCGCATCGCTGAAAGCTATTACGATGCGCGGAAAACCGGTCTGCCGAGAACCGATGAGGAGCACTATGCTGCGCTCCGGCAGCTTGCAGGCGATCTGCCGATCGAGCAGATCGTGGTTGATCCTTCGGCGGCGAGCTTCATTGCCTGCATCCGGAAACACGGGGAATATCGTGTCGTGCCGGCAAAAAATGATGTGCTCTCCGGTATCCGCAGGACCGCGGACGCGCTGCGGAACGGGGAAATCAAAATCGGTGCGGGATGCACCGACACGCTGCGGGAATTTTCACTCTATATTTGGGACGATAAGGCGGGACGCGACATCCCCAAAAAGGAAAACGATCACGCAATGGATGATATTCGCTATTTCGTTGCAACGGTCATTGACCGGCAAAGGGAGGATGCGTTCTATGTCGCTTCGCTCCGGCGTGAATAACCTGCTATCTGTCTGGAGGTGTTTATTTGACGATTCCATTGCTTCGCAAGCGCAGGGTACGCGTGCAGACGACTGCGTTTCCGCTGCTGCTTGCGCCCTCAAGGGCTGCACCCGCCGATCAGCTTCCGCTGACCGCGCCTCCGCCGCCCTCTCCGCAGGAGTATCAGCTCTATGATGCGCTGCGGTTCGCCGTGCCGGTCGTGGATGCGGCGATCCATAAGATCGTCCGGCTGACCGGCGGCTTCCGGCTCACGGCGGCGGACGCCGATGCACAGGCTGTGCTGGACCGGTTTTCGGATCATGTGCCGGTCAACGGCTGCGGCATTTCCCTGCAATTATTCGCAGACCAGATGCTTGACAGTCTCCTGACCTACGGCAATGCCGTCGGGGAACTGCTGCCCGATGAAAACGGTGTGCCCTGTGCGCTGCGCACGGCGCATCCTGCCGTGCTGCGGCTCACTGCCGATAAAGACGGTGACTGCCGCTATCAGATTGTGCAGCCCGACGGCAAAGCCGTGCCGCTGAAATATCCCGAGCGGATCCTCTTTGCGGCACTTGACCCGCCGGCAGGCTCACAGTACGGCGTTTCCGTGCTGCGCGGGCTGCCTGCCGTTTCCCGCATTCTGCTGCGCATCTTTGAATGCGTCGGACAGAATTATGACCGCGCCGGCAATATCCGCTATGCCGTGACCTATAAGCCGGACGGCGCTTCGGCGCCCTTTGCCAAGGAGCACGCACAGGCAATTGCCGATACATGGCGCGACGGAATCCGCTCCGCAAAATACGGCGAGGTGCAGGACTTCATCGCGGTCGGTGATGTGGACATCCGTGTCATCGGCTCCGAAAATCAGCTCTTTGATACAAATGTTCCCGTCCGGCAGCTGCTGGAACAGATCGTTTCCAAGCTCTCGATCCCGCCCTTCCTGCTCGGGCTTTCATGGTCCTCAACGGAAAGAATGTCTGCCCAGCAGGCCGATATTCTGACCTCGGAGCTGGAATATTTCCGCAGACTGCTTTCACCGGTTCTCCGCAGAATCGGCAAAGATGTTCTGCGCGGCGCGGGCTTTGATCTGGAACCGCAGATCGCATGGGACAATATCAATTTGCAGGACGAGACAGAGCTTGCTGAGGCACGGCTCAAAAATGCGCAGGCTCACGAAATTGAGCTGCGGAATCAGGAAAAATGTGAAATGCGGATGGAGTAACCCCTCTGCCGCATTCGGATACGAAAGCCGGCACTGCCGGCAGAAAGGATATGATTATGTACGATTCTGTAAAACTCGAAAAAGGGATGTATCATCTCGCTAACCGCTCTTTCTCTCAGGCACTCGAGGCCGCTGATCCTTCCGAACAGTATGCCGGTACGCCCCTCGAATCCCTCGATGCCTTTGAGCGTCAGCTCAAGCGCTTCGATATTCGTGTCTCCGGCGCAGACTGCGATCATGTCGAGAAGTTCTTTACGACAACCGAAAGCGCAGTGCTGTTCCCTGAATTTGTCCGCAGAGCCATCAAGCAAGGCATGGAGGAATCTATCCTGCCGGAGCTGACTGCCGCTGCCTCCGGCGTCAATGCAAGCAGCGCCAAGGGCTTTACGATTGACGAAACGGACGGCGCTTATACCGTCACGACCAATGAGGGCGTTTCCCTCAAAAAGACTGTCATTACCGAATCCTCCGCAATCGCGCTGGATAAGTACGGCAGACTGATCTCCGCTTCCTATGAGGCAATCCGTCAGCAGAGAATCGACGTATTTGCGGTCATGCTGCGTGCGGTCGGGCACAAGCTCGCAGGTGCCATTGCTGCAAAGGCTCTGGATGTCATCAAAAATTCTGTGACAGCCGTGCAGTCCGCAGGTACAACCCTCGCTTATGCGGACCTCGCTACGCTCTATGCGCAGTTCTCCGACTATGACATGACGACCGTTATCGCGGCTCCGGCGACCGTAGCTCAGATCCTCGCCATGACCGAGATGCGCGACCGTACACTGGATGCAAACGGTCAGGTCAGACTGCCCTTCGGCGCAAAGCTGCTCAAGGATGCTTCGCTCAATGCAAAGACAATCATCGGCATCTCCCGCGAATACGCACTTGCCTGCATCACCGGCTCCGATGTGCTGCTGGAATCCGACAGACTGATCGACTGCCAGCTTGATCGCACGGCGGTTTCCGTGCGCATCGGCTTCCAGCCTCTGATGGCCGGCGCTGCGGCCGTTCTGACCGTGAGAAGCTGATTTCTCCGGCACAATATGCACCGGCGTTTCCTGCCTCCCCGCTTCGGGGAGGCGGGCTTCACCGGAATGATACAGGGAGGGAAGAAATATGGACGAGAAAAACAATGTACTGCTCGAACAGCTCAACCGTTTCACCAGAAGAAAGCATACGCTCGATGAGGTCTATCTCTTTGATCTCATCCTCTGCGACAACGAGATTGACCGCGACGGCGACTGCTTTTCCGATGCCGCACTCGCGGAGCTGCAAAAACGGTTTGTCGGTGTGACCGGCATCTTTGACCATGATGCGCGCTCCGGCAACCAGACAGCGCGTATTTTTCACACCGAGCTGCTGACCGATGCGGAACGCAAAACCAAAGCCGGTTTTCCCTACCGGAAGCTCGCTGCAAATGCTTATATGGTGCGCACGGAAGGCAATGCAGACCTCATCCGCGAGATCGACGCGGGCATCAAAAAGGAAGTCAGCATCTCCTGCGCCGCCGGAAAGCGCATCTGCTCTGTCTGCGGCGCGGATCATCTCAAAAAGCCGTGTACCCATATCAAGGGCAGAACCTACGGCGGGAAGCTCTGCTATACGACGCTTGATGAAATCAATGATGTCTATGAATGGAGCTTTGTCGCTGTGCCGGCGCAGCGTCATGCAGGTGTGACAAAAACACTCGGCGGCATTCCCTGCGATGCGGAAACAGAACTGCTGCGCAAGGCCTACGGCGATGCCTGTTCGCTGCTCGATACCGTGACGGAGGAAATCCGCAGGGATGTCATCCGGCTCTGCTACCGCTGGGGCGAAAACGCCTGCGCCAAAGCACTCGCGGAATCTGTGCAGAATATGGACACAAAAGAACTGCTGCGGCTCAGACATTCTTTGATGATCGGTGCGGAGCCTGTGCAGACCGGCTCTCAGCTCGGTACGGCAAAACCGGCAGAACAGCATATCGGCGCTTTCAGCCTCAGCCGCAGATCGGAGGAAGATCATGCAGGATGCTAAGATCAAACAGCTTTTCCGGCTCTTTGCCTGTCTGGAGGACGCAAAGCCTTTCTATGATCTCGCGGAAGCGGCCATGATGCAGGTGAAGGATGAGCTGCGGGAGGATGCTGACCAGAATGACATCCGGCTCAGCTATTATGCGGCCGCACTCGCAAATCTCTGCTACCGGCAGATGATCGCGGCGGAGGCTTCCGCTCAGACCTACGCAGGCGGCGTTTCGGGCGGGAAGAACGGTGCGGCACAGTGCGAGCTGGCGGAACGGCTCATGCTTGCCTACCGGAAGGCCGCTGCACCGCTGCTCCGCGATGATGCTTTTGTTTTTTCGCGGATTATCTGAACGGAGGGATGCTGCTTGACTGAACATCTGATTGCTTCGCTGCTTGCTGCGCTCAATGCCGCGGGGATTCCCGCCTATCGGGAATATCCGGCAATGAAAATGCCCTGCTGCACCTTTTTTGTCACGGCAGCCGCGGAATTGACTGCCGGAAAAACGGTGCCCTTTGCCGACGGAACGGCTGCACCAGTCAAAATGATGCTGCGGCTGCGGTATCACTGCAAGCCGGATGCCGATTTTGAACTGCTCGCGGAGTTGGCTGACGAGACGCTTTTTACTGCGCTGACAGAAGCGGAATGCGATATTCAGGGCGCAAGACGCGAGGCTCTGCATTACAATCAGACGCTTGATAAGAATGTCTGCGAGACAATCATTGAGCTGCACGGAATGCTGCGGGCGGAACAGGAGGCGGACAATGCTGCAACTTGATCTGCAAAAACATCCGCTGACATTGACGCTCGGTTCCCTGACGCTGATGGTCAGCGATTATCATATCAAGACGGAAACTGCCGTCATCAGGCGTGTGCTTTGTGACGGTACAGTCACGCAGACGGTCTGCGGGGATTATCCCTGCAAACTCACCGTCACAGGACAGTCTGTTCCGGAGGAAAGCGGCTCGCTGCTCGCGGCGCTGACTGCGGAAATGTGTGCGCATACCGTATTTGCGTTTCAGTTTGCGGGAATCACCTTCACCGATATGAAGATCATCGCGGCGGAAGGCAGATACCGGAACAGCGACGGTGTGACGGAATATTCGCTGACACTGACAGGAGGGCTGACAAATGACGCTGCGGTGCATTCTGAATTACCCTGACCAGACGAGCGTTGCGCTGACAAAATGCCTGCGGTTTACGCTGCTGCGGGAGCGCTATCTGCCGTTTGCACAGCTTTCTGTGCAGTTTGCGGCGGAAGCACAGGTTCAGATGCCCTGTGAGATCATTCTGGAGCTTGACGGCACGCGGCTGCATCAGGGGCTTGTGCTGAAAGCCTCCTGCACCCGCGAAAAAGGACAGTGGATCTTTCGCAGCAGCAGCCGCAGCTATACTGCCGTGCTGACAAAGAACCAGCTTGTGCCCGGTATTCACAGCAATGTTTCGCTGCAATCACTCATGGAGACCTATCATCTGCCCAATATCACCTATGACTCCGGTACGGGCACGATCAATTATATCTATGTCAAGGAAAATGCCGCGATGTGGGATACCGTGATCGCTTATAACTATAAGCTCTGCGGCGGATTTCCGTATATCCGCGTGCCGAATATGCTCTGCATGATGCCGCAGGCCGGTACAACACCGGTCGTTCTGCCGGCGGATCAGGTCATTGCCGCCGGCTGCGGCGGCGATTGCAGCGAGATGCTCAGCCGCGTGGATATGGCAAATGCCGCCGGAGAATACGGCGCATTCACGCTGTCCAATCCCGAAGCTGTCAGCAGAAATATCGTGCGCGTGCGGCAGATTACGCTGGATAAACAGTATCTCTATGCTCCGGAGGATGCTCTGCGGTTCCGCATTGCACTCAGCAACCGGAAAATGCGGACGGAAACAGTCATTTATGCAGGCTACTGCGGCGAGGATATCGAGGATCTCGTGCAGATCGGTACACAATCCGCACGGGTCAGCCGCATCCTGCTTTCCGGTGATATGAACGGTCTCCGCACGGAGGATTCCTTCTACTTTGACCCGTTCTGCAATACATGAGTACACCTGCCTGTTATGCGGATTTCTTCAGGCCCGCATAGCAGGCAGGAAAACAAGACTCCAAAAAAATAAAAAAAGGGCTTGACAAAACATATCAGGTATGATATAATAATAGAGCTTGAATCGAACAAACGAATCCCGTATTCCACAGACAGCCGGCAGTGCAGAGGTTTCTGCACAGAAGTCCAGCCGAGGAGTGCCGGTCGTTCCGATCATCTGGAACTCCGCCTCTCCGTATTCGGGAGAGGCTTTTTTATGCCTCCGTTCGTTTTCTGATTCGGCAGATCATCAAACCGGAGGTGAAATCAGATATGCCAAGTGAAAAGGTTTTGCAGGCAAAACAGGCGAAGGTCGATGCACTGACCGACCAGCTCAAGAATGCAGCAGCCTGTGTGCTCGTTGATTACAAGGGCATCACGGTTGCGGATGACACACAGCTGCGTAAGGAGCTGCGTGAGGCCGGCGTAACCTACTCGGTTCAGAAGAACACGCTGATCCGTCTGGCTATGCACAACATCGGCTTTGAGCAGTTTGACAGTGTCCTCGAAGGCACAACCGCTATCGCAATCTGCGAGAAGGATCAGACTGTCGCTGCCCGCATTCTCGGTGAATTCGCTGAGAAATCCAACGGCGCATTCAGCCTCAAGGCTGGCTTCGTCGATGGTGAGTTCTATGATGCCGACAGCGTCAAGAAGCTCTCCAAGATCCCGTCCAAGGAAGTTCTGCTCGCACAGCTCCTCGGTTCCCTTCAGGGTCCGATGCAGAAGCTCGCTGCGACTTTGCAGGCACTCGTGGACAAGAAGAACGAAGAGGCTGCTTAATCAAGCTGCCTGAAATCCAAATCTATTTTAATTTTGAAAAGGAGAATTATCATGGCTTCCGAAAAGACAATGAAGTTTATCGAAGATATCAAGGCACTCTCCGTTCTCGAGCTGGCTGAGCTGGTCGAGGCAATTCAGGAAGAGTT
>JAFYBM010000088.1 GCA_017540225.1 Oscillospiraceae bacterium | reverse complement strand
GTCTGCCGGTAAACGGTCTGCACATACTGCTCCACACGAGCCTTTGCATCCGGTCTTACTGCGTCCGGATTATCGGAAAGATACGCAGAAAACCGCGGGTCGGTATATGTTTCATTCAGTGCCTTTTCAAACACCTTACGAAGCTCCGCTGCATTGACCGCAGCTGCAGTCCGGAGCATATTCGTTACCTCGGCGATATCCGCATTCATTTCGCTCATTGCGACGAGACGGTTAACGCTGCTCGGATTGAGCTCGCCGATCTTCTTGATCTGCTCCGCAATCTTTTGTATGTATGCTGCATTGACGATGCCGAGACGCTTCATAATCGTTTTGATTGCCTTTTCGAGTTCTTCGCCCTCAAGCACCGTCTGTCACCTCACTGAACTTCCGGCATCATCATGCCATGCATCTGCTCCTGCTGGATTCGTTTGACAGCATCCTGCGCCTGTGCGGGCGTCTCGCCGAGATACCACTGACGCAGCTCAGCGGCTCCGATTGCGCCGACATTTTTCAGCATGATGCGCTCATTGAGCTGCTGGTTCGTGTCGGTAATCACGCTGTCATCCCATTCAAATGAAATGTCGTATTCACCCGGCGGAGCAAGATGCAGTGCGGTTGTATAAATGTCAGCCGCATAGATCACATCGCGAAGGCACTGCTCCAACGACGCCTGATTCGCACTGATTGTCTCGTAGGTCCTCTGACGCAGCATCATGATCTGTGTCGCTGTCATGGCCTGCACGTTCGGGTCCGAGATCGTACCGCGAGCAATTCCACAGAGATCCTCAATACGGCAAAGAATATGATTCAATCCGTTGATCAGTGAAACATCGCGGATCGGCGGGTCAAAGACATTGTAGGTGTTGTCGGCGCCGAGATCGACTGCACGGAACAGGCGCCGGTTCAGCTTCGGCATTTCGTAACGCTTGCCGTCTGCGCTGTGCTCTGCTTTCGGCACGAGCACAGAAGGGTCAACGTCAATCGCAACCTCTTTTGCCTCATATTCCCACATCAGCCGAGAATACTGCTCATCAGCATCGCGGATGCAGCTGACCGCCTTTGCGAAGACTGACGCGCCGAGCACCGAGTCAAGGTCAACCGTGTTTGCCGCCGCAACGCGGTACCAGCCGAGCAGTAGTCTCCCGCCGGTATGCTCGATCATCTGCTCCGGTTTCAGCTCTGCCCATGCAGGGACTGCCGAAAGCGGGCATTCCGTTCCGAGCATGTCCTGCGACTGCGACCGAAAGCACCGCTGCGTGATGACGACGTCTTCGCCGATGACCGTGTGACGCTCAAGGCGAGTGAAAATGGTTTTGCCGTCCTGAACCTGATCACGGAAGATCACATCGGTCATGCGCTTGTCGTCGCTGAATGCAATCGGATAGATGCACCAATCCGGTGAAAAATCGAAATAGAGCTGTCCGTTCATCGGATACGGTTTGATTACAAACCCACCTGCTGCCATGCCAAGCTCAAGCTTTTCACGAAGCACATTGCCGGTACAGCGGCGGAACTGCTCAACAAGGTATTTTGCGCGAGGATTCATCTGCGGCTCGTCCGCTTCATTCCGCAGCGTGCCAGTGATATTCCACTTCATTTCCATTGTAACCTGCCGCGCAAGCTCAGAGCAGATCAGCGCAGGGAGATTCAGGCTTTTCATGCCGTCGGCTGTAAGCCACGGGGCTTTGCCGAGGTACATCTGCGCCCATAGATTCAGTGCCGCCGTCATCTCATCGGAAACAGGCGATACAAAATCACCCGCCTGTTCAATCTGCTTATACGGAATCAATTTGTGAATCGCCTCCCCGATCATTCGTTTCAGCCTTGAAAATAAGTTCATGCAATCACCTCATTGGCCGCGGCGCTTCCAGATGCGGTTCGTCGCATAGCGCACAGCGTCAATGCAGTGATCGTCACCGTCAGGATAACCGCTGATGATATTCCCTTCCTTGTCGCGCTCGTACTCATAATGCAGAAATTCCTTTGCAGCGATCGGGCAGCTATGCGGATCAATTACGATCTTTACAAGCGATTGCAGCCATTTGAACGAATACCGGCGGGATTCGGGTCCCTTCTCTGCCGCTCTGGCGTTGATGCCGTAAGAGCGGTAGTCGCTGACGGATTTTTCCTCAGCGCTGTCACAGGTCACGATATCCTCCTGTGTCAGGCCGAGAGAAAGCAGGTGTTCTGCCGTTTCCCGGTTCTTCTTTTTGTTTACGACATATTCCTCAAGAATATAGAGCGTCAGACGCGCTGCATCATAATGCACCTTGACATACGCAAACGGATCGGGATACCAGCCCCAGTCAACGCCGTGCAGGATATGATCGAACTGTGCCCGCTCCTCTACTGGAATTTCCCTGCATTCCACATTGTCAAAAACATTTCCTCCGGAACCGTTTGCATCTCCGAGATATTCATTCTCATACGCTGCCGGATTCTTCACCTTCAATTCCTCTGCAAGATCAAGGAACGGTTTGCCGAGCCACTTCTTCGGTACGGTCAGGTAATCGGAACGCGTCACAAGTCGGTTTTCCGGCGGTGAGAGTACATAGTCATTCGCCCAGTTGTTGGCAGATTTCGGCGGATTGAACGAGCAGAAAATAATCGCTTCCTCACCGCCGCGGATCACAGACTGCTTCATGCTTCGCAGCTCTCGCTCGCCTGCAAACTGGTCCATTTCCTCCAGCCACATCACACCGATATATCCGCTCTTGGGTGTGATCGACTTCATTTTATCCGGCTTATCTGCACCGCGGAAGTAGATCTTCTGTCCGGTCGATTTCCGCGTGATTTCCATCGGGGAGACCGTACACTCGAACTCAGCTTCCAGATTGAGTGCACCGATTGCCCAGCAGATCTTTGCATAGCAGGAATCGCGCAGAGTGTTTCCGACCTTGCGGATTGCAACCGCGTGCATATCATCATGCCGCATAATGATGTCGATGATTTCCAGCGCAATAAATGAGGACTTCGTACTGCCTCTGCCGCCGGGAAAATCATACTCTGTATGTCCGCCCTCGGCAATGTCCAGCAGCACCGGCTGAAAGGCGGGCGCGATCAGCGCAGCAGGAATACCGGCATATACTGCCGTACTGACGCTTTGCTGACTCTGTTCTTTTATCACTTTCGTCTCGGCTTTGATCTTTGCCGTAGCTGCACGGATGCTTGCTCTCTGTTCCGGAGACATATTTGCGCCGGACAGCATCGTCAGCATCTCCATTGCCTTGCCCCAGTTCTTGCTGTAAGGATCCTTGACATTATCCATAATCCCCTGCCAGACAAGCTCGGCACCGGTCATTTCTTCGCCGCTGCGTGATGTGTATGTGCCGTCAAGGATCGTCTGCGCCATTTTACGGAGGTCAGCTTTTTCACGGCGTGCCTTGCCGGATGCACGGCCGCCCTTTTTGCCGTTTTCTCTTGCTTCGCTCTCGCTTCGTTTAGAAAACGGAATGAGATTCTTTTCGTTTGCCATCGCCGCGATCACCGCCTTCCTGTGCGGCAAAAACCGGCAATATAAAAGCGCCCGGCAAAACGGCCGGACGCAATGCTGTATAATCTGACAGAGCAGGAAAAGCTGCGGTGCACCGCAGGGAAAAGCTGTATTCACTCTGTCGCTTTTTCACGCTTACAGTATATCACAGGATGAATGTTACATTCTATTACATCTTTGTTGTGAAACCGCACAAAGTATTATAGCGATCTTTGTACATCTTTTTCTTGGAAACCGCTTGACAATACGCATAATGCGTGTTATAATATATACAGGAGGTGAGGAAATGACAGCAAGGGAAATGCTCAGGCTCT
>JAFYBM010000087.1 GCA_017540225.1 Oscillospiraceae bacterium | reverse complement strand
TCAGAGGAGAAGAAGTCGCCTGCATCGCCGGAGCGGAAGTTGGAATACATGGTTGCGGGGAGATCAGGCTCTCTGCCGCTGCTCGGCTGCGGATTATCCGTACCCGGCTGGCTCTGGCCTTCCATCTCTGCCAGTGTGCGCGGCGGCTGTGTGCCGTTTGCTTCAGACTGATGGTAGGTGACCCACTCATAGCTTGCGACCAGACCGAGATTACCGTTGTAAGGCTTGAGCCAGTCGTCAACGGTTCTGCCCGGCCACGCGTTCATCATGATCTTGCTTGCAGTCTTCGGAAGCTCGCCGTCCTGCGAAGCATAGTAGCCGTCACGCTGCTTGCCGGTCTTGCTGTCGGTCCAGGAGACCTTCTTGCCGTCCACATACCATGTGATGCTGTCGGGCTGCCAGTCAAAGCCGTAGGTGTGGTAGCCTTCGGAGGCATCAAAGCCGAGGTCTACCATGCCTTCATGATCGCCTTTGCCGTTGACATAGTAGTTGACCTGCATTTTGGTCGTATCCTTGCCGAGAATTTCAATGTCGATCTCATCCCACGGATTCTCCTTGCCGTTGACAACATCGGAAGGACCGGTATAGGTGAAGAACGAGGAAACAACGCCGTCATTCTTGATGGCCTTCATTGAGGTCTCATAGTAGCCGTAGTGATAATACTTATCGGTGCGGAACTCGCCGCCGGAATAACCGGGCTGCCAGATGCCGTTTGTCTGATAATCCTTTGCGGTGATAGACGGCTTTTTGTTCGCGTCGATGCGGAGCTCAAGGTGATCGCCCTTGATCTGGGAATTGTCCGCATCCCAGTAGCAGTCAAACGGTCTGCCGTTCGTCCAGCCCTCAGAGGAGAAGAAGTCGCCTGCATCGCCGGATCGGAAATTGGAATACATGGTTGCAGGGAGCTTCGGCTCTCTGCCGCCGGACTGTGCCGGATTCAGAATAGCCCGTTTCATTGCGGAAAGGTCACCTGCATTCACCTTCCTGTTGCCATCGAAGTCCATCTCCGCAGAGATTGTGCTCTTGCCGAGCAATGCGTTTTGCAGCGCCGCTGCATCGCTCTTGTTGCAACTGCCGTCACCGTTCAGGTCGCCCTTTGCGGCTGCACTTGCAACCGATGCAAGTACGATTGCTGCCAGGAGCAGCGCACCCGCAGCAGAAATTACCCGTAGCTGCTTTTCCATCGAAATCCCTCCATGTTTTGTTGGTTTTATCTCTTTTTCACTTGTTTTTGGCCGTGAAGATACAGCCTTTGTGTAAAGTATAGCATAAACCAAAGCATTGATATATCAAAATGAGAGCTTTTTTGTCAGAATGATATTGCATTTTTCCCTGTAATCGTGTATAATAGTATCAGATGCTTTCGCGGTATCCGAAGGGGAGAAAAAAATGGACAGAAAAGATATGGATATTGAGAAAAAGCTGACCCATCAGGCATTCCTGAACAGAGAGCTCAGCATTTCTCATCTGGCCTATGAGCGCGAAAATGCGTTCTTTCAGAGCATTCAGGACGGCGATCCCGCCGAGACTGACCGGCTCTATGCACCGCTCGGCACTTCTGATATGGGACAGCTGAGCGATAACCCGCTGCGCAATCTGCAATATCATCTGATTATTACGGTTGCACTGATTACGCGCTCCTGCATTGAGGGCGGCATGGCAATGGAGGAAGCCTACAATCTCAGCGATATTTACATCCGCAGCATCGACAAATGCCGCTCCGAGGAGGAGATCCGGATGCTGCACTATGAGCTTGTGATCGACTATGCACAGCGGATGCAGCTCATCCGGAAGCAGAACCGCTATCCGAAGGCGGTCACGGTCTGCATGGACTACATTTACGACAATCTGCATACAAAGCTGTCGCTGCCGGGGCTGGCAGAGGCGGTCGGACTGAGTGCGCCGTATTTATCCAAGCTGTTCCGGCGCGAGGTCGGCATGACCGTTTCGCAGTATATCATGAAAAAGCGCATAGAGGCGGCGAAAAATATGCTGCGGTATTCGGATTTTTCCTGTGTTGCGATCTCGGATTATCTCTGCTTCAGTTCGGAGAGCCACTTTATTCAGGTGTTCCGGAAGCATACCGGCGTAACGCCCAAGCAATTCCGCGAAGCGAATTTCCGTATCAGAAAATGACCGGAAAGGATACCGTTTATGCATAAAATCGAGGCTAAAACCATTCTTTCCGCAGAAAACGGCATGAATGTCTACCGCGGATGCACTCACGGCTGCATCTACTGCGACAGCCGCAGTGAATGCTATCAGTTCACACACAGCTTTGAGGATATTGCATATAAGGAAAATGCGCCGGCGCTTCTGGAGCGGGCGCTGCGTACAAAACGCCGCAAATGCATGATCGGCACCGGCTCCATGTGTGACCCGTATCTGCCGGCTGAGCGGGAGCTGCTGCTGACGCGGCGCTGTCTTGAACTGATCGCGCAGTATGATTTCGGTGCAGCGGTGCTGACAAAATCCGATCTCATTCTGCGGGATCTTGACCTGCTGCGGCAGATCAATACGCAGCAAAAGGCTGTCGTGCAAATGACACTGACGACCTTTGATGAGGATCTGTGCAGAATACTGGAGCCGAATGTCTGCACGACGGAACGGCGGTTCCGTGTACTGCAGACCATGCGGGAAAACGGCATTCCGACCGTAGTCTGGCTCTGTCCGCTGCTGCCGTATATCAATGATACAGAGGAAAATCTGCGCGGCATCCTGCAATACTGCATCGAAGCGGGCGTGCGCGGCATTGTCTGCTTCGGCATCGGCATGACGCTGCGTGCAGGCAGCCGCGAATACTTCTTCTCGGCACTTGACCGGCACTTTCCCGGTCTGCGGCAGCGCTATGCGCATGAATTCGGCACAGCCTATGAGATTGTCAGTCCGCAGCACACAAGGCTGATGCGGATTTTTCATGATACCTGCGAAACGCACGGCATCCTGCATACGCCGGAGCAGTGCTTTGCATATCTTAACGAGCTGCCGGAGCCGTTTGAGCAGCTGACATTATGGTAAGCGCTGCGGGGGCAGGACATTGCGGCATAAAACAAGAGGCACGGCCACATATGCGGCCGTGCCTCTCAGTTTCTCAATATAACCTGTTTTCTGCCTGCTCACGCCTTGAAAATCACACGGATGAAGTTATACATCAGCGGTGTGACCGTGCTGCTGTCATGTCCGCCGCCCGGCACCGAAAGGAAAAGATTTTCTGTGCCGTGCTGCGTGAACAGATCGCTGTACTGCTTCGGGAAGTCATTTACCATACCGTCGTTTGTGCCGCCCGCGATCATCAGTACATACGGCGAATACGGCGGGTCAATCCGCATATCATCCTTGCTCATGACGCCCGGATGATCCATAAACTGATCCTTTGTCGGGAAGATGCCCGGCGCCGGTGCCGCCGCACCGATATAACCGATCTTGTCACAGCACTTCATGCCGCAGTAGAGCGACTCTCTGCCGCCCATCGAAAAGCCAGCAATTGCGGTGTTTTCGCGTCCTGTTTTCACGGGGTAGTTTGCTTCGATATAGGGCATCAGGCTGTCCGGCAGATCCTCAACAAAATTATCGTAGCCGGGGACATCCGCCTGACCGTTTCCGGTCTGCTTTTCGTGATTCGGGTCTGTATACTGATTGGTGAATACAATGATCATCGGCTCTGCGTCGCCGCTGTTGATGAGATTGGTTGCGATCTCCAGAATGCCGTTGCCGTTGACCATGGAGCCTTCGTCTCCGCCGTAGCCGTGATTGGCATAAAATACGGGATATTTTTTGCTCTTGTCATATCCGGGCGGGAGCCAGACATTGGCACCTTTATTGCGGTTTGCCTTTTTGGAAAAATAGGTGATATGCTCGACGGTGTTATTGGTTTTTGCAAGTGCCGACTGCGGCACGGTTGCCGTGAGCTGGTTTGCGATTTTTGACATATACTGCGTATCATGTGTTCCCTGCGGTTCATCCTGCTGTGCGGGCTGCATCAGCAGGGCTTTGAGCAGCGAGAGATCCTTGACGGTAATCAGGGTATCGTCATCCATATCCGCACCGCCTGCCACGCGCAGGGAGGATGCCTTTCCGGTCAGATAATCAATAAGGAGCTGCGCGTCGGTTTTGTTCACCATGTTGTCGCCGTCCACATCGCCCTTTTTGGTATTGCCCGCGGGCGGCGTAACCGGCGTGATTGTGCTGCCGTCACTTTTCATAACCAGAACTTCATCCAGATAGAAGTCGCAGGTATCGGTTTTTGTTTCGATATAGAGGATCGGACTGGTTCCCTGCTGCACGGTATAATTCATTGCGGTGATCGTCAGCCATTCGCCGGATTCCGCATCGCCCTCTGCGAAGGTATCGTAAACAGCCTGACCGTCCTGCTCATACTGCATCGACAGCTTGAAATGGACTGTGGAGCCGGTTTTCTGCATTACTCTGACCTGCGCATCAATATTAGTGCCCGCAGGGCAGACCTTGCTGCTGAGTGTATAGGCAATGCCGCTCCAGTCGTTTTTGCGGCCTGTGACCGAAGCAGACTGACTGCCCTCCGCTGCTGCATCGGACGTAACATCAACGCTTGCATTGCCGCGGGCTTTCCAGCCGGAAATGCCGTTTTCAAAATCGGAGTGCAGGATCTCAGGGTTGTCGGGATCAACCGGTGTCTGATTTCCGAGATAATCTTCGATCACATCCGCCCAGAATTTGCCCATTTTTTCATAGCCGCCGCCGTTCGGATGCAGATTGTCGTTTCCGATGTCGTTCATGCCGTTCAGGCAGCCGTGAACATCCGCAAACCGGACGTTATCGCCGTAGGATTCTGCGACCTTCTGCACGGTGCTGTTATAATTTCCGACGCGCGTCGGATTGCCGCCGTATTCCGTAAACTCCGGAATCGAACCCATGAAAATCACGCCGTCCTGCGGCATATTTTCAAGAATATAATCAACCAGTGAATGCAGATCCTGTTCGCAGTCATTCAGATTGCGGTTTGCGGTCATGTCGTTTGTACCGATAATCAGCAGAACAATATCCGGCTGTGCATTCTTGATTGCATCCTTCTTTTGCAGAACCTCCAGCAGGCCGTTCCCGTCAGGGCTCCAGCTCGGAACCGGATACTGCTGCTTGATGGTATAGCCGCTGTAGCCGGCGTGGTTGTCATCATACTGCATATTTTTTGCAGTTGCGCTGTTCCTGCCCTCCGGTCCGACCATGTCAAATGCAATGCCTTTTTCATGCAGTGCGTTGTCAAGATATTTCCGGTAACCGCCGTCCTCACCGAGACCATACGTGATGGAGTCACCGATCGGCATGATATTGACCTGATCCGCTGCCGAAACCTCCGGAACAGGAATGAACAAAGCGGATGTGAGCAGGGCTGAAAGCGCTGTCACAGAAGCTGTCAGAAACGAAGCCAGCTTTTTCATGGGATGGATTCCTCCTTTAATATGAATATGATGCCGGATTTCGCAGTATTGCACAGAACCTGTAAATCAACACTGCGACATAATACCATTATATCTCAATAATTGCCGCAAGTCAAGCATTTTCTTGCTCAATTACTGTGCAATGTTGCGCCGTTTCCATGACGATCCTTCATATTTCCCGCTGACAAAGCATATGGATTGATAACGCCAAACTATGATGAAGGGGTGTCGGCATGAAACAGCAATCGGTGCTGCGCGGTTCGGTCTGGCTGATTGTCTCCGCGCTTGCGGCCAAAGCGCTCGGCGCGGTGTTCCGCATTCCGCTGACCGCAATGCTCGGCGGAACCGGCATGGGGTATTTTTCCTGTGCCTACGGTCTTTTTCTTCCGGTATTCGCGCTTTCCGTCACGGGCATCAATACCGCGGTATCCGCGGTTACGGCACAGGCACTCGCTGCGAAGGATCCCGATTCCGCCGAACGGACTGCCCGTATCGCACTGCGGATGTTCGGTGCGGGCGGCGCGGCATTTTCGGCGGCATTGTTTTTCCTTGCGGAGCCGTTGTGCAGGAGCTTTCTGCATAATCCGCGGGCGGCACTGGCTGTCCGTTTCTTTGCACCGGCAGTATTTTTCTGCTGTCTGAATGCGGTTTTGCGGGGAATCTGCGAGGGACGGCAGAATATGCAGCCGACAGCGGTTTCACAGGTCATTGAAGGCATCGGCAGAGCAGGATTCGGTTTGCTGCTTTGCGGCGCTGTGCTGCGGTTTCCGGCGGTGATCCTGCCGCATCTTCCTTCCGGCACCACGGTTCCGGAGGCAGCAGCGGCAGCGGCGATCTGCGGCGTGACGCTTTCGACCGCCGCGGGAATGGTATCCCTGCTCTGCTTCACGCGCTTTTTTCACGGTTCTCATCCGGTTCCGGCATCACCGGACTGCCGCAGACTGCGCCGTGCTTTATTGCAGATTCTGCTGCCTGTTGCAGCGGCATCGCTTGTCACAAATCTCACCTCACTGATTGATCTTGCGACCGGACTGCGCCTGCTTGCAGCCGTGATCTGCCGGCATCCTGCCGCATACGGTTTTTCCGGCGCTGTCAGTGCTCCGGAGGCGGCTGAACAGGCCAATTTCTGCTTCGGCGCTTATTCCGGCCTCGCCGTAACCGTATTCAATCTGGTGCCTGCCATTACAAATATGCTCGGCAAAGGCGTGTTTCCGGCATTTGCGGCAAGCTGCGTGCAGCATCGTCTGCATGAATCCGTTTGCCATGCACAGGAAGTGATGCGCCGGACTGCCTTTCTTGCAATTCCGGCCGGAATGAGCATCTGCGTGCTTGCGGAGCCGATTCTGCAAATGCTGTTTCCGGCAAGAACGGCCGAAATCGCGGCCGCGGCACCGCCGCTTCGGCTGCTCGGCATTGCCGTGATGTTTGCCGCGATGAGTTTTCCGCTGTTCAGTATGCTGCAAGCGGCGGGCTTCGCCGGTGACACCGTTTCTGTAATGCTGTGGGGCGCAGCGGTCAAGCTGGCTGGAAATCTCATACTGATCCCGTATCTGGGACTTCGCGGAACGGCACTTTCAACCATTCTGTGCTATGCGGCGATTTTTCTGCTGGCGCTGCGAAGATTCCGACTGCGCACCGGTATTTCGCTTCATCTGCTGCATTTATGTGCAGGCAGTCTTTTCGGCGGCGGGCTCTGTGCAGCAGCAGCCGGAACCCTGTATCTGCGGATGAAGCCGCTGTGCAGTCAGCCTGCGGCGCTGCTGACCGCGGTTGCGGCGGGCGGCACTGTTTATCTGTTGTGGAGCGCATTGCATCTGCTGTTTTTCAAATGCTCCGGACGAAAAACGCATCGGCAAAGTGTTTCATAGTCGGCAGCAACGAAAAATCCGGCATGGAGCGGCACTGGAAGTGTGCTGTTATGTCTCCTGTTACAGAGAAATATACAGAAAACAGAGCAGGGCATCTGATACCCTGCTCTGTTTTTGTTGGATGGATTCTGTTATGGTTTTTCCTCGGCTGCTGCCGCACCCGCAATGCAGCCGGATGCCCAGCTCCACATCAGATTGTATCCGCCGCAGTCGCCGTCAAGATCCAGCAGCTCGCCGCAGAAAAACAATCCGCTGTGTGTCTTTGATTCCAGTTGCTTTGTCACGCAGTCTCCGGCAACGCCGCCTGCCGTGACCTGTGCCTGCGAAAAGGCAGCCGTTCCCTTTACCGGAAAACAGAGTGAATGCAGCGTCTTTGACAATCTGCAAATATCTTCCGCAGAAACCGCCTCCGCAGATTCACTGCACCGAATTCCGCAGCGCTTCAGAACAGCCTCTGCAACCCGCTTCGGCAGCAGCCCTGTCAATAGATCAGAGGCCGGAAGCGTTCCGCGCAGACGAAGCAGATCACGGAGCAGTGTATCCGTTTCATGCAATCCCGAATCCGGCAGAAGATTCAGAGATATTTGCAAACGGCTGCCGTGCTGTGCCGCAAGACGTGAAAGATTGAAAATGCAGATGCCGGAGAGCGCATTTTCCGTGAACTGCACTTCACCGGTTTCCGTTTGCAGTGCGGTTCCGTCCAGCAAAGCAGTTGCCGCAGCCCGCACGCGCAGTCCCTTGAGTGCCTTCACCTGCGCCGGATCGGTCGGAACCGGACAAAGCGCCGGCTGAGGCCGGTGTATCGTATAACCCATGTTCCGCAGCATCGGAAGCAGATTGCCGTCGGTGCCGCAGTTCGGTGCGGCAGAGCCGCCCGCTGCCAGAATGACCGCATCTGCGGAAAAAAACTGCTCTCCGCAGCAAAGCTGCCATGACCTGTCCTGCTGTCTCAGTCCGGTCAGCTGCATCCCGCAGACTGTTTTTACACCGGCGCAGTCGGCAGCAAAGCGCAATGCATCCAGTACAGAGGCTGCCGTATTGCTAAGCGGATACATCCGCCCTTCGGTATCGGTGCGCGTATACAGTCCCATTGCGGAAAAAAAGCGTTCGGTATCAAACCGTGCAAGAATCTGCTCTGCCTGCGGCAGCGAGCCGTGATAATGCAAAAAATCCGCATCTGCGTGCCCGAGATTGCAGCGGCCGTTGCCGGTCAGCAGCAGCTTTTTTCCGACACGCGGCAGCCGTTCAAGCAAAAGGACCTCTGCACCGTGCTTTGCCGCAGCGGCGGCCGCCGTCAGACCGGAAGCGCCTCCGCCGACAACAATCACACGCCGGCTCATGCACCGAGTTCCCGCATAGTGTGAATGCCCATGCTGTCACGCAGCAGCCGCGGTGCCGTTGCAGCCGCGCCGGCAACGATCGACAGAATGACGAATGCGAGGCATTTGATCAGCTCCGGTTTCAGATCGCTGTAAAGCTCATTGCCGAGCAGCTCCTTCAAATCGCGCAGACACTCTTCTTTTGTGTCGTATTTGCGGATGAGAAGTGCCTGCTGATACCGTTCCTCCATTCCGTCCAGATCAAGCGGCTCACCGATTTCCTCGTAATAAGCCTTGATATCCTCAAGCTCCTCGGCACTGATTTTATCCAGTTCATCCTTGAGATCCAGATAATTGACGCAGATTTCCGTGGCAATGGATTCATTCTCATAATTGTAATCCACAATGACATCCGCCATATGCAGCACACAGGCAATACTTCCGCTTATGATGCAGAGCACAGAGCAGATCAGCACGCCCGAAACAGTCAGCTTTCTGCCGAATTTTCTCATGAGCAGAAGGCCGACCAGCAGACCGGCATAGCCTGTCAGGAAGCTCAGATAACTCAGATTCAGCACAAAATATGTCAGCACAAAGACCAGAACCGCGCCGATCACCGCACCGGCGATCATGCCGAGGATATTCGGCTGCACTTCGGCGCTTTCCTCCCGAATATCCTGAATTTTCATCTGGAGCTGCGGCTTGCAGGCATCGCAGGCGGTTATGCCTTCTCCGTCGAGGATATATTCCGTGAAGCCGTATTCCGTTCCGCAGAACATACAGCAGGGGCGGAGCTGATGCTCTGCCGCAAAGGAGACGACCGCATTCACGCAGATCGAAAGATTCTGCTCCGTGTCACGCGGCGTCAGGGAAACAGCGGCCGTCAGGCAGCGCTGCTGCTGCTGATAGATCAGGCCGGAAATGCCGGTATGTCCGGCAGACCACGACAGCGTTTCCTGCGAAAGCTGCACCGCATCCGCGGTTTCCGGCAGCTTGCCCGCCAGACGCAGAATTACGGAATCACGCCGCGGAACGATTTTCAGAAAGATCGAGTAGCCGTTCAGAAGCCCCCAGATCATATTGGCGCTTCTGTCATATCGCAGACTGTTCATTTCTGCGAATTTTTGCGGATTTAATGCCATATTTGAATTCCTCCGTATTGTGATTTCGGTTCACAGCAGCTCTGTCGGTTCCGGCAGCGTTTTCAGCAGATTATCCATCTGGGAGCGATTCGCCATCCATTCGCTGAAAGCAGTTGCCGAGCCGGCAGCGACGCCCATGCGCAGTGCCTCGGTCAGCGGCTTTCCGGTGCTGCAGGCCGCAAGGAAGCCGCCAAGCATCGCATCGCCGGAACCGACAGCATTTTTCACCTCGCCGTGCGGTGCGGAAAGATGCCAGACACGGTTTTCATCTGTAAAAAGCAGTGCGCCGTCACTGCCAAGCGAAACAAGCGCATTCTGTGCGCCCATTTCGATCAGCTTCCGGCCGTAAGGGAGCGCATCCCACCATGTGTCGATCTCCGCATCAAATACCGAGCACAGCTCCGGCAGATTCGGCTTGACGACAAACGGATGACAGGCAAGCGCCTCATGCAGCGGTTCTCCGGCAACATCCACGGCAAAGCGTACACCGTTTTCTGCCAGCGCCTGCATCACATTTGCATAATGCGCTGCGGGTGCGCCGGCGGGAATGCTGCCGGCAAGAACAATAATGTCACCGTCGCCGTACTGCCGCAGCTTTTGCAGCAGCAGCTCCGTTTCTGCTTCGGAAACGGAAACGCCTTTGCCGTTCAGCTCGGTCACGGTCTTGTTTTCCTTGACTTTGAGGTTGATGCGGTTCATCTGGTTCGGCAGAATGATCCAGTCTGTCGGAATCTGGGTGCGCTGCAATTGCTCTGCGATCATCGTGCCGGTCGTACCGGAAAGATAGCCGTAAACTTTTGTCGGGATCTCAAGCTGCTGAAGGATCAGCGAAACATTCACGCCCTTGCCGCCTGCCGTGATGCGCTCATGCGTTGTGCGGTTGACAGCGCCGCATTGCAGCGGTTCCTCAAGCAGAACGGTATAATCGACCGCGGGATTCATGGTAACGGTTGCAATCATCGGTATTCTCCCCTTTTTCGGTTGTTTCTTTTTCATGTCTTACCTCTTTACTATTCTCTCGATTCAGAAAAGCGTTCCGGCAATAAATCAGTATTTGCGGCAGTGCGCAGCGGCAATTGCCAATCCTTATACTGCGGAAAAGCAGAGCTTCACGGCGATCAGGCAGACTGCCAGTGCAATGCCGCAGGTCAGGCTCTGTATAAACAGCTCACGCAGCAATATATTCCGAAGCTGTCTGCGATATGCGCGTTCTGTGATCACATCGCCGGCAGCAGCCTCGGCTGCATTCTGCGGCAGGGCGCCTGAAGTAAAAACCGACCTTCTGACCGCAACGCGCAGCGGCATTCCGGCCGAAACAGCGTCATCTGTGAGCAAAACGGCTGTATGCTGGATACGATTCCTGTCTGAAAAGGAAACAGTGACCGCATTTTGCGTGCCGGCGCGGCTGACTGCCGTGCAGGTGCCGTCAAAACGCCGGTATGTTTGCAGCGGAGCAAGCAGCCGTCCGCCGGCCCGACAGATCAGTCCGAGCAGAACGGCCAATGCCGAACCGGTAATCAGCCAGCGCCATTTTCCGAGCACAACCAGCAGTGTTGCGTCTGCATTCATCCGGCATTCTCCTTTTTGTATTCTTTTTTCCGTTTTATTATACCATATAATACAGGAAAACGCAATGGGAGAGACAGAAAAAATACAAGAGGAGACGTTATAGGAGTAAAATAGGATGCAGCCGCGCAGTACGCGGGAAACGATAATAGCAAAAGGGCAGCAATATCAGGACTTTGAAAAAATTTCACAGGAGGGGTTGACAAATCCGGAAAGATGTGCTATAATTGAATTACAGTTAAAACATATTAAGCAGATAGGCTATATGGGAATAAGAAGCAGGAGGCGAATACTGTGTTTCAGCGATGTCGAATGCAATCCGACTGAGATTGCCCGAAAAAGTTTCTATCCAATTCCAAATAACTGATATAAAGGAGAATATGAACATGAGTATCTACAAGAAAATCACTGATCTGATCGGCGGCACACCGCTGCTGGAGCTGACCGGCATTGAAAAGGCCGAAAACCTCGACGCAGCCGTGATCGGCAAGCTGGAGTATTTCAATCCGGCAGGATCGGTCAAGGATCGTGTCGCACGCGCTATGATTGACGATGCGGAGGAAAAGGGCCTGCTGAAACCCGGCAGCGTCATCATTGAGCCGACATCCGGCAACACCGGAATCGGTCTTGCTTCGGTTGCCGCATCCCGCGGTTACCGGCTCATTATTACCATGCCGGAAACGATGAGCATTGAGCGCCGCAATCTGATGAAAGCATACGGCGCAGAGCTGGTTCTGACCGACGGCTCCAAGGGTATGAAGGGCGCAATCGCAAAGGCCGAGGAGCTGGCGGCCGGCATTCCGGACAGCTTCATTCCGTCGCAGTTTACGAATCCTGCCAACCCTGCCGCGCATCTGAAAACAACCGGTGTGGAAATCTGGAAGGATACTGAAGGAAAGGTCGATATTTTTGTTGCCGGTGTCGGTACAGGCGGTACAATCAGCGGCGTCGGTGCATATCTGAAGTCACAGAATCCGGATGTCAAGGTCGTTGCGGTTGAGCCGGACGGTTCGCCGGTGCTTTCCAAGGGTACAGCCGGTAAGCACGGTATTCAGGGAATCGGTGCGGGCTTTGTGCCGGAAACCCTCAATACGGCGATCTATGATGAGATCATTACGGTGACAAATGAAGATGCCTATGCAACCGGAAAAGAGGTTGCGCGGAAGGAAGGCGTGCTGGTCGGTATTTCGTCCGGTGCGGCTGTATGGGCGGCAATTCAGCTTGCCAAGCGGCCGGAAAACAAGGGCAAGACCATTGTTGCACTGCTGCCGGATACCGGTGAGCGTTATCTTTCAACACCGATGTTTGAGTAAAAGGAGCGGAGGCGGGATTATCCCGCCTCCGTCAGTTTTCCGGATAAGCACAGTCTGCCGATGCGGTTTATTTTGCAATTCTAAAAAAATATGGCTTTTTCATCTTCGGCAAACAGCTTATCATGCTCCGTTCAGACACATCCGGCTTCGCCGTTCTGCACGCAAAAACGCTGCTTTTTTCAGATCAATTACCTGAAAATCCCCGAATGATGACAAAAAAAGAGAATACGCAGCCCTAAAATTCGGTATTCTGCCCCCTTTGCAAACTGTTGAAAATATGTTATAATATCTGTGTGCAAAAATGGTTGAGACAGTGCGGGACAGATCGGTGCCGCACAGGAAAGGAATGAATAACCATGCAGCCTGATATGACCCGTGAAAATGCGCTCTACAGCCTGTGGTGTGAGAACGCGTCAGAGGATGCAGACCTTGTGAAGGAGCTGAACGATATCCGCGGCGATGCGGATGCAATCCGTGAGCGATTCTACAAGGATCTTGAATTCGGTACCGGCGGACTCCGCGGCGTGCTCGGCGCCGGAACCGGCAGAATGAATATTTATACTGTGCGCCGCGCAACGCAGGGACTTGCAAATTATGTGAAGGAGTCCTTTGCGGAGCCGAGCGTAGCCATCTCTTATGACAGCCGCATCAAATCCGATACCTTTGCAAAGACGGCAGCAGCCGTTCTCGCTGCAAACGGTATCAAGGTGCATATCTATAGAGAGCTGATGCCGACACCGATGCTTTCTTATGCAGTCCGCGCACTGGGCTGCTCCGCCGGCATCATGGTCACGGCCAGCCATAATCCTGCCAAATACAACGGCTACAAGGTCTACGGCGCCGACGGCTGCCAGATCACGCTGGAGGTCGCAAATACCGTTATCAGCAAGATCAATGCAGTCGATATATTCCGCGATGTCAGAATCTGCGGCTTTGACGAGGCTGTTGCAAACGGCTCCGTCCGCTATATTGAGCAGAATGTCATTGAAGAATACTATAAATGTGTGCTCGCACAGGGCATTCACACCGATATTTGCGCGGAGAGCGGCCTGAAGATCGTCTATACCCCGTTGAACGGTACAGGAAATAAGCCCGTGCGCGAGATTCTCAAACGGATCGGCATTAGTGAGGTTACAATCGTCAAAGAGCAGGAGCTGCCGGACGGCAACTTCACAACCTGCCCCTATCCGAATCCGGAGATCCGCGAGGCTCTGGAATGCGGCCTGCGTCTCTGCGATGAAGTCAAGCCGGATCTGCTGCTCGCAACCGATCCTGACTGCGACCGTGTCGGTATCGCTGTTCCGGACGGAAAAGGCGGTTATGCGCTGTTCTCCGGCAATGAAGTCGGCGCGATGCTGTTTGAGTACATCTGTGAGGAGCGCACCAGACTCGGTACCATGCCGAAAAATCCGATCGCGGTCAAGACCATTGTTTCGACCGATCTCGTCAAGCCGATCGCAAAGGAATACGGCGTACAGCTGATTGATGTCCTGACCGGCTTTAAGTTCATCGGTGAGCAGATCGGACTGCTCGAAGCAAAGGGCGAGGAAGACCGCTACATCTTCGGCTTTGAGGAGAGCTACGGTTATCTGGCAGGCTCCTATGTCCGCGATAAGGATGCTGTCGTTGCGTCTATGCTGATCGTGGAAATGGCTGCATATTACCGCACAAAGGGTATCTCTATGATGCAGGCGCGCGAAAATCTCTACGCAAAATACGGCGTGTTCAAGCACAGTCAGGAGAGCTTCGCCTTTGAGGGCGTCAGCGGTATGCACAAGATGCAGGAGATTATGCAGTCTCTGCGCACAGATGCGCCGAAATCCATCGGCGGTCTGGAGGTCATCCGTTCTGCGGATTATCTTGAGGGAATGATTACCGACCGGAAAACCGGTGAAAAAGTCCCGATAGATCTTCCGAAATCCGATGTTGTTTCTTTCTTCCTGCCGGGTCATGCGAGTGTGATCGTGCGTCCCTCCGGCACAGAACCGAAGATCAAGGCGTATTACACCACAGCCTGCAAAACGATGGACGAAGCGGATGCGCTGGAAGCAAAGCTGAAAGCGGATATGCACAGTCTGTTTGTATAACATCAGATTCCCATATAGGATTTTCGCCCCTGAGCGCTTTGAAACGCTCAGGGGCTTTGTGGTTTGCGGCGCCGGCTCGCTGCTTGATTCATTCTACCATAGTTTTTTCTTGTGCCTTTTTCTGCTGCTCCCATTGCTTTTTTTGGATTTTTGTGGTATAATAAAAGAAGTATTACACCGGAAAGGATGATTCTATGCAGAAAGTGCAATACAAATTGCTGCACGGCATATGGATTCTGACTGCTGCGTTGGCTGCGGCCGGCTGCATGACCGCAGCGGTTTCGGCCGCTGAAACGGAGCAGCCCGTCGGATGGCAGACCGAAAACAACCGGCGCTATTATCTCACGGAGGACGGCACACGCGCTGTCGGAATCACCGAGATTGCCGGTGTGCCCTATGTGTTTGCACCGAACGGCATCCAGCAGACCGGCTGGCAGACTGTTGACGGAAAACGCTGGTATTATGAACCCGAAACCGGTGAGCCGGTATTCGGAAAGCTGCGCTGGCGCGGCGAAGAATACTATATTTCACGGGAAAACGGTAAACTGACCGGCCTTTCCGATACAGAGGACGGCAGGATTCTTTCCGATGCGCAGGGCGTTTTGCAGCGGGAAGGCTGGCACAGTGACGGCAATGCCATGTATTATACGGCAAAAGACGGCATTCTGGCCGCCGGCGAAACCGTTATTGACGGCATTCCCTGCATCTTTGATGAAGCAGGCGTGCTGCAAACCGGATTTCAGACGGATTCTGCCGGTATCACAAGGTATTATCATCCGGATTTTGATGCGGATGAGATTCCGCTGCTGCATACCGGCTGGCTGACAGCAGATGACAACACCTATTATCTGAACGCGGACGGCAGGATCCATACCGGTCTGCTCAGCGAACAGGGTGATATTTTCGATTTTGATGCTGCGGGCAGATGCCTGACCGGCTGGCAGACTGAGAACGGCGCACGCTATTATTTCGGCACGGATGCAAAGGCCGTGCGGGGCTTGCAGGAAATCGGCGGAGAAACATACTATTTCGATGCGGACGCGGTCATGCAGACCGGCGCTGTGGCATTGGGTGAGCCGTATTTCTTTGATGAAGACGGGAAACGCATTGACGGCTGGCACGATACGGATGCGGGAAAAACGTATTGTGATCCGCTGACGGGCAACTGGGCTTCCGGCTGGCAGACCGTTGACGGAAAGCAGTATTATTTTGATGCGGCAGGTATTATGGTGACAGGTTTGCGGATGATTGAGGGAAAAACCCTCCGCTTCGATGCGGACGGCGTATATCATCCTGTGAAGATCTGTCTCGATGCAGGGCATTTTCAGCGCGGCAATCACAGTCCGGTCAATTCGGCTTATTGGGAGGGCGACTTCTCATGGAAATTCCACCTGATGCTGAAGGATGCGCTGGAGGCAAAGGGGATTGAGGTCATTACGACGCGCACGGACAAGGATACCGACAAAAAGCTGGAGGAGCGCGGACGCTGCTCCGAGGGCTGTGATCTGTTTCTCAGCATTCACAGCAACGCCAGCAATAATTATGCTGCGGACGGCCCGCTTGCCTGCTGTGCAATCAACGGGCTGGCAAATGACATCGGACTGAAGCTGGCGAATACCATCGCGGATGTGATGCAGACCAGCGCACGCGGCAGCATCTGGAACCGGAATGACGCGGATTATCCGCATCTGGATTATTACGGTGTGCTGCGCGGAGCAACTTATGTCGGAACACCGGCGATTTTGCTGGAGCACAGCTACCATACAAACTACCGCGCAACGGTCTGGCTGCTCAATGACAGCAATCTGCGGCGGCTTGCAGAGGCCGAAGCACAGTGCCTTTCCGATTATTTCGGCAATATTGCCGCAACCTAGAATACAGCATCAGTGCTGTTGGTGATTACAGCTAAAAAAAGAAAAGAGGAGTAAATCATGAAACAGAAAAAACATATTCTGACGGCGGTTCTCAGTGCAGTTGTGATGGTTGCTTCACTGTTTTCCGTTCTGCCGGTACAGTCATCGGCAGCAGAAATCGCACATGACCCGAATCGCAATGTGCAGGAGGAGGGTGTGGGTAATCCGTTCAACTTCGGCGAGCGCATGGCACCGGAAGGGACTTCCATTGAAGAATTGCGTGCAATCAATCACAAAATGACCGTGCAGCAGGTCAAATATGCACTCTACAAGGAAATCGACGAGCACTGGGATCTCATCAGCCTGCGCTTCGGTCAGACCGACCGCGAGAAGGTCTATGCACTGTTCCTCGGTGTCGGTACGCTCGAATCCACCCTCGGCGGCAACGGCGACGGTGCCGATATCGAAACCGCTTTCTCCGAAGGCTTCGGCGTCAGCTCCGCACACGCCTACGGTACACTGCAAACAGCAGTTACAGCGTTTAAGGATCCCGGTACAAGTTTTATGCAGGAGGAGGATGTACCGGAGCTGGAATGGTATGATCTCACGCAGTCCAATTTCTATGACGCGATCATTTCCAATCATATGGGTATCCGCAAGATCATTCACTTTATACGGCAGGCAATGGTCGATTATGATCTGCAAGGTTATCAGATTGTGCGCGGTGCGCTGAAAGGCCATAATACCGGCTGGGCAAACTATACCGGTGATGATGACGGCTACTATGCCAACTATCCTGATGAGGGCGCGGCACTTGCACAGTGGTATTATGAAGAGGGGCATCTCTACGACAATGAGTTTGCATGGACAAAAGCGGAGGTCGCCGCAAAGCAGCGCGCCGGTAATCCGTGGGCGGATTGGTGGTATGATAAAGAACCGAGTCTTGAGCCGGTGAGCGAGCAGCCGCAGCCGAAAACTACCACAGCTCCGCCGATTGTTACGACATCTGCGCCTTCCGTGACAACAACCGTGCCTGCAATCACGACAACCGCTGCGGAGACTACAGCTGTGGAGACAACAGTTGCGATCGAGACGAATACACTGATGGGCGATGTCAATCAGAACGGCAGCGTTGAGATTGCAGATGCCGTGCTGCTTGCAAAGTATTTGTGCTGTGAGGCAGAGCTGACTGAAAAACAGGCCAAGGCTGCTGACATGGATTTTGATTTCAAGCTGACTGCGAAGGATCTTTCAAGGTTGAAACAGTATCTTTTGCGATGAAGCTGCGTGCAGGGGATTCTCGCATTGATTTTGTGCAAACTGCCGAAATCATAGAAAATGCGAAAATCCCCTTGACTTTTCTGCACCATTTTGATATAATAGTCAAGTAGTGAATGCGAGTGTGCTGGAATTGGCAGACAGGCTAGCTTGAGGTGCTAGTGCTC
>JAFYBM010000086.1 GCA_017540225.1 Oscillospiraceae bacterium | reverse complement strand
TGCGCGACACGATCTATTTCAAGGACGATGACGCGCGGCTTTCGTTTTTGCAGGGCAGCTATATCACGCTGACAAACCTCACCGACGAGGACGTTGACCGCATCATCCGGATGCACATGACGGTCAATGTTTCCGTGCAGACAACAGAGCCGGATCTGCGCAACAAAATGCTCGGCAACAAAAAGGCCGGCGAATCGCTGCGGCATCTCTGGCGCATGGCGGAGGCCGGCGTTTCCATGAATTGCCAGATCGTGCTCTGTCCGACATGGAATGACGGCGATCATCTGCACAAAACGCTCGCTGATCTTTTCAAAATGGTGCCGGCAGTCGAGAGCATTGCCGTTGTGCCGTTCGGTCAGACGAAATTCCGGCAGCATCTCTGCCCGATTCCGGCGTTCACGGTCGAAACAGCGCGTGCTGCGATTGAGCAGATCGAGGCTGTGCAGCGCTGGAGCCTGCAAGCCAACGGCTCGCGCATTGTGTATGCGGCGGACGAGCTTTATCTGCTCGCGGAGCTGCCGCTGCCCGATGACGAGGCCTACGAGGGCTATCCGCAGTATGAAAACGGCGTCGGGATGCTCAGATACCTGATGAACGAGTTTTATGATGCACTCGAAGATGCGGAATATGACGGAGATGCGCGCTTTCTGACGATTGCGACAGGCAGCGCGGCGGCACCGTTCCTTGAAAAAATGATGCAGGATTTAGAGGCGAAATTCCCGCAGGTGCATTGTCAGGTCATCACGGTGCTCAATGATTTTTACGGCCATTCGATCACGGTTGCCGGCCTGCTGACCTATCAGGATCTTTATGCGCAGCTCAAAGACCGTGCGCTCGGCAGCGCGGTGCTGCTGACGGAAACCTGTCTGCGGCATGACGATGTGTTCCTCGATGATAAATCGCGGGAGGATTTGCAGACAGCGCTCGGTGTTCCGGTCATCAAAACAAAGGTTGACGGCTATGTGCTGCTGGATACTGTGTTAGGTGATGCAAACGGTGTTTGAAGGAGGGGGCAAATTGGATACAGAGCATATCAGCTATAGAGAAATCGTCAAAGAGGTCAGAAAGTACCGCATTCGCTCGTTGTTGTTCAGTATTGCGTTCAGTGTGTTGTTTTTCGTGATTATCATGTTTATCCGGCGATGCAAAGACATATATCCTCAATCAGCAATCAGCCGCTCCCGTGCCGTATGAAATTGTCAAGATGCCGGTTCGGGCGCACAGTCCTGCATGACGGCACCGGTTCCCATTACCGGTTCGGGCCGGAACAGCGAACCGTCTGCACATAAGGCGCTTCTACTTATAGTGCCGAAATGCAGAAAAGTTGTACGTTTGCGTACAACTTTCACAGAAATTTCATCGAAACCGGAGAAGGGAGCAATGCATGAAGTATCAGGAGATCGTCAGCAATATCAAAGGAACGAAAACCCTTATGATGATTGTGGGCTTTCCGGTCTGCAAGCCGTGAGCAGGCTTATGAGATGCTTTACGCAGAGACACAGTCGAGATGATATGACCGCCGGTTCACAGAGGCCAAAGGGCTGCTGTCCTTTTGGCAGAGGCATGGGGACAGCGTTCCCCTGAGATCAATTCGTCCGCGCAGCGGACATAACTAAAGGAGTGCAGCATACATGGCTTTACCGGTTGTCGCCGTGGTCGGGCGCCCGAATGTCGGAAAATCGACCCTTTTCAATAAAATCGTCGGCCAGCGGCTTTCAATCGTTGAGGATACGCCCGGTGTTACCCGTGACCGCATCTACGCAAAGGCGGAATGGTGCGGCAAAACCTTCATGCTCGTCGATACCGGCGGCATTGAGCCGAAAACCGATGACCATATGCTGGAACAGATGCGCCGGCAGGCGGAGCTTGCGATCGAGCGCGCCGATGTCATTGTCCTCGTGACCGACCTGCGTTCCGGCGTCACGGCCAATGACCTTGATGTCGCAAATATGCTGCAAAAATCGGGCAAACCGATCGTGCTTTGCGTCAATAAGTGCGACCGTATCGGTGAGGTGCCGCCTGAATTCTACGAATTCTACAATCTCGGCCTCGGGGATCCCTATGCGGTCTCCTCGCTGCACGGAAACGGCACCGGCGATCTGCTGGATGCGGTCTGTGCGCAGTTCCCGCAGGATGCGGAGGATGACGAGGATGCCGAACGCATTGCCGTCGCTGTCATCGGCAAGCCGAATGTCGGAAAATCCAGCCTCATCAATTATCTGGCCGGCGAGGAGCGCAGCATTGTTGCCGATGAAGCCGGCACGACCCGCGATGCGATTGATCTGCCCTTTGAGAATGAACACGGCAAATTCCTGTTCATTGATACGGCAGGTATCCGCAAAAAGGCCAAGATCACGGATAATGTGGAGCATTACAGCGTTCTGCGTGCATTTATGGCTGTAGACCGCGCACAGGTCGCCGTCATCATCATTGACGCGACGACCGGCTTTACCGAGCAGGACAGCAAGGTCGCGGGCTATGCCCATCAGCAGGGCAAGGGCTGCATCGTCTGCGTAAACAAATGGGATCTCATCGAAAAGGATGACAAGACCATGCAGGAATTCACGAAAAAGCTCGAACACGATTTCAGCTTCATGAGCTATGTGCCCTTCCTGTTTATCAGTGCAAAAACGGGGCAGCGCATCGGGAAGCTGTTTCCGCTGATTCAGCAGGTTGCTGCAAACAACGCAATGCGCATCACGACAGGCAGACTCAATGATGTACTCGCTTATGCAACGGCAAGAGTGCAGCCGCCGACCGACAAGGGCAAACGGCTCAAGATCTACTATATGACGCAGGCAAGCACGCAGCCGCCGACCTTTGTATTCTTTGTCAACCGCGCTGATCTGTTCCATTTTTCGTATCAGCGCTATCTCGAAAACCAGATCCGTGAGACATTCGGGCTGGAAGGCACGCCGGTGCGGTTTATCATCCGCGAACGCGGCAATGATTCCGGCAGCAAAGGCTGAATCCCGTTTTGAGGAGAATCTTATATGCAGGGAACTATTCTTGGTTATGTCATCAGCATTCTGATTGCGGCGGCGGTCGGGTATCTGTTCGGCTCTTTCAACGGTGCGATCGTATCCGTCCGGCTTCTGAAGCATGAGGATGTGCGGAAATTCGGCAGCGGCAATGCCGGCCTGACCAATGTGCTGCGCTGCTTCGGCAAGACCTGCGGCATCTGCACGCTGATTATTGATCTCGGCAAGGGCGCTGCGGCAATGGCGCTGGCACAGATGATCTGTGAAAAGCTCGCATGGGCGCCGCTTCCTGAGGGCAACGGCGCAATGCATGATTACCGCTGGCTTTGCTATGTGGCGGCGATTTTTGTTGTGCTGGGTCATGTTTTCCCGCTCTGGCACGGCTTCCGCGGCGGCAAGGGCGTGCTGGTCGGCGTCAGCGTGTTTCTCGTCATCAATCCGCTGACCTTTGTGATCCTGATGTCTGTGTTCGGCATCATTCTCTGGCGCTCGAAATATGTTTCGCTCGCCTCCTGCACCGCAACGCTCTGCGTCATTCCCGTGACGCTGCTGCTGGAGCGTTTCCAGCGCGGTACAGACTGGGGAACAGCCGTGCTGTATATGGTTCTCATCGCAGTGCCGGCAGTGCTCGTCGTTTACAGTCACCGCGAAAATATCCAGCGGCTCAAAAACGGAACAGAACGGAAGATCGGTGAAAAAAAACAGGCTCCGCAGGAACCGGAGGCTGAGAATGTGCAGATCATTGCGATGCGCAGCAATTTTCAGAATCACCCGATGCCGGAGGAGCATACTGAGCTGGATCTTGAAATCCGGCTGACGGCAGAGGAACTCGAAAAGCTCAAATGCGGAAAGCTGCCGATGACAATGGAGGATCGCTGGTTCCTGTTTTATGAGGATGACAAATTCTACTGTGTGCGGAGCTGGACGGGCGCCTGCATTTACATTGCGGATGTGACGGACGGCGGCGAAATCCTGCACGCGGTCGTAAACCGCAATCCGAAGCAGTATACCTGCACCGATGATGAGGAGGATCGCTGGATGCTGAAATATCTGGTGCTCTGGTATGCGGGACGCACGGAGGAAGCTGCAAAAGCATTGGACGAGGCGGTCAGACTTTCAACGAAAGGTGAGGATGAGGATTATGGCGGAGAAGCGTGAAAACGGCAAATCAACCGCGAAATCTGCGGCGAAAAGCGGTATTACATTCGGCAGCGCACTCGCAATGGTTATCAGCTATACGACATGGAAATCAGTCGGCTGGGCAATCGTTCACGGCCTGCTGAGCTGGGTTTATGTGATCTATTTTATTCTGCGGTACTGATGCACAGTCATATTTCTTTGAAACAGGAGGAAAATGACTATGGTAAATATTCCAATTCTCGGCAGCATCCCGCAGTATCATCCGATGCCGGAACAGCGAGCAATACGCAGTATCAATCTGAATCATACAGTAGATGACAAAGTCTACGCAAAACTGCGGCGCTGCATTCTGCCGGAAAAAGAGCGCAGCCGCCGGTTCTGTTTCTATAAAACACCGAATCTGTTTTTTGTGTAGCGGGATACCGGCTTCTGTATTTATCAGGTCATCGTGGAGCGCAACGCCGGCTACAGAATTCACGATGCATATGTCAACCGTGAACCGACGCAGCACCCCTGCACAGATAAGGAAATGGATACCGCCTGTTTGACGGAACTGCTCTATAATCTGTTATTCGGGGATCAGGCGGAAATTGACAAAGCACGGAAGCAGGCTGTGCATCTGGAAGCCATCTGGACACGTTACCGAAACATGCTGTGTGATGCTCTGCAAAAGAAGCATCAGATTTCTGTGCAGGAATCGAACAATCCCGACCTGCTGCACTGCGGCGGCCGTGATTATCTCTTTCACTGCACAAGACGCTGCCTTGTCTGTCTGAAGCAAACGGCGGAGGGCGTGCAGTATGCAGATCCGGAACAGCCGGAGGAAAAAGCGATCATGGAGCAGTTCGGCGAGAATCATCAGATGTTTCTTGCTTTCTGCACAGACGGGACATATCTGTATGCACTGGATGAATACGGTATGCTGACAACAAACAATCCGGATATGCAGACAGAGCAGGTTTTTGACCCGCAAGCAGAATTTGCGGCACTTCCGCAGGAGATTGCACCGGAGCTTCTTGCGTCAGAGCTGCAATTGATAAAAGAACGGAAAGGGATTTTCCGATGGAGTGCCGGCGACGAGCACAAAGCGTGTTATGATTCCGATGAACAGGTCTGGGTTTCGCTTTGTGTATCCGGAAGTGCGCATACAGGTTATATGTTCAGCATTAGTCAGACAACCGGCGAAAGCATTATGAAGTCTTATCTGTCAAACAACACAATCGGCACAGCGTTAGATTTTTTTCGGCATGGCTACATTCCGTTAGAAACATTGCTGCTGTTGCTTCCGGAGAATGCTGAGAATCGGAAGCACTATGATCCACGGCAAAAAAAGGAATTTGAAACCTATTACCAAGCATCCCACTGGTTTACGGAAATATAAGAAAGTTGACAGGAGGAAAATGACTATGGCAAAAATTACGGTTCTCGGCGGCGGCTTCGGCACCGCCCTCGCAGTCATGCTCTATTCCACACAGCAGCATGATATTACGATCTGGAGCGCGCTTCCTGAGGAGATCGAGGCAATGCGCAGAGACGGCGAGCAGAAGGAAAAACTGCCCGGCGTCAAGATCCCGAACGGCATTTCGCTGACAACGGATCTTTCCGTGGTCGCTGACAGCGATCTTGTGCTGTTTGCGATTCCGTCAAGCTATGTCCGCAGCACCTGCCAAAAGGTCGCGGAATATCTCAGGGAAGGCACTGTCATTGTCAATGCCGGTAAAGGCATTGAGGAGGACAGCCTCAAGCTGATGAGCACGGTCTTTGCGGAGGAGCTGCCGAAGGGCGCATATGTCGTGCTGACCGGTCCCTCTCACGCAGAGGAGGTCGGACTCAATATCCCGACCAGCGTTGTTGCTTCCTCTGCAAACAGAATGGCTGCGTATCTTGTGCAGGAATGGTTCAGCTCCCGTACCTTCCGCGTCTATATCAATGACGATGTGACCGGCTGCGAGCTGGGCGGTGCGCTCAAAAACGTCATTGCGCTTTCTGCCGGTATCTCTGACGGTCTCGGCTACGGTGACAATACAAAGGCAATGCTGATGACACGCGGCCTGCATGAGATTGAACGGCTCGGCTCTGCGCTCGGTGCAAGAGCAAACACCTTCGCCGGACTCACCGGACTCGGTGACCTCATCGTGACCTGTACTTCCATGCATTCCCGCAACCGCCGTGCCGGTATTCTCATCGGACAGGGCGTTGCACCGGAAAAGGCCGTTGAGCAGGTCGGTACTGTTGAGGGCTATTTCAGCTGCGCCGCTGCCTACGGTCTTGCACAGCGCTATGAGATTGAAATGCCGCTGACGACTGCACTTTATCAGATCCTCTATGAGGGCGCGAATGTGCGCGATGTTGTTCTCGGACTTATGGACCGTCCCAAGCGCCACGAATACGAAAAGCTGACCTGATCGAGTGCCGCCGTTTCCGCTTCCCGATCCGATTCGGGAAAAATAAAGCAAAATATCACCATGTTTTTTCCCGCTTCGCACATTGCGCGTTCCTTTCGTGTGATATAATGCTGTTGATGGGAGGGCTGCGGAGTGAACCGGAAAGACGACTATCTGGAATGTGAAAAGCCGTGGGTATACTGGCTGCTGATTCTTGCGGCAGGCTGGTTCGGCGGATATACTTTTATTCAGCGCGGCGGCGTCTTCTGCAATGCGCAGACTGCAAATATCGTGCTGTTCGGCATTGCGCTCGGACAGCGCAACTGGCAGAGCGCCGGCTATCTGCTCATCCCGATTACAGCCTATTTCGCCGGTGCATTTGTATCGGAATATCTCGGAAAATCAGTCAAACGGCTGCATTTTCTCCGCTGGGATACTATTCTGATCGGAATTGAGATCATTGCCGTGCTGATTCTCGGTCTGCTTCCGGCAGATGTCCCCGATCAGGTCTGTCAGGTCGTGCTGAATTTTATCTGCTCGATGCAGTTCAACACCTTCCGGCAGGTTGAGGGCATTCCTGCCTCAACAACCTTTGTCACAAATCATATCCGGCAGATCGGTTCCAATTTCGCAAAATATGTGCGGCACCGCGATGCCGAATCCCGTGCGCGTGTGCGTATTCACGGACTTCTGCTGTTCTTTTTTGCGCTCGGCGCAATGCTTTGTGCGGTTTGCTGTGAATGGTTTGCCTATCGCGCAATCTGGGGGAGCGGCGTGATTCTGCTGATTATTTTTCTGCGGCTTGCCCACGCTGACCGCTCCTATGAGCGCGCCCAGCTCGATCAGGTTCCGCACGGCCACTGAACAAACCCGAAAAGCTGTGAAACTGAACAAGTGTGCGGCGAAACAGACCTGCGGAGCAGAAAAAAACCGCCTGTAAACAGGCAGAATAAAGAAAGAGAGCAGCCCCGCCTCGGAGCTGCTCTCTTTGATATTTGTGAATTTGCAAATTGTCCGGTTACGGTGCATCCGGAGCTTTCGGGTTGTGGTTGGTAATCTCATACCAGCTCGGAGTAGCCTGACCGGCCTGCTGCACATAATATTTCAGAACCATCTGTGCATCCTCCAGTCCGATTGCGCCGTTTCCGCTGACATCGCCGAAATCACCGTAATCCGGTGCGGCAGGCGGCTCCGGCTTCTCGCCGAGCGTCTTGAACTCAACATAATATCTTTCGCTGTTTTCTTCACAGTATTTCTGTGCGGTGCTGTTTTCGTAGCCGTAGATTGTCAGCTTAGCATCCTCGGTTCCGCGGAATGAAGGGACGGTCATCTCCGGATTCTCCAGGGTAATGGACTTGAGATTCTGACAGCCTTCCAGTATCGTGTAATACTCAATCTCGTTCACACTTGCCGGGAAAGTGATGTCCTCAAGCACCTTGCAGTTAGAGAAAGCTTGATTTTCCACGACCTGCACACCGTTTTCAATTGTGACGTTTTTCAGCAAAGAGCAGTCCTGGAAGCAGTACATCGGAATTTTGGTTAAAGTGGCGGGAATCGTGACAGATGTCAGATTTGAGCAGCCCTTGAATGCCGAGCTGCCGATTGTCATGATCTTGGATGGCAGCTTGATGTCTGTCAGGCGCACACAATCATGGAAAGCATTGCTGCCGATTTCGAGCAGATTTGCCGGCAGCTTAACGGACTTGAGATTTGAACAGCCGCCGAAAAGGCTTTCGGGGATGACCAAAAGATTATCCGAAAATGTGACAGACTGGAGATTTGCCATTCCATTGAACGGGCAGCCGTCGATGGTTTTTATGCTGTCCGGAATCGTAAGATCTGTGATGTAGTTTCTATTGCTTCCGCTGTAATAGAAGCTGCTTGTGATCTTGGTAACAGGAAGAACTGTTCCGTCTACGTTGATTGTGGAAGGAATCGTTACAGCTCCCTGCACATCGGTCGTACACCCTCTGATCTCGCAGTGCGTCTCATCTGCGTAAAATTCCTAGCCATCGGTTGTGGTACCGCTTGACGCCTCGGCAGTCAGGCTTGTCCGTTCTGCGATCTGCTCGACAGCCGGATATGCGCAGAAGCCTGCGGTCAGTGCTGCTGCCAGTGACAGCGCCAGAAGTGTTTTTCTTTTCATATGTCATACCTCCTAATAATAAAAAAAGTATACATATATTATATCACTAAAAATGGAAAAAAGCAATGGAAACAG
>JAFYBM010000085.1 GCA_017540225.1 Oscillospiraceae bacterium | reverse complement strand
ATTGCCGCGGATGCCGGTCAGCAGATCAACCTTTGTGCAGCCGTGGTCGCCGAAAACATGATCGAGCAGTGCGCTGAATGCCTGATGCGAATACGAATAAACAGACGGAATCCCGTCCAGCTTGCCGTCATAGGCCATGACGGGAATCTTGTGCTCCTTTGCAATGGCTGTGATCGTTTCGCAGACGATCGGCTCATGGATCGTTTCGTTCATGATAACGACCATGTCAACGATCTGGAACGGAATCAGGTCATAAACGCTGTAGCAGCTCGGCTCGGTCAGCGTTTCGTTGATCGGATCGAGACTGGAATTGAACACCAGAACGGCATAGCCGCGCCGGTGTGCTTCGCTGACAAAGGCTTTGACGCTCTCCAGTACCTCCGGATTCTGGATCCGGGCGGTGCAAAGCGCAAAAACCGGACGCTCATGCAGCATCATATCCCTCCTTTGCGGGATGATAAATTGTCTACAAGACACAGTTATTCACATTTATTGTAACACATATCCGTCTTTTTGTCAATGGGAATGCACCTGTTTCCGGTTCGTCAAATTGCACGAGAACCCCTCAACAGTTTTGTTCATAATTTATTCATCTAATTTCATAAAATATACATAAATCATTGACATTCCCGATAAACTGTGCTACAATACAAATAGTACCCTTGTTGCTCTGTCGGCAATTTTTACAGAAAGCCACATTTCCGTCCGGCCGATTCCGGCGGGAACTGAGAGGAGGGAAGCGCTGAAAACCGCGCAGATATGAACTATTATGTGGATATGCACGCCAGCCTGCTGCCGGGGCTCGCAGGGCTCGGGCAGCGTGCGATGACCGAACAGGAAGCCCGGGCACGGCTTGCGGCCTTTCGGGACAGCAATATGAAGATCGCGGCGGCTGCACCGTATTTTCACCCGGAGGAGATGTCTCCGGCCGAATTCCTTGCACTGCGCGATGAAAAGATCGCAGCGCTTTCTTCGGATGCACAGCCGGTCCGGATCGTCGGCGGCGCAGTGATTCCGTATTCGTACTGTCAGGCGCACCCGCGGGAGCTTGCACAGTTTGCTGTCGGAGAATCCGGCTTTTTCCTCATTGATCTGCCGGAGCAGCCGCTCGATGAGGCATTTTTCGAGCAGCTTACCCGTCTGCGGATCGTCAGCGGGATGTGTCCTGTTGCTGCGGATATCGACCGCAGATTTACGTTCTGGTCGCCCGAGGAGCTGATTATGCTGCGCAAGGCGGGCATTCTGCTGCAAATTTCGGTGAACGGCATCCTGAATCAGGAATACCGCAAGCTTTCACTGTTCCTGCTTGCAAATCAGCACGCGCATTTCATCGCGACCGGTTCGCGGAGCATTGAGGAGCCGCTGCGGTTCATTGAAGCAATGCGGATTGTGCAGCGCAGTCTGCCGGCACAGCTTTACCGCCGCATTAAGAATAACGCCGGAATGCTGCTCTCCAACGCTGAGCCGTCCGCATTCCTGTAATCTGATTGCTCTGCTGCCCGTTCCGCAGCGACACATGAACATAAACTGACCGCACCCTCAAAAAGGGTGCGGTCAGCTTTTCGATCAATGCGTTTTATGTTTCGTTTTGTGCAGCAGGTACGTCAATCGGCTGCATTTCGTCTTTGGTGAGTCCGGCCGGATCAAACTGCTTCACTACAGTTTTCTCATCGAGCATCAATCTGGTCGCTTCAATCAGGTTTTCCGGCGTCCCGTCAGCATAATACTCCTCGTAACGCAGCATGATACCGGTGTCAACGGCAACAATCATTCTGAAGCTTCTGTCGCCGCGGGTTCCTTCAATCACCGCACACTGAAATCCCAGTCTTTCCTCCGTTCCGGTCATACTCCACATATCAAAGTCGCTGAGGCGGGACATTGCAAAGTTCTGCGGGAACAGGCAGGAATTCGAGGGAATACCAAGCCATGTCGGATCATCTCTGCCGTTTGAAATACCGGTTCCGTCAGTCAGCAGCATACACCGTTCATTATCACTCATTATAAAATCATTGCCGTCTGCGCATATTGAAGCCGTATATTTGTTTGTGCGCAAATCGACATTGTAATGCATACTTTCCGAGCCGATATAGTATCGTTCGGCCGTCGGAACACCATCAGCGCTTTCAGATTCATAGGACAGTCGGGATGCATCATCCGTCTGAAACCGGATGTCCATTTTCCCTTCATTCAGGCCGTATGTCATCTCACCCTCGGCGCTCCGGAAATAGTCAATGCTGTTGAGCATCATGTGATAAATATAGCTTTTCGCTTCCAGGGCATTCAGGTCTGCATCCGCATCCGATGCGAAATATTTGCTGATATATTTCTGTGTGTCAATCAGCACAGGACCGTTACGCTCAGCATAGCGTGTCCGGGCATCGTTCAAAAGTTGATCTTCTTCCTCCCAGCTAACGATCCGCTTTTCTGCTTCATGCAGCTCCAGCTCTGCAAAAGCAGGTTCCGTTCCGGCTGCTTCTGCGGGCGCTGCATCATCACCGAGGATCTCGGAAACCGGAATCTTCTCGAAATCATACTGCAAGCCGGCAATATAGCAGTCGCCGTATCTTGCGATGACTCTCTTTTCTTTCAGGCGCTCAAACGTCCGGATCTCCTTTGTGTTGAGATCAATGACCTGATCGGAATCGAATACGGTGTCATCAAAGACAGACGGACTCATCCAGCTTTTGCCGCTGCAAAGGCCGCTGAGAATAACCGGCTGCTCCTGACCGGCTCTGTAGACCTCTGCCTGCGTACCCTGAAAGCCGCGGACAAGGAACAGATAATCCTTTGAGAGAAATTCGATCTGGCAGTACTCAATTTTCGTAAGATCCTCCGGCTCGCCCTGATAGGTTTGTGTGCCAAGATCATACCATGTGACATAGCTGTGATACGAAGGACTCGACATAGAAGCCGGAACAAACATGATATTGAAATAGATCCTGTTGTCAAACAAGCCCTGCATATAGGCCTCGGCAGAACTTCTTGCGGAAGGGTAAT
>JAFYBM010000084.1 GCA_017540225.1 Oscillospiraceae bacterium | reverse complement strand
CGTCAACTGTTCCGAAGCTCTCCGTAGAATGAATAAATCCAGTCATCAGATTTCTCCTGAAAATGCAGCCCGCTTGCGGAAAGCGGGCTGTTCCTATCAGATCCGGTCATGAAATGTGCGGGAAATGATGTCATCCTGCTGCTCTTTCGTCAGTTTGATGAAATTGACGGCATAGCCCGAAACACGGACTGTGAGCTGCGGATATTTCTCCGGATGCGCCTGCGCATCGAGCAGTGTTTCGCGTGTAAACACGTTTACATTGAGATGATGCCCGCCTTTTTCCACATAGCCGTCAAGCAGCGATACCAGATTGTCGATTTGCTGTTTTTCTTCCATTGTGCTGTCCCTCCGTTCAGAATTCTTCATCATCCGATGCTTTTTCGGTGATCCGTTCATCATTCCAATCAAAATTCGGAACACTGCACGCACCGGCTCTGCCGCATTCGGTGCTGTTGACCGTCTGAATGCGCGTATTCTCTCCGACCTCAAGATTGATATGCTGTGTACCTGATTCGATGAGCCTGTCGATCATTGCGATCAGCTCATCAACGGTTGTTTCGGTATGCTCAGGCATCGGTTTCCTCCTCTCTGAGTGCATCCAGATCGAGATCACCCGTGAAAATGCGCGTATCCTTTCCGAGTGCATCCGGAATAATTGAAAATGTGTTAGATATACCGTCCTGTGCATGGCGGAACGGCAGCTTCGACACCGATGAAAGCGATGCGACTGCGCCGTGTGTATCGCGGCCGTGCATCGGGTTTGCGCCCGGTGCCAGCGGAACGCCGTGCTGTCTGCCGTCCGGTGTGTTTCCGGTCTTTTTGCCGTATACGACATTGGATGTGATCGTCAGGATGCTCATGGTCGGGATGCTGTCACGGTAGGTGTGGTGCTTGCGGATTTTATCCATGAACCGTTTGACAATATCAACGGCGATCTGATCGACACGGTCATCATCATTGCCGTATTTCGGGAAATCACCCTCAATCGCATAATCGACAACAATGCCGTTTTCATCGCGGATGCATCTGACCTTTGCATATTTGATTGCGCTGAGGGAATCCGCAACGACGGAAAGACCTGCGATACCGGTTGCAAAGTAGCGCTTGACCTCACGGTCATGGAGTGCCATTTGCAGCTTTTCATAGCAGTATTTGTCGTGCATATAGTGGATAACGTTCAGTGTATTGACATACAATCCCGCGAGCCATTCCATCATCTGATCGTATTTGTCCATCACATCGTCATAATCGAGATACTCGCCGGAAACAGGGCGGTATTTCGGGCCGACCTGAATCTTCATGACCTCATCGACACCGCCGTTGATTGCATAGAGCAAACATTTTGCGAGATTTGCTCTTGCACCAAAGAACTGCATTTCCTTGCCGACAACCATTGAGGATACACAGCAGGCTATTGCGTAGTCATCACCGTGCGTGACGCGCATGAGATCATCGTTTTCATATTGGATTGAGGAGGTCCGGATGGACATTTTTGCGCAGAAGCGCTTGAAATTCACCGGCAGCTTTTTTGACCAGAGTACTGTCATATTCGGCTCCGGAGCTGTGCCGAGATTATTCAGCGTGTTGAGATAGCGGAAGGAGTTTTTTGTCACCATATGCTGACCGTCAACGGATACGCCGCCGATGGATTCCGTGACCCATGTCGGATCGCCGGAGAACAGTGCATTATATTCCGGCGTGCGGGCAAATTTGACCAGCCGCAGGTGCATGATAAAGTGGTCGATCAGCTCCTGTGCTTCGGATTCACTCAGGATGCCGCGTTCCAGATCCCGCTGAATATAAATATCCAGAAATGTTGAGGTTCTTCCGAGGCTCATGGCAGCGCCGTTCTGCTCCTTCACAGCAGCAAGATAGCCGAAATAGAGCCACTGTACAGCCTCCTGTGCATTGCTTGCGGGGCGCGAAATATCAAATCCGTAGATGCGACCAAGCTCTTTTAATTCTCCAAGCGCTCGGATCTGCTCGGAAAGCTCTTCACGCAGACGGATGTTTTTGGAAGTCATCCGTACAAAATGTGTTGCCTTCTGATGCTCTTTATCCTCAATCAGCATATCCACGCCGTACAGGGCAACGCGGCGGTAATCTCCGATGATGCGTCCGCGTCCGTAGGCATCCGGCAGGCCGGTCAGAATTGCAGATTTGCGTGCGAGGCGCATTTCCGGTGTATAGGCATCAAATACGCCCTGATTGTGTGTTTTCCGGTATTTTGTGAAGATCTCGACAACCGCAGGATCGACCTCATAGCCATATGCCTTGCAGGCCTGCTGAGCCATGCGGATTCCGCCGAACGGCTGCAATGCGCGCTTGAAGGGCTTATCGGTCTGAAAACCGACGATCTTTTCGAGATCTTTATTCAGATAGCCGGGACCGTGTGAAGTGATCGTCGAAATGATCTTAGTATCCATATCCAGCACGCCGCCCGCCTCACGTTCCTGCCGTGCCAGCTCCGTGACCTGTTCCCAAAGCTGCTTGGTAGCGGCTGTCGGTCCGGCAAGGAACTGATCATCTCCGTCATAAGGCGTTATATTCTTCTGAATGAAATCTCTGACATTTACAGAGGTATTGCTCCATCTTCCGGGCTGAAAGCCTTTCCATTCCGGTGCGAATTCGTGCAACAAACTGAATCATCCTTTCTGAATGCCGGAAAGCCGGCTGATTATCGGGCGGGCTGCCGGTTATAAGATATAGACGGTTTTGCAGCCGATCTGCTGCAAGGCCTGAATTGCCGTCAGGATCTGTGTTTCGTTCAAGGCTTCGGACGAAAGGCAGGGGATGACGTTCCTGCCGCCTGACGCATTCTGAGCTGCTTCAGCAAGCAGCTGGATGCGCTCCCAGAATTTGAGCGCAGTCGGATCATAGCGCTGTTCACCGACCGTAAATGCTTCGGTAAATGCATCGGGATTCAGGCCGATATACAGTGTTTTCATACTGAGCTGCTGCGCATCAAAAACCTCGGCCTTTCCGCTGATGATATCCTCCAGCGGGAGATACAGTCCAGCGTTCGGGGAAGTCTCCGCAATGCTGTTTGCGACTGAGCGCAGTGCTGTCCTGCGCTGTTCAGCATCCAGAATATGCCCGCCGAGCAGTTCTGCATCTGACTGGAAGAAATCGGGGCAGACAATATTTGTGCAGATTATATCCGTGATCCCGCTTTTTCCGATTTCTTCGGTCAGAGCGGAAAGATAGGCGGATGCAGCCGGATCGAACGGATTCAGCCACGGCTTGCCGCCCTCCTCAGGCTTGTTGTCAAACCAGCGTGTCGCTCCGTCCTGAAAAACATAGGTGCCTTCCATAAAATAGTTGGAATAGGTCTGGTCAAGAAGCGATGAAAACAGCGCTGTACACTGCATATGACTGCGGTTTGCGGCATTGGTGATCTCGCGCAGTGTCAGCATGGATTCATTAGAGGCGCCGCAGGTCACAGCCTGCTCCACGGCGGATGCATATTGCAGCATTCCGTTTTCGAGCTTCAGCGGAAGAATCAGTGAGGTATAGCCCTCGGCCGCATATTGTTTTGCCGCGTCCTCCATTGCATCCAGATTTTGCAGCGCCTCTGCCGGAATGATGTGTGCAACGGTCATGTCCGTTCCGAACTGTGTGTTTTCGGGGATATAGGTTGTAACGGCGGTTGTAACGGGAGCAGTTGTGACGGCCTCAGTTGCAGTAGTTTCCATGTGCTCGGCAACTGCCTCGCCGGTCACGGACGGCTGCACCTCGGTGATTTCCGGCGGCGGAGTCGTTGTAGGGGATTCCTCCTCCTGCTGCAAACGGG
>JAFYBM010000083.1 GCA_017540225.1 Oscillospiraceae bacterium | reverse complement strand
CGCTCTGTGGAAAGCGCCGCAGTCATGCCGGCGCTGAGAAAGATCACCATTGTCGCGTGATGCGCCGCCAGAGCACGGATCTGCTCACATTCCGGTACGGGCGTCCGTCCCGCCATGCGTGTCAGAATGACAGCCTGGGAAACCTCCGGCAGCGTGTATTCCGCTCTGAGTGCCGCCGCAGCGCCGCAGAATGAACTGACCCCCGGACAGATATCATAGGCAAGACCGAGTGCATCAAGCCGGTCAATCTGCTCGCGGATCGCTCCGAAAATGCTCGGATCGCCGGTATGCAGCCGGACGGTCATTTTCGATCCCGACTCTGCCCGCTGCATGACCGCGATCACCTCGTCCAGCGTCATGTTAGCGCTGTTATGAATCTCGCAGCCGCTTTTTGCAGATTGCAGAAGTTCCGGATTCACCAGCGAACCCGCATAAATGATAACATCCGCCTGCTCCAGCAGCCGCAGTCCGCGGACGGTAATCAGATCGGGCGCACCGCAGCCCGCCCCGACAAAATGTATCATATCGTTTCCTCCGTCATTGTCGCAATGATCGCATCTGCACCAGCAGTTTTCAACAGGAGGTCATGCTGATTCGAGAAAACGACCGCACCGGTCTGCACCTGATCCTTGACACGCGCTGAAAGATAATACGCAATGCGCTCGGTCAGAATTTGCAGCATTTCCGTATATTTCGGATGCTGATACAGAATATTGAGTGCCGCGTCTGTCGTGACGCACTCCGGTATCTGCACCAGCAGCTCACGCGGGATTCCCGCAAGCGCGCCGCAGGCGATCAGCGTTTCCATTCTGCCGTCTGCATATGATGAATGCGTATTCATGATACCGGCGCCGAGTTTCACGAGCTTGCCGATATGCCCGATCAGCAGAATACGGCGGAAACCGAGCGTCACGCCGATATCCAGCGCATCCCCGATGAAGTTGCTGCACATGACGGCGCGTTCTGCAAGCTCCGGTCTGAAATCCTGCAAAAATGTGTCGCTGTAATTTCCGACCGTCAGCAGCAGGTTTTCCTGTCCGGCAGCGCGCCGCATATTTGCTTCTGCACGGATCGTATCAACGACTGCCGCATTGCTCATCGGCTCGACGATTCCCGTTGTCCCGATGATCGAAATGCCCCCTGTAATGCCCATGCGCGGGTTGAATGTTTTTTTCGCAATCTCTGCGCCCTCCGGCGCAGTAATAATTACATGAAAGCCGCCTGCATATCCGTGTTCCGCGGCAATTTCCGTCAGTGCATCGGTTATCATGCGGCGCGGTGTGCTGTTGATCGCTGCATTTCCGGCCGGCTGATCGAGACCGGGTTTTGTAACGGTGCCGATGCCCTCTCCGCCGTCAATGACAACACCGCTTTCACACTTGCATACCGTCGCATAGATCAGGATTCCGTTTGTGATATCGGGGTCATCGCCGCTGTCCTTGCGAATCGCACAGGAGGCGCAATCATCGGTCAGCCGCAGTTCCAGAATATCCAGCGTCAGCGGAATGCCGGCGGGTGTCATCAGTGTGATCTGTGAGACCGTTTCGCCGGACAGCAGCATTTTTGCCGCAGCCTTTGCTGCGCCTGCCGCGCAGGAGCCGGTCGTATATCCACAGCGGAGCTTTTTCGTCCCGCGATAAATAAACCTGTTCAAAATTCAAATCCTTTTCGTGCTTTCTGCCCCTTCTGATAGGGATGCGCGATACATTGAAATTCCGTGATATAATCCGCACACTGCATAAACTGTTCCGCACATTTGTGTCCGGTCATCACGATCTCTGTATCCGGCAGCGCCAGCACCGTTTCCACGAGCGCTGCATCGACTGCGTGCTTCTGCACGGCATCCCCCAGCTCATCGAGTACGATCACCTGATATGCGCCTGCAATCACGCGGCGCAGATTCTCATTGTGTGCAAGGATCACCCGCTGCTGTTCCGCAGCAGTCATCCCACTGGAAAATCGGACGCCCTCAAAATCGCAGGAAAATACATCAATGCCGCATTTTCGCAGCAGTGCCGCTTCGCTGCTTGTGCCGTTTTTCAGAAACTGTATCATGACGCAGCGCAGACCGCTTCCGGCAGCCCGGATGCAGGCTCCGACCGCAGCAGAAGTTTTGCCCTTGCCCTTTCCGAAGTAATAATGGATCATCTCATCACCGCCAAATCGGTTGATATAGACTTATTATAGCAGAAAAATGCAGTTTCGTCAATTCAAAACCGCCTGATACTGCCTTATCCGGCGAAACATGATGATCTCAACTATATACAATCGCCTTGACAATTCAATTCAGATACGATACAATTGAATTGTCAATTATATATCGGGAATGATGTTCTCCCGCGGGAAACCGGAACCGCTTTTAAAAGCTGATGACTTCTGCCGTTTTACGCAGAAGCTGTCAGCTTTTATATTTTTCGGAGGTGTGAAATGCTGTTATCATTTTCAATTATTTTGCTTGCCGGACTGACGGCGGGCGCTGTTTCTGAGAAGCTAGGTCTGCCGCGCATCATCGGGATGCTCGGCGTCGGGATCGCCGTCAGCCCGTTTGTGCTGAATCTACTGGATTCGTCTGTTCTGGGAATCTCAGCAGAGCTGAGACAGATTGCTTTGATTATTATTCTGATTAAAGCAGGGCTGTCTCTGAATCTGTCTTAAAAAAGTCAGCAGACCGGCGGTCATGATGTCCTTTGTGTCTGCCTGCTTTGAGATCATCGGATATTATATTTGCGCCGTATCTGCTTGGCGTCAGCCGTCTGGAAGCCGCCGTTATGGGTGCCGTGCTGAGTGCGGTATCACCAGCGGTCGTCGTTCCGCGCATGGTGAAGCTGATTGAAAACAAATACGGCACAGAAAAAGCATCCCCCAGATGATCCTTGCCGGTGCATCCTGCGATGATGTTTTTGTGATTGTGCTGTTTTCTACATTTGTGACAATGGCGCAGGGCGAGTCTGCAAAGGCAAGCGATTTTCTGAATATCCCCGTTTCCATTGTCCTCGGTGTTTTGCTTGGCGCAGTTGTCGGATTGTACATATACTTTTTGTTCGAAAAATCCTATCAGCACGGTCATAAAATCCGCAACAGTACAAAGGTCATCATTCTGCTTGGAACAGCATTTCTGCTCATGTCGGTCGAAACGCTCATCAAGCCGTATGCCGCCGTATCGGGACTGCTCGCGTTCACCGCAATGGTATGTATCATCAAGCGAAAAGCAGACAATATGGTTTCCGCATATTTATCTGCTAAATTCGGAAAGCTGTGGCTCGGTGCGATCGGAATAGACCGAAGCTATCGACAATTGCTGGAGCATGAATTGTCTACTCCTCAATAAAATCATCCGCCGCCTGATATTCACAATCAGACGGCGATTCCTTTGTATTCATTTCCCGATGTATCTCTCCGCAGCGGATTCCACACCCATACAGAACACCATATCCCGTGTCAATGTTATCAGTGAGGGGTCGCCCTCCCGGATTCTCATTGTCCGCCTGATTTCTTTTGGTATGACGACTCTGCCGAGGTCGTCGATTCTTCTCACAATACCGGTTGCTTTCATTTTGTGCCTCCTTTTGTGTTTCGCTATTTTGGATAGCTTCGCTTTTTCAAAGCTAACGGTATTGTTTGCCGCGGATGGGGATTTATGCATTGGCATCGTTTTCCGATGCGAACAACAGCTTTCTGTATGTTCATCTAATGCACTCGAGAAAGCGCACAAATCTGCGCGGTCAGTTCCCTGCGGTCTACAATCTGTTGCTCTGTGTTCGTAAGCCAGACTTCGATGCAGCCATTGATTCGTCTGTCGTTGATTCCCACATAAAGCAGTTCCTATCCTTCCTGATATGTGTTGTTGGCTGCAGATGAATCAAATCCGAATCAATCAGAAGAACGGAGGACTTGCAATCCTCCGGTCGCTATGATATAATAGATATCGTATATCCGTCCCCGTGCGCAAAAGCGGGGATTATTTTGCGCAAAAAAAGCACCTGCACAGCGGGCAAAAAAATTTTTTCAGTTTTTTGTAACGAAACCGCACTGAAT
>JAFYBM010000082.1 GCA_017540225.1 Oscillospiraceae bacterium | reverse complement strand
GTTGACAACAGATTCAGGGATGCTGACCTCGCTGAGCGATGTGCAGCCGGCGAACACCAGATTCCCGATCGTCTCGCAGCCCTCCGGAATGGTAACGGATTTCAGCGCGGTACACTGCGCGAACGCCGCTTCATAGAGACCTTTCAGCGTGGAAGGCAGCGTGACCTTCTCAAGGTTTTCGCAGCCCCAGAAGGTCTGCATACCGAAGGCTGTGACCGTATCCGGTAGCGTGACTTCTTTCAGCTTGCCGCACTGTGCGAGCGCAAACTGTGCAAAACCGGTCACGGGCATTCCGTCAATCTCCGCAGGGATTTCCAGCACGGCGGGCAGGTCGTCCGTAAAGCCGGTAATCATAACTTCGCCATCCTCGGCCATGTATTTGAGCCCCTGATACACCGATTCCGCAGGTGCGCCGCCGAGTGATTCAAACGGAATATCATGCTCGTTTGCATAAGATTCCGCATAGGAACCCGCATAGCCCTTGATTGTCAGATTCGGACACTCTTCAAAAGCAGTATCTTCAATATTTTCAATGCTTTTCAGAAGTATGATTTCTTTTAATTGACTGCAACCGTAAAAAGCATACTCACCTATTTCAACGGTACTGTCAGGCAGCGTCACTTCACTCAGCGCTTCGCATTCTTTGAATGTGAAATTGCCTATTTTTTCCACATGATCAGGTATCTGAATACTTTCAAGAGCAGTACAGCCATAAAATGCAAAATCATCAAGTACAGTGACACTCTTTGGAAGGGTAATTTGCGTCAGCTTTTGGCAGTCTCTGAATGTACCATAAGGGATAATGGATATTCCGGACGGTATATTGACTTTTGTCAGTGCAGAGCATCCTCTAAATACTTCATCGCCAAAACGAGTTACGCTGTTTGGAATCGTAATGTCGGTCAGTTGTGTACAATCTTTGAATGCATAGATTGTGATTGCTGTTACCGGAAGCCCCTCAAATGCAACAGGTATTTCCACTATTTCATCAGAACCGTGATACTTTGCTAAAGCGGTGCTGCTGCCGTCAAGACTGACAGAATACTCGAAATCAAAATAAGTTTTGTTCGCCGCGTGTGCAGTGACCGCAGGGCGCAGCATGGTCAGGGGCGCATTCTGCGGCAGCGAACAGACTGACACCGCAGCCGCGGCAAGGATGCTGATGATGCGTTTTCGTGTGTGTTTCATAGGAATACCTCCATTCATTCAGCTTTTTCATTGAAGCAGAAGGGGATAGCACAGATTATGTAATTATAATAACATATTTTATGATGTATGTCAAGATGATTTGATTTTCGCTTTTGAGCAGCGTCTGTGATAAACCTTTCGGTAAAATCAAAATCTGCATCCTCCCCATAGACCTGATTTTTTGTTGAAAAGCCGTCCCTGAACCGTGTCTGTTTGCTCGTTCATGTTGCATTGCCTTCCTTCTCAAATCCAATGGTGAACATCATGCCGTTTTCAGTGAAAAGCCTCGGATTATCATCCGTCTATCGCGTCAGTGCAACATAATATGCAGTCGTTTCATCCATCCGGTATTCTCCGACGGCATATTCCTTGCCGCCCTTTTTCCATGCGTAATAGATCGTGATATCTCCGTCGCCAGATGCAAAGAAGCTGCCCTCAAACAGCTTGCCGTAAAACAGCTTTTCGGCGTCATTGCTCTTGTCATAGGGTTCCCCGTCGATCTCATACTGCACAGGCTTTAACCGGAATACGGTCCGTGTGCCGTTTACGGTCAGCTCGGCATAATCCACCTCACGAATCATCGTATCCGTGACAGTCTGCGGCGTATAAAGAATGAAGCACTTCCAGCCGCCTGCCCACTGCGCCAGATCTGTGATCTGCACACTGCCCTCCGGAATATCCTCCGTTAGCCCGAACTGTCCGTAGCACCAGAGAAAATCGTCGAATGTCGGTGTGCTGAGATTTGCAAAGGGATTCTGCGCGGGCGGTTCCAGTCCCTGCGGGATATCGCTCTGCGGAGGAATGCCCTGCGGGATATCAGAGCCTGCAATTTCCGATGAACCGGCAGGCGGCTGTGCAGTAACAGTTTCTGTATTCGTTGTTGCCGCTTCCGTGATCACAGCGGTGCTGCTCTGATCCGGCTCTGTGCTGCTCTCCTGACTTTCTGCCGAAATCCGGCTTTCAAGTGCTGTTTCAGAAGAACTGCCTTCACGGTCTTGCAGTACATAGCCCGGTTTGATAAACAGCAAAACGACGCAGACGATCAGGCCGAGCCCGAAGACCGCTGCAAGCGGTGCGGCGATACTCCGCGGCTGCCCGGAAGGTTCGTTCTGCATCATCCGATGCAATGGCTGTGCATAATATGGCTGGTTCTGCCGCATGTCCGGCAGAGGATTCTGCACCGGAGGCAGGGGATTCTGCTCCGGCTGCGGCGGAAGCGTGTGTCCGCCAAGCTGATGCCTGCAATAGACACAGAATACATCTCCGTCATTGATTTGCTTTCCGCAATTCGGACAATACATAAGATCACCTCATTTCATCATTCGTTATACAGGAGCCGGCTGCAAGCGCGGGTTTGCCTGCGGATTATGATTCTTTGACGTCTGCATTTTGTGAACAAAATACATACTTTCATAGGATAATATTATGTATATTGTATCATGCTTTCATGTGCATGTCAACGAGAATTCCGCAACTGTCACATGACACTTGTGAAATATTCTGTGCTTCATCATTGAAATGCCTCTAACAATATGTTATAATGAAAGCGATTCTCGGAGAGGAGGTCATAGTATGCTCTATCACGAACAACTGAACCGCTGTCTGGCGGAATACCGGATCACGGCGAGGGAGCTGGCGGAGGCATCCGGCGTGTCTGTTGCATCCGTCAGCCGGTACCGTCAGGGGAAGTGCCGTCCGGAGCCGGAGGCATCCCGCAGGCTCACGGAGGCGCTTCTGACGCTGATCTCTGCACGCGGCATTGAACTGACACCCGCGCAGGCTGAGGAAATCCGGCAGACATTCTCTGTCCGGCGGTCTGTGTTTTCCTCTGTACGCTTTGATCTGCTCCTGCAAACGATGCATATTCCGCTCAAGGATCTGGCGGGATTTGTGCAGTTTATGCCGTCCTATCTCTCGAAGATCCGCACCGGACAGCGATCGCCTGCCGATCCGCAGCGTTTTCTCGGGGGATTGTGCAGCTATTTTCTGCAGATGCGCAGCACGGATGCCGATATGCAGCAGCTTCGTGCGCTGACAGGCTGCACCGGCATGTCAGACCTGCATCCGGCACTTGAACGGTGGATGCTCGGTGGTGCATCACAGCAATCCGGGAATGTGGAGAATCTGCTGCATCAGCTTGATCTGTTTGATCCGAACGAATATATCACAAGAACGCATATGGAAGCGCTGGATGTCCCGCCGCCGCAGCCTGTTCCCGAAGTTCATTCGGATTATTTC
>JAFYBM010000010.1 GCA_017540225.1 Oscillospiraceae bacterium | reverse complement strand
GGGTATAATGCAGACAGTGAAGCGAGGGGATCGCTTCCAAGTTGATTTCAACCCCCATTTTTTCCCAATTTCTATTTCCCTATTTCCCAGATGAATTCATTTCATTCTGCATGGACTGCGACCGCAGTCCAATTTTTTTTGTACGGATTCTTTCCCCGGCCGGTCGGGGGTATCATGAACCTGCATAAATCTGCACATGCATTCTTGTGAAAATTTACAAAATTGGTCTTGCTTTCTGTTTTTCATATTGACAAACCGCGGCGGAAATGCTATCATGAAATCAGCATCCGGCGGGATGCTGACAACGAAATGTAAGGGTGAATGAAAGGGGCAATTTCGATGAATATGGTAACAGCGCAAATGTTTTACAAGCAGCTGACCGGCAGCGCAGCCGGTGCGATCACGGCAACGGTCATCGGTGCGGCAATCCTCGGCTTCTGCGCAGGCTTCTGCGGTACGCAGCTCGGCTGGGGGCATCTGCTCTCCATTCTGTTTATTGTTCTGTTTCTCGCGTGCCTGGGTCTGCTGGTGTTCTTTATCGTCAGGGCCGCACGCATGAAGCAGCATCCGGTGTTCCGCCGCTACGGCAGCGCCCCGTTCCTCGCGGAGCGCATCAACAGCGGAATGCAGAACCCGCGCTATATCTTCGGCACCGGCGGAGAGATCCCGTTTGCCACGCTGATCACCAATGATTTCATTGTGGACAGCGGCGAGCTGACCGGCTTCATGGAACTGAAGGATCTCCGCACCGCACAGATCGCGGTCATTCCCAACACGCATATATATAATATCAGCAATCCCGTCACGCTGGCGGCTTCCGCGGCAGCCAATTACGCAGCGGATAAGTATATGGAATCCAAGGGCGTCAACGAGCAGACCAAATGTGACCTGCTGCTCATGAAGGACAGCGAGGGCAAGCAGCATCAGTATTCCGTCCGGCACTTTGAAGCGGACGCCGTCCTGAACCTGCTGCAGCAGATCGCGCCGCATATCACGATCAACCGTGACGTCAAGAGAATGTGATGCAGAAAAGCATTCCTTAATCCCGCGCGGCGATCGCAGGGGAACATGGTGCCTTTCTTTCGATTGTTTGATACAGCAGGGGCTCCGCTGAACGCGGAGCCCCTCTGCATTACTGCATCTTGTAAGCGTCGATCATTTTCTTGGTGATGTGTCCGGAACGACGACCGTACCGATCGCCGCTGCGGATATACGAAATATCGGCAGAGGCACTTGTTTTCAGCTTGACCTCCAGTTTCATCTCCGTGCGGTTGACCGGAACAACATCAATGCGGTCGATCATTGTTTTCGCCATTTCATCGACTTCCTCTTTTGACATGATGTGACCGGGACGGTACAGCGTCCTGAAATACTCCTCGATCTTTTGCATTTCGGCGGCATAGTCTGCCGTCTGCAAAGCCTTTGCTTCAAGCTGAAAAATGTCCTCCTCAAGCTGCGCGATCAGCACATTGGAATTGCCGTTGCGCTCGCGGAATTCGTCACGGGAGATGTCGCCCTCGGTGTAGAGGTCAAGCAGCTTTTCGCGTTT
>JAFYBM010000081.1 GCA_017540225.1 Oscillospiraceae bacterium | reverse complement strand
GAAATGATTTTGAGTTTTTTGCAGAAGTCTTCGCAAATAGCCAGTGTGGAGCACCAAACGAACTTGGAAATGCAATGAATATTTGGCTTGAAAGGAGTGGATTTTAATGAAATCGCCTGAAGAACCTTATTTCATGAAAAATGAGGAATGGTATTATTTCGATGAGAAAGCGCATTGCTTGAAATTGACAGACAAAGCACCTGAAAAAGCGCGAAAAAGCTACATCGAGCATTATAAAAACCATGTTTTCAACGGTGAGTATGTATTGGAAGCACTTGGTATGAACGATGATTAAACCGCCCTGAGTAATCAAGGCGGTTTTCTCATACCCAAAAACCGAAAGGAGTTTATCACATGGATGACTGGAAAGAACGGCTGAAAGCCGAGTATGCGCAGACAAAGGAGATTTATGAGCGGCTGCACAAGCGTAATATAGCAAATACAGTTCTGCGCATGACAAATGAGGAACTGACATGTTTGGACTGCGAAAACATGGAGCTGCTGAACAGGCAGGAAAGCGCCATGAGCGAATATCTGCATTGTCTGGAGCTCCGCGCAGCGCTGAACGACATCGAGCTGTGATCTAAACCAAATAAACCACAAGCACTCTGCAAAGGGTGCTTTTTTCATGCCCCGAAAGGAGGCGCACCATGCCGAACGGAGCAAGAGCCAGACCGAACATCCGGCCGGATCACAACGGTCCACAGCGCGCACAGTTCGAGTCCAACAAGAAGAAAATCTACGCGACGCAGAAGGTCTGCGGCATCTGCGGAAAGCCGGTTGACTTCCGGCTGAAATTCCCGCATCCGCTCTCTCCCTGCATCGACCATATCATTCCGGTTGCCAAAGGCGGGCACCCTTCCGATCTCGGAAATATGCAGCTCGCCCACATGACCTGCAACCGGTTGAAATCTGACAAACTGTTCGCGCAGAAGCAGGATTTTTCCGGCGGCGTCGAGCTGATCTCGAACCGGCTGCTGCCGCTGACATTTGACTGGAAAACCATCTGAAAGGAGTTTGTGCATGAGCGATATTCGCCGTGGCAAGCAAACTCCTACAATCTGCATCCGGCTCCCGTACACCGAATCACTCGGCACGGAAGCCGCAGACCTCTACAACCAATCCGACCGCACCGCGCAGGACTGGCAGACGCTCATGGTCGAAGACATCATGGCCGTTGACGAAGACGGGCTGTGGGTTCACATGCAGTGCGGCTGGTCGATCCCGCGACGGAACGGCAAATCCGAAATCCTCATTATGCGCATCCTCTGGGATCTGCTGAATGGGCGGCGATGCCTTTACACCGCGCACCGTGACAACACTGCGGCAAGTGCATGGGAGAAAACAATCCGGCTGCTCACGAAAATGGGCTACAAGGAAGATGTGGATTTCAAGTCCTATAAATCCGCCGGCAGACGCAGCATTGAGTGGCTGAAAGACGGCTCCGAAGCTGTCGCAAATTTCCGGACTCGGTCGAATGGCGGCGGTCTTGGCGAAGGCTATGACACGCTGATCATTGACGAGGCGCAGGAAT
>JAFYBM010000080.1 GCA_017540225.1 Oscillospiraceae bacterium | reverse complement strand
GCTGTAATTTGCAATGACGAGCGGATACTGACCTGTGCGGAAATAGCTGTATGCATCGTAGGTCTGCATAAATTTGTAATCGCGGTAGAAGTCCGTCCATTTTTCAAAGCACTGGATTGCCGGAACGGAATCAAACTGTGTTTTTGTCTGCTCCGCGTTATAGTAGTTCAGTCCCTTTTGCAGCACGAGCGAAGCGAAGGTGTGTCCGGCTTCTGTCGCTGCCGCAACATTTGTTGAGGGCAGGATCAGGCCGACACCGAGATGATTGCGCTGCAAGCCGGGGAGCATTTCGATCATGTCATCCCATGTCTGCGGGAGCTGCGTGTAGCCCAGCTCCGTCAGAATGTCGGTGCGGTAGAACATCATTGTCCAGTTCTGTGTCAGCGGCATTCCGTAGCAGCCGCCGTTATAGGAATACTGCACCGTAGCGTCATGCTGATAGTTCGCCGCAGCCGCATCAAAATCCGGAAACTGCTTCATATCCACGAGCAGACCGCGGCAGGCGAGGTTCACGGGAAATTCGCCGCCGAGGAACAGTGCGACATCAGGGCCTTTGCCGGCAAGTGTTGCTTCGACAACGCCGCCGACGACCAGATTGACTGAAACCGGGATCTCCGGATGCACCTGCGAGAATTCGTTTTCGACCAGCTCTTTGACAACCAGTGCCTGATCTCTGCCGAGATTGACCCAGACATTGATGACATCCTTCTGCGAGGCATCAATATCGGAAAGTGTGGTGTAATCCTCCGTAAAGGAGCCGATGAATGCCTTGAACCGGAAGCCGAGCTGCTTGAAGAATTTAGAATCCAGCGAAGCAAACGAACGGTCAGCCGAGGCAAACTCGATATAGTCGATTTCAAGCGGCTGATCGCGGTAATCGCAGATAAAGGTCGAAATGGTTGAGATATTGTCCTTGATCTGCGAAACATAATTCGGGATGCGGCTTGGCTTTTCAATGCATTTGTCAAGGATGACGTACATTCTTTGCAGCGCGGCCGCTTCGGAGCCGAGTGTGCCGGAAAGATTTTCGATACCGGCCTGTGCCTCCTTGAGCTCCTGCGAGAGCTTTGTGAAGCGAGGGATCAGCGTCGGGATGCTTTCCTCAACATAATAATCGTTGTATTTGTCCGGATTCGGACCGGTAATCATGAGGATTTCCTTGTAGCAGGTATTCAGCTCTGCGACGGTGCCCTCCAGCCTGCGCATGGATTCACCGATCTCGCCGGGCATTGCCTCCAGCGTCAGCGTATGCGGACTGCCGGCTTCCAGATAAACATAGGCATCCTCACCGTGATCGTCGGTTACAGAGGTGAGGCTCCAGTCGGTATCGTAATAGAATTTCACCTGTGAGAAAGCATCATTCTGAAGCTGACCGTCCACCAGCACACGGCGGTTGGAATAGAAACCGCGCATAACATTCTGCCGCGCCTTGATGCCGATTTTATACCAGCCGCTGCCCTGAAGTGCGTCTGCCGGCACCTCCCATGTGATCGTTGAGCCGGTCTGATCCCAGTTCGCACCGCCGATCGTGTTATATACCATTTTAACAGGATCGGAAGGGGAGACGGTATAAGCATTGTTGTCATAGCCGGGATAGAGTGTCGAGGAGGATTTATATTTTGCCGCTTCACCTTCTATACGGTACAGTGTCGAAGGCGTTGCTTTCAGCTCCGTATCGGAAGGCGCCTGATAAGCAGCGGTACCCTCCGGCTGACAGAGTGTAAGGGATTCGATGCCGACAGAGGCCTTGATGCCGGTCAGCGTGAAGGTGTGTCTGCCTTTTTCGAGATGAAAGATCAGCGGATCATTGAAAAGGCCGTCTTCGTCATAGAAGTATTTGGTCTGCCAGTCCGGACTTTCGATCTGTGACGGGCGTACCTGATTGCCGCGGGAATCGGTCTTGATCTCATTTTTGTTGACGAAAATTTTATTGAGACAGATGCGGCCGGCAGATTCAAACGGTGTTTCCCCGTCGATCGCAAGGGAAAGCTCAACCTGATTGGAGGGTGATTCCAGTGCATAATAGGAGATCCGGACAGAATAAATGCCCGTTTCCGGCACATCGAATTCATAATCCACGCTGCCCTCGGCGCTGTTCCAGATCAGGACGTTATCCTTTCCGCCGAGCGCGCCTGTCTGAAAATCGCCGTCATGCAGCTTTGCGTCCGTGCCGGCAGCAGAGATCTCCCGCTGCGGCCGGTTTTCGCTGATATGCGCGTCGTAGTAATCGCTGTAGCTGATCTCGCGTTCAAAGCGGAGATCATAAAGCGTACCGGATGCATCAGCGGTCGGAGCCGGACTGCTCAGGATGTCTTCTGTATCAGTTTCTGCTGCTGCGGCTGCACAGCAGAGCGGCAGACAGAGGGTTCCGGTGAGCACGGCGCAGATCAGAGCCGCAGAGAACCGCCGGACATTCTGATTGTTTCTCACGGTATTTCCACCTTTCGGCCGGTGCCGTTGCAGACACCGGATAGATTCATCATATAGCAGAGAGGGCGGTGCAGCAAAGTTGTCCGCACCACTATTATATTATTATAACAAATCTTCGGAAAATTGTCAAGATGCTGTAAAGAGTTTTCCTTTCAGTAAGAGAATTACATAATCCTGCACAAGAAAAATGGAATAATATTGCACCGGAATGGAATATCTTGTGTTGTCGGATGTTCGCTTTTTGCTGTGCGATTGTCACAGGATTTGTGCATCATTCGCAGTGTCACTTTACGGAACAGCACCTTTCTGTATAATCCGGTCAGACATAAGCGAAAAAAACTGATTCGCAGTTTGCCGGATGTTTTGCGCTGTTTTTCAGGTAATGGAAAAGAAAACAGACAATCGGGGAATCGCACGGAAAAAATTTTTTCAAAAACCCCTTGATTTTTTTCAGAAATATGTTACAATAGAGGTGAAGCAGGAGCTGCTTCAGATGACAATCCACAACGAACCATTATATAAAGGAGGAACTAAAACTATGGCATATCAGATCAGCGATGCTTGCATCCAGTGCGGTGCCTGTGCAGATGCCTGTCCGGTCGGAGCAATCTCCGAGGGTGACGGCAAGTATGTAATTGATGCAGATACCTGCCTCGAGTGCGGTGCCTGCGCAGATACATGTCCCGTCGGCGCACCGGAGCAGGGCTGAGCCTTTTCCGCTGCGTAAAAACACAGTCAATGCAGTCAGCCTCCGGCTCCGGCCGGAGGCTTCGGCATTTCCGGCAGACTGTCCGCAGGCGCCGGATATAGCCTAAATATACGATTCCCGCTCTCTGTTTCCGCGATTTTTTGTTTTTTTGGCAAAAATCCGAAAAATCCCGCGGAAATACTTGCATTTTTTTGCAAAGTGTGATATAATAATACAGCATTTGAGCAGCCGCCGGTCCTTGGCCGGCGAGGTCAAAATGCCCCGCATATATAAACCTGCGTATCTGCGCGGATTTTATGATGTGCGAAACATTCTGACATATGGATGGTCCGCTGCGCGTCCCTCCCTTTAAGCGTGAGAGGGCTTTTGAAAAGAGACCGGCAGTGCCGGATGATGCAAGAACATCCGTAAACAATTCAAGGAGGAATTCCAACATGAACGCTTTGGAGCAAATCAGCAAGTCCAGCATGAAGGCAGAGGTGCCGGAGATCAATGTCGGTGATACCGTTAAGGTTCACGTCCGTATTCAGGAAGCAGGCGGCAAATCCCGCATCCAGATGTTCGAGGGTACCGTCATCGCGAAGAAGCACGGCGGCATCAGCGAGACCTTCACCGTCCGCAGAGTGGCACACGGTGTCGGCATTGAGCGTGTTTTCCCGGTTCATTCCCCGGCTGTTGACAATGTC
>JAFYBM010000079.1 GCA_017540225.1 Oscillospiraceae bacterium | reverse complement strand
TGTTTCTGGCGATCACATTTGTAATCCACAGAATCCTGTTATCAAAAGAAAAGCAGATGCTGACCGAAGCAGGGTATTACAATCCTGTTTCGGTCGGGGATTATTCGCTGAATGTACATGATTTCGGAATTCAAAACGGTAAGCATACATTCGTAGGATTATCGGGCAAAGGCGTATTTGATTACAGTGTCAGAATGGAGCGCCTCATGGGCGGTCTGGCTGAAGAAAACCGGATCGTAATCGTTGACCGTGCGGGTTATGGACTCAGCGATGATACAAAGGAGCCGCAGACAGTGGAGCGTGTTGTGGATCACTACCGTACTGCGCTGAAAAATGCCGGTATCGAAGCACCATACATTCTGCTTCCACATTCGCTGGGCGGTGCTTATGCGACATATTGGGTAAGTCAGTATCCGGAAGAGATCGAGGGTGTCATTTTTCTTGCCGGAACACAACTCAGCGATAACCATGATATTGCTTTGGAAGATGGCAGTGCATTTGAGAATCGGTTTGCGATTGCGGCAAATCAGATGGGACTGGTAAGACTTGCGAAGTCGTTTCTGTTAAAAACTGTAATCCCCGGTATGAATTATTCGGATGAACAGCGAAAGTATTCGGAAGCATTGAATCTGCATCATACATTTAATCCTGCTTTTTGCTACGAAGATGAGCATATGAATGAAATCTGCAATACTGCATATCATGCGATCAAGCCAAATGATGTTCCGAAAGTTTATATTTGTTCAAGTTGGGGATTTCAGTCCGGACAAGAAATAGATGAAATGCTGGCTTGGGATAAGCAGGAATGTGAATTCACGGGGAGGAAACAGCCTAAGTTTCCGGAATCCGGGTATGATATGGATATGCTGCAAAAACTCCGTGATACCGAATTGCAGCCCTATCTTGACAAAATGGGGAACTGTGAGCTGGTGCTGCTGCCGGGGATACACTGTATTTATGACCAGCGTCCCGATGATGTCGCAGAGATCATCAGCGACTTTCTGGAGAGAATAGAGGAACAAACGGAATAGAAAATAGAAAAAATACTTTAACAGTTAAAATTTGATTTATCGCAGAGCCTATTCGATCTTTGCGCTGTGAGGCGCATTGGAAGAATCCTGCCAGCGGGGACTCCCCGCAAATTCTGATTTACCGCAGAAACACTTTCCTTAACCGGTAGATTTGTAAAACAGGAGAAGCATATGAAACATATCAAAAAACAGATCGCGCTGTTTGCAGCCGGTGCAGCCTGCCTGTCCGGTATCCGGATGCCGCTGATAAAGCAGCCGGAATCCGCTGATACATTCTCATCCGTGTGCGAATTTGCACAGACGGTCATGCAGCAGATGACGCCGGATCCGGACTGTGCCTTTACAGAGCTGACGTTTTCCGAGCAGGAGGGGACGCTCCTGCTGGACGGAAAACGCGTTGATACGGAGGCGGCGGGCTTCCGTGTTATTGGCGGAAAACTGGCTGCCGATGCAGAGGCACTCGGTATTCCGGCTGCGGCAGGAGAAACAGTCACACTGGAGCAGGCATCAGAGCTTGCCGGCTGTGATGTGCGGCAGCACGACGGATGCATGACAGTATCTTCGCCGTTTCAGAGCGGTGTGCTTCTGGTAAAGGCAGACGGCGATTTTGATACATACGGCGCGGTTTCCGTATCTCCTGCTTATAACGGGCTTTCTGTGCTGCAATATGCATCTCCCGCGGCAAGCTATCAGGCATATCAGGCGCTGTCGGCTGACAAAAACGTTCAGTTTGCAGAGCCGAACCGAACGGTCTGTGCGGCGGATTATTCCGTCGATCCTGCAGCAGTCGGCTGGGGATATGATGCAGTCGGTGCGGATGTATTTCAGAGAGATTATTTGCAGGATTCCGATACAAAGGTCAAGGTTGCAGTCATCGACACCGGAATTTACGCAGCACATCAGTGGTTTGCCGGACGGATCGCGGACGGCAGCATTTCCTTTTGCACCGAAAACGGCGGAACTCCGGATGATCTTCACAGCCACGGAACGCACTGTGCCGGCGTCATTTGTGCATCAACAACGCCGAATGTCAGCATTCTTCCGATTAAGGCGCTTGCGAGTGACGGCTACGGTTCTGTTCTCAGTATTTACTGTGCGCTGCTTTATGCAGCGGAACAGGAGGCTGATATTGTCAGCATGAGCTTCAACGGACTCGGCTATTCGCTGCTCGTGGCAGAAGCAGCGGAAACGCTTGCACAAAAGGATATTGCCTGTATCGTTTCCGCCGGAAATGATTCCGATGATGCGAAATATTATGAGCCGGCAAATCTTGATTCGGTTGTTGCGGTTTCTGCGCTCAGAATGCAGACGGCAGCGGATGATACCGGTTATTATGAGCTGGCACCGTTTAGCAATTACGGAGAATCTGTGGATTTCTGCGCCCCCGGCTATACAATTGAAAGCGCGGGAATTACGGCTCCGGATGCACTGATGAAAAAAAGCGGTACAAGCATGGCAGCACCGTTTGTTTCCGCGTGTTATGCAAATATTCTGCAATATGACAGCACGCTTTCTTCATCGCAGATTTACGGACTGCTCAAACAGAATGCCTGTGATCTCGGTGAAGCCGGGTTTGATCCGGAGTACGGCTGGGGTATGGTCTGTCTGCGCGATTTTACATTTGAAGGTAATTGCTGTGCGATGCCGGAGATTCAGCCGGCGGCCGGTAATTATCAGGAACCGCAGCAGATTACGCTTTCCTGCGAAACGGCCGGCGCGCAGATCTATTACACAACAGACGGCAGCACGCCGACTGCGGAGAACGGGATTCTCTATCAGGGAACACCCGTCACAATCGCCCGCGATACGCTGCTGAAGGCCGCAGCATTCTGTAATGAGGGCGGCAGCGCGATCCTGCATGCAGAATACCGGATCGAATGCGTCCCACCGGAGTTTTCGCTTGCGGCCGGGTGCTATCCTTCTGCTGTTTCGGTCGGGATCACGGCGCAGGACGGAGCAGAAATATACTATACAACGGACGGCTCTGCGCCGACACCGGAAACCGGCAGACTATATGACGGAAATGCAGTTGAACTTCCTTCTACGGCGCTGCTTCGTGCGATTGCCGTGAACGGTGAGAGCATCAGTACTGATACTTCTGCGGATTATGTGATCGGCAATCAGAATTATTCGCCGCTGTTTACGGTGCAGGACGGTGTGCTGACAGGTTATTCCGGTTCTATGAAAGAGCTTGATCTCACGGAAATGCTGCCGGATACGGCACTTTCAGCAATCGGAGACAGTGCGTTTGCGGGCAACCGGACGCTGGAGCAAATTGTTTTGCCGGATTCTGTCAGAACAGTCGGCAAATCGGCGTTTGCAGACTGCACGGCACTGAAATCGCTGAGAGCAGACGGCGTAATAACTGTATCCGATGCTGCATTCCGGCGCTGTTCTGCGCTGTCAGATCTGCAAATCGACTGGAAAAATGTCACTGAAATCGGTGCTTACGCATTTGCAGAGACCGCTGTCAGCGGTGATTTGCAGCTTAATTCTCTTATGCAGCTTGGAGAGGGCGCGTTCGCGGAAACCGCTGCACTGTACGGTGTTTGGCTGCCGGAAACGATTACTGCACTGCCGGATGATGTTTTCAGGAACAGTGCAGCGGCGGAAATTTCTGCCGGTGCGGTGACAGTGATCGGATCGGGAGCATTTGCACAGGAAAGCTGTTCCTGCCTGCAAAAGCTCGTTCTTCCGTTTGCATCACTGAAAGCAGTCGGAGCGAATGCATTTACACATTGCTCTCTGCGGGATGCAGGCGTGCCGGATCCTGAATTTTCGTCGCTGAAATCGGTCGGAGCCGGAGCTTTTGCGTTTGCGGACTGTAATACAATGACGTTTTCCGCACTGTCAGCCGTGCCGTCAGGGGCATTCTCGGAGCTTTCCGCAGTCATGCTGTACCTGCCTGCTGCCGAAACGATCGGAAGCAATGCAATCAGCTTTGCGGAAAGCGGAAAAACAGGTCTTGCTGTCGGAGAAAAACTGAAAAAAATCGCTGAAAACGCAATCACAGAACCGGAAAAAGCGGCAGTCTATGCATCGGTATCTGATTCCCCGCTGCGTGCCGTTGCGGACAGTGCGGGTGCAGATTATCTTGTCACACCGGCCGTTTATGTGCCGGCGCGTACATACCGGTTTGCGCTTGGATGGGATGCGGAGATCGCAGCATATCCGCTCGGCAGGGATGTTTCCCTGCAATGGACAAAGGACGGCAAAACGGTTTCCAGTAAAGGAATGTTTGCGGTTTGCGCGGATACTTTTGAGGAAAGCGTTTGTGAATATACGGTCTGTGCCGTACAAAACGGGAAAGCCGTCGGAGAGGCTGTGCCTGTGCAGGCGGAGGTTTCTGCACCGGCACTGACCGGCACGGTGAATACGGTCAATCAGCCGGTTCCGGAGCAGTGGCCTGCACATGACAAAGCTCAGATTCGGTTTGCGGAATACCGGTTTACGGCGGAAACCGGAGCTGACTACTTTATATTTTCGGAGACTGCCGGAACAGAGGTTAATCTGCGGACAGAGAACGGATCCATGCGGCAGACGGGCTGCGGCGAGACGCCGGAGCTGCTGCGGCCGGTTCATTTGCAGGCAGGGGAGACCGTTGAGATTCTGCTGACACAGACCGGAGCCGGATCATTTGTCTGTGCGGCAGTCTGCGATGCAAAGCCTGTGCAAACGGTATCAGACGGTTCAGTCGGATCACCGGATACGGCTGTATTTCCGCTGAACGGTGCATACACGCTGCCTGTGTATCCGATGACAACAGAATCCGGTGTGAAGCTCACTGCCGGCAGTGATTATCTGCAATATGAGCTGTTTTCAGAAAACGGTCTTTCCGGAATCGTGATCGGCTGCGGCATCGGGGAATACTGCGGAATCTGCACGCAGGAGCTGGTGCTTTATGAAGAATTGCAGGAGGATACTCCGGTCGCGCCGGAACACCTGCAATCAGATGTCTGCTGGTACCGGTTTATACCGGAGCAAAGCGGCAGATACACATTTTATATAGACGCGGAAGATGATATTCTTGCAGACAGTGAGGCATTTGCGCTGCTGCATGAACAGCTGACACTCACCGTTCATTGGAGTTCCATGCGGCAGATGAAACCGCTCGGCGGGATACAGGAGCAGGGGCTTCCGCAGTTTACGGCGGAAATGACGGGCGGAAAAGCGTATTATATTGCACTCAGACCGAATGGCATTGTGCTGCCCCCGCTGACACTGAATGCCGTGCAGGAACGCAGCAATGATAATCTGCTGTGTGCGGATGTGCAGCTTCCGGCAGAAACGGAATACGCTTTTGCACCTTGTGAACCGGAATGCATCGTCAGCAGCGCGAATGGTCTGCGAATGCGGGAGGACGCGGATTATTCCGTGATACTGCTGCATAATTCACTGCCCGGTGAAATGACGGTTCTGCTTCACGGCATCGGTGACCGTTACGGTACGGCGCTTTTGCGGCATTCCGTGACAGCGCCTTCTGAAACACCGCTGGAAACTGCTGTGACGCCTGATTCGCGCATTGTGCATTCGGGCGGCGCGGGATGCTTCTGCTTCTCGCTGCAACAGCCGTCTGTACTGCGGCTGACATCTGAAAATTCTGTACCGGAATATGTGATCGGTCAAAAGAATCCGGACGGCAGCTTTACGGATGTCTGCCGATCCGATCAAACCGATGATGACGCTGCATTCAGTCTGGAGGCCGGAGATTATCAGCTTTTGCTTTACAGCAAACAGGCTTGCTGCTTTATGCTCCGGACAGTCCGGCAGATGCAGGACATCGGCGCTGCATGGATACAGCCGGAACAGCTCAGTGCAAACGGCAGTCTGCTGCGGCCGGTTCTTCGCGTTATAATGGACGGGGTGCTTCTGCAAGAGGGTACAGATTATTTGCTGCAATGGGCGACACCGATCCGCGATGCCGGACGCTATGAAGCGATTGTTTCCGGCTGCGGGGATTACGCCGGTACCAAAAATATCAGCTTTTTTGTGCAGCCGCAGCCTCAGCCGGAAATACAGGAGGCTGTGACCGGTGAGAATACCGTTGCAGTGACGACGGATCAGCCTGAGATACTTTTGTGCTGGATTCCGCAGCAAACGCATTATTGCATCAGAAAAACTGACATCCGGAACACGGTTATCACTGTTTATGACCGGTACGGCAACACAGCGGCTGTTTGCGGCGGTATCGGGTATCAGTTTGCAGAATGCAATGTACGGATCGGGGAAACCTATTATATCAGTGTGTCCTTTTATGCTGCCGGATACACGGGCACAACTGCTTTTTCACTGCTGTCTGATTACCGGCTGCTCGAAGACAGTGAAATCAATCTGCCGGAAATGCTGCCGGTTTCTGCGGACGGAACGCTGCCTGCCCTCCAATTAACAGATGATTCGTATGTGATGCAGGAAGGAACGGATTATATTGTGCGGGCGGCCGGCGACCTGAACGAATGCGGCAGAGTGCAGGTGCTGATTGATGGCTGCGGTCGTTATGTCGGTGAAGGCTTTCTGGAATTATATCAGTATCCGGAATTTGCGGATGTACTGAAGGAAACCGATGCCGCGGAGCTTCCGCCGGATACCGTGAAGCAGGAGGCAAGGGGGCTTCCCGGCTCCAGACTGCTTTATCATTTCACGGCAGATGTGACAGGCAGATTTTTCCTGCATATCCCGACCAGTGCGGAAAAGGGCGTCTGCACATTCAT
>JAFYBM010000078.1 GCA_017540225.1 Oscillospiraceae bacterium | reverse complement strand
TTGCAAGAGCAGCAGCACGTTTTGCGGCGGAAAAAGCAACCGGCTGCAAGACCGTTTTTGACGTCCCGCCTGCATATCTTTCGCCGCTTTCCGGCGATGAAATTCGTGCGCATATGCTTTGATTTTCCGCCTGAAACATGTAAAAATCGCTAAAGATTGCACATTCTTCGACGTTTTTCTGATTGAAAAATCCGAAATATCGAATTTGATTTGACAATCACGTATTTTCGTTATATAATACAGCTATAGACTTTTTATTTTAGGAGGATGCTCTCAATGAAGAAGAATGATCTCGTAGCAGCAATCGCTGCAAAGGAAAACTGCCCGAAGAAGGAAGCTGACAAGGCTCTGAACCTCGTGCTCGATGCAATTACCGACGCTCTGGTTGCAGGCGAAAAGGTTGCAATCACCGGTTTCGGTACATTTGAAGTTCGTGAGCGCCCGGCAAAGAAGTGCAAGAACCCGCGTACCGGCGAGGAGATGACCACAAAGCCGTGCAAGGCTCTCGTCTTCAAGGCTGGCAAGACCGTGAAGGATGCTATCAATCCGGAGAACTGATTTTAATTCAGGCAGAGGAGGAAACGAATATGCCGAAGACCAAGAAGGCTGTTGCTGAGGAAGCAGTTGAAAAGGTTAAGACCGTTGCTGAGGAGGCAAAGGCAACCGTAAAAGCTGCTGCTGAGACTGTCAGCGAAAAGGCCGAAGCAACTGTTGAAAAAGCAAAGACAGCTGCAAAAGCCGTTGCTGCAAAGCCGCGCCGCGCTGCCGCAAAGAAAACTGATGCTGCAAAGCCAAATGCTGCAAAAAAGGCTGATAAGCTGGATGCAAAGGTTGTCATCGAACTTCCGAATGTCTCTGAATCGACTGATTCTCTGATTGAGCGTGCAAAGACCGACTGGACTGCAAAGGGCAATGCCCTTGCTGATATGAAGCAGCTCACGCTTTATATCAACGCTGCGGAAGGCATGGTTTACTACGTTGTAAATGATGATTATCTTTCCGGTAATTTTGCAATCTGAATTCTAAAAATACAGCACACTGAGTTTTTCAGTGTGCTGTATTTGTATATTATGCTCCGTTTCTGCCGATACTCATATCAGTATGCAGGAAAGGAGCATTCTTATGCAGAAACAACCGATCCGACTGATTCTGATGGCTGCAATCCTTTTGCTATTTATGGGCGGAATGATGGTGCAGCTTTTTTCTATCATGCACAAAACAAAGGTAACAGAGGTCAGCGTGAAGCAGGGACAGTATCATCTTCATATCCCGCTTTCCGCCGGTATGATCTATGATTCGGATTTTGTACCGCTGAATCAGTCTGAGGAGGAAATCCTCGCCGTTGTCAATCCCACACCGCAGGCAATGGCTTCGATCTTTACCAAGCTGCGTGACCGTGACGCGGTCAATGCACAATTGCAGGAGCGATCACCGTTTGTCTGCGAGCTGAATGAAGATGCCCGTTCAACAGCAGATCTCTATATTCTGCACGGGAGGCGGAAGAAAAAAGGCATCCTGCCGGCGCAGCATCTGCTCGGCTACCGTCAGAACGGTGTTCCGACTGCGGGATTGGAGCTTGCTTTTGCTGATTGGCTGACAGCCTGTGATACGTTTGCGGATGTGACATTTACCGTCAGCGGTGTCGGAGAAGTGCTGGCGGGTGCCGAGCAAAGCATGATTTGCAGCGGACAGTCAGGCGGCGGCATCGTTACAACTCTGAACGCGGACATACAGCAGATCGCAGAAAATGCTTTGCAGCAGATCAGTCCGGCAGCGGGTGCTGCTGTTGTGATGGAATGCAGCACCGGAAATATTGCAGCCTGTGCCAGCACGCCGGTCTATGATCCGGACGCGCTGGCGGGTTCTCTGGACAGAGATGATGCGCCGTTCCTGAACCGTGCGCTGTCAGCATACAGCGTCGGATCCGTATTCAAGCTCGTGACTGCTTCAGCAGCACTGGAAAGCGGCATCCCTGTCAAGCATATGTATAAATGTACCGGTGAAATATCCGTATACGGTCAGCGGTTCCGCTGTCATCAGCGCAGCGGTCACGGTCTGATGGATATGCAGCAGGCAATGCTCAATTCCTGTAATCCCTATTTCATATCCCTGAGCACATTTCTCACACCGGAAGCAATGCACGATACTGCTGCGGCACTCGGCTTCGGAACGGAAACGATCCTTGCAAACGGACTTGTTTCCGCCTCAGGTTATCTGCCGGACACAAAGGAACTGCAGGTCGAAGCGGAAAAAGCCAATATGAGCTTCGGACAGGGAAAGCTGCTTGCAACACCTCTTCAGGTCACGGCTATGACCGCCTGCATTGCGAATAAGGGCATCTATTCAAAGCCTAAGCTGTTCCGCGGACTGACAGCAGACGGTAAAACGCTGCTTGCCGATCAGCCCGCGGAGCAATACCGTGCGCTTTCTGAGAAAACCGCAGCATATGTGCGCCGGATGATGGTCACTGCGATTGAAAAATCAGAGACAACCAAAGCAAAACCGGAGAATACCCGCGCCGGCGGCAAAACCTCAACCGCACAGACCGGCCGCTTCGATGCAGACGGAAATGAGCTGAACCATGCATGGATTACTGGCTTTTTTCCGGTAAACAATCCGAAATATGCGGTGACGGTATTTGTGGAATACGGCGGCTACGGAAATCAGGCGGCTGCTCCGGTATTCCGCAGGATCATTGAGCAGATCACCGATAAACAGTTATAATTTGATGAATTCGCTGCTGACGTAGCCTGTGCGTCCGTTATAGGTTGTCACAAGCCAGCCGTTTGTTTCACCGTTGAAAATAAGCTGCGTTTCATCGGGAATCTGTGTCAGAATCTGCCCTGACAGCGCAGGATAGCTGCGCAGATTCAGACGGCTGCCTCCGGTATCAACAGTACCGTAAAAAGGATCTGTCGCGCTGATGTACGGGATTCCGAAGTAATCCGTGAGCGACAACACAAGATTCTGCGCGATCTGTTCCAGATTATTTTGCAGCCAGTGTGCATCCTCCGCATTGTCATGATATCCGAGTTCCGCTAATACCGCAACCGCGCGCGTCCGAAGCACCTCTCCGAGGCTGTTTGTCGGGCGCGCAATTACCTGCCCTGCAACCGGATAAATGCGCTGCAAATTGTTGGCAATGATGGTCGCAAGCAGCTCGCTGTCATAGCTGGACGGCGCATAGTATATATCAATCCCGCGGAGCATTCCTGCAAACTGCTCCGGTGCCGCATTGGAATGCAGCGCCAGATGCACATCAAATTCACCTGCATTGGAATCCGCGATTGCTCCGGCAACGTTGCGGGAGGGGTCATTCCGAACAAATGTAATCGCACTGGACCGCAGATACGGCTCCATCGCATCAGCTAGCTGGTTCATAACCATTTCTTCGTTTTTGTTTTCCGTCACATAGGGATTCCATTCCTGTGTGGACGGGCTGAGAAATACAGTCGGCATTTTCATGCACCTCTTTCTTAATTTTTGCTATATCTTATGCGTAAAATCCGATTTTGTGCATAATCATCTGACAAAAGTACTTGCATTTTCAGAAAATTTATTGTATAATTATTGTAGAATCGAACGGAAAGGATGATATCGATGCGGATTTTGCTTGTTGAAGACGAGGTTGCGCTCTCTGATGCGCTGGTACAGATCTTCCACAAAAACAAATATATCGTCGATGCCTGCTATGACGGAGAATCCGGTCTGGATAACGCAATGTCCGGTATATACGATATGATCGTGCTGGATGTAATGCTTCCGAAAATGAACGGGCTGGATGTTCTGCGTGAGCTGCGCAGAAGCAAGCTGACCACGCCCGTGCTGCTGCTGACCGCGAAGGATACTGTATCCGACAAGGTAGCAGGCCTGGATGTCGGCGCGGATGACTATATGACGAAACCGTTTTCGTCGGATGAGCTGCTGGCACGGATTCGTTCGCTCTACCGCAGAAATGCCAATGTCATCTTTGAAAATGTCCTGACATGGAGCGATCTCACACTGAATCTTTCTACATATGAATTATTCTGCGGCGAAAATTCCTTTAAGCTCGGACTCAAGGAGTTTTCTATGATGGAGCTGTTTCTCAAGAACGGCAACCGGATCCTTTCCAAGGAAACACTGATCGTAAAGATCTGGGGATATGAATCCGATGCGGAAAACAATAATGTGGAAGTCTATGTCAGCTTCCTGCGGAAAAAGCTCGCGCATATGAAATCAAAAGTTGCAATCAAAACCGTGCGCGGCGTCGGCTATTGTCTTGAGGAAAAGGATTAAGCATTCCGGTCAGTCAGATAGAAAGGGGCGTGCGGTATGATCAAAAAGCTGAAACGCAGATACCTGATTACCAATATGCTGCTGCTCAGCAGCACACTGCTGGTCTGCCTTGCGGCGCTGTTCTGTTTTTTGTATCACTCAGAAATCGCCTCCTCCTATTCTGTGATGAAGGAAATGATCAAAGAACCCCAAATGCCCGGACGCCCGCCCAAGCAGGAAAAGCCGGAACCGACTGCGCTGGAGCCAGCTGCGGTTCCGACGGCAGAGCTGCTTGAAAACGAAGGTGATGCGTTCCAATATTACTGGAATAATTATGATTCCGGCAACACGCCGAATCAGCAATGGGACGGGCAGAACCCGTGGCAGTATAATCCGTGGCAGTATAACCCGTGGCAGAATCCTTGGCAAAACCCGTGGCAGCCGTGGATGCAGCCATGGCAGCCGCCCGCAGACTGGAGCTGGCCGCCGCAGCAGGAGCAGGGTTCTGAACAGGATAACGGAAACAACGGGCAGAACCAGCAGCCTGCCGAGCCTTCCGCCGGTGACAGCAAGCCGGACAACGGCGGACAGAAGCCGCACGATGAACAGCGGCAGCCGCAGGAGACAGCTCCGCCCCAGCCGCGGGACGGTACACCGTCATATACACAGACTAAGCCGCCGAAGAATCCGGATGACAGACATGATCCGGAGCACAGGGATCCTTCGCAGACGACGCTCCCTGCACAGACAAAACCCGAGGCTGCTACGAAACCGCCGCGTATCAACGAGCAAAACGGCGGCAAGGATTCCGCACCGCCTGCTGTGCAGAACAACACAACCGAAACAACTGCGGCGCCGCTCCCGAATGCAGGCGGCTCGGTCAATACCAAAACAGATTCGCCCGATCCGCTTGTGCCGGTACATGAGGGCGCGTATATTCCGGATGCTTTTGTGGCACAGGTCGATGAGGAAGGAAATATCGCCGCTTATGCCGGAAACAGGCAGAATTCTTCGGATGATGAGCATTTTCAGACGGTTTCTGATGCGATCGGACAAATCCGGCATCGCGGAGACGAATCCGGTACAATGGAGATCGGTGAAAAATCCTATCGTTTTCTATTTCAGCCGGATGACACAGGTCAGTACCGCCTTGTGCTGCTCGACCGTCAGACAGAGCAGTCCACGCTCCAGAAGCTGCTGTTCATCTTCATGCTGATTACGGTTCTCGGTCTGTTGATTATGCTGGGTATCAGTATCCTGCTTGCTAACTGGACAGTCACGCCGGTCGCTGTCGCATGGGAGAAGCAGAAGCAGTTTGTTGCAGATGCTTCACATGAGCTGAAAACACCGCTTGCCGTGATTTCTGCAAATACTGAGGTTATCCTCTCCGATCCGACGCAGTCGGTTTCGGGACAGAGCAAGTGGCTCAGCTATATTCAGTCTGAGACAATGCGGATGTCCAAGCTGATTACGAATCTGCTTTCCGTCGCACGCATGGACAGCAGCAGTATGCACGGCATGAAGGCGCCGATGCTTGCAGTTTCTGAAACAGTTTCCAATGTCTGTCTGGTGTTTGAACCGATTATCTACGAGAACGGTAAAACGCTCAATACGATCATTCAGCGCAATATCACGATGCCGGCAGAGGAGGATAATGTCAAGCAGCTTCTTTCGATCCTGCTGGATAATGCCGTGCTGCATTCGCTGCCGAAAGCACAGATTACGGTTTCGCTTTCAAAGGATGCACAGGGCAAAATCCGTATTACTGTATCCAATACAGCAAAGGATATTCCGCCGGAACAGCTTTCTCATTTGTTTGACCGGTTTTACCGGATCGACACGGAAGGCAGCCCGAACGGTTCCGGTCTCGGTCTCAGTATTGCAAAAAGCATTGTGCACCAGATGGGCGGAAATCTGACTGTCACGAGCGATAATCAGCTTGTGACATTTACCGCAGTCTTTTCACCGTAACAAAAGGCCGGAGGAAACCCTTCGGCCTTTGTTCGTCTAAAAACTGATTGAGAATTACATAAAAGCGCGCCGGCAGTGCCGGAACCATTTCCAAACAGACAAAATGCTCCCCATACGGGGAGCATTCCTGTTTAGTTACTCTTCGGTTTCCTCGGATCCGTTATATTCCATGCACAGCATCGTCAGATCGTCAAACTGTTCTGCATCCCCGACAAATTCACTGACAGCACCGTGCACATTAGCCAGGAGCGTTTTCGGTGCAGCATCGCTTTCAAGGTTCAGTGCAGCAAGCATCTGCTCCAGTCCGAACATTTTATCATCTGCATTGCTGGCTTCCGGAATGCCGTCTGTATAAAGGAAGAGCTTGTCGCCTGCATAGAGCTGCAACTCATATTCTTTATACCGGATGCTGTCCATTCCGCCGATGCCGAAGCTGTGTTTATCCTTGAACAGCTCAAAACTGCCGTTTTTGCGCTTCAGTACGGGGTATTCATGTCCTGCATTGGCCGCAGTCAGCTTTCCTGTCGAGATTTCCAAAATTCCAAGCCACACCGTCACGAACATTTCAACAGGATTGTCTGCACACAGCGATTCATTTGTTTTTGTGAGGATCTCTGCCGGCGACTGTCCGAGCGAAGCATTGCTTTTCAGCAGCGTCTTGGAAATCATCATAAACAGTGCCGCCGGAATACCCTTTCCGGAAACATCTGCCATTACAAGACAAAGATGATCGCTGTCAATCAGGAAGAAATCATAGAAGTCACCGCTGACTTCCTTTGCAGGTCTCATTTCCGCATAAATATCAAACTCGCGGCGTTCCGGATACGGCGGGAAGGTGTGCGGCAGCAGAGATGCCTGAATCTGCATTGCAATGGAAAGCTCTGTACCGATGCGTTCCTTTTCAGCCGTGATCGCGGTAATATCCTCAATATATTTCTTGGTTTTTTTGGAAAGGTCATCAAAGGATTCCGCCAGCACTTCGATCTCATCCTTTGTGCAGTAGATGTCCTTCATTTCAAACAGCTTTCCGGTTTTTGCGCCTATGGCAATATCCTCAGTCATAGATTCGATCGGCCGGATGATTCTGCGTGCAACCATCCGTGCAAAGAAAAGGCCAAGGAACAGAATCAAGGTCAGAATAATGACCGTCTGTTTTGTCAGATTGTCTGAGATCAGCATCGTCCTCTGAGAATGCAACCGTAAACAGCGGGTTCGCATCCGGTGCAAATATGACTTTTCCCTGATTATTGATAATGCAGATAAATCCGCCGCTTTTCGCAGATTCCTCCACATATTCCTCCATTGCCGTGAGGAACAGATCAATGCCGATGACACCGATCAGCTTACCGTTCGCATATACAGGAGCCGAGCAGGTAACGCACGGTTTTCCCGTATACAAATCATAATACATGACATCAGAGAAACAGATCGTTCCCGTTTCAACTGCCTTCCGGTACCACGGCCGCTGCCGGACAGGGATATGAATGATTGCTCCGTTTTCATCATATTTGTTTGCCGGATGCTGGTCGATAGCAAGATGCGTTCCATCGGCAAGACCGAAATAGCAAGTGTCTATATA
>JAFYBM010000077.1 GCA_017540225.1 Oscillospiraceae bacterium | reverse complement strand
GGAATTACCTCCTAAAATTTGATACTTCTATTTTACACCATTTTTGCAGAAATTGCAAGCACTTTGACAAAAAAATAACGGTGAAATATATGTAAACGGCATTCTTTGTTGGTTCTGCATACATTTGCATAAACAAAATTAGCTGAAATGACGAATATTGAAAGAAACACTCGCTATTTCAGCACATTTGGTGTATAATAAATAATTGGTGTATAATATATTAAAAATAGTTTCAGTCTGCAAGGAGGAGGAATCAGTCATGCCGCAGGCATCATCCGGTGTGTATCACACGCTTTCGGAGCAGGAAATCGCTGCGCTTCATGCACGCAATTTGGCTGATCTCGAAGCCGCAGCTGCTCTGCAGAATACTGCCGCTGCGCTTTGTCCTGAGGAGGAAAAGGACGATGCTGCGATTCCGACGGAGCCGCAGGCACGGCAGAAATACATTGCGCTTCAGCAGCAGTCCTTTGCGCTGCTTTATAAGGTGCTCTGCGGCGAGGAGCTTTTATGGTATGCGCATCACGATCCGGCGGCGGATACCGCAGAAAACGGTGCCATGGATCTTTGCAGACCGCTGCGCAGCTTCCTCAACCGCGTGGACTTCCTGACCAGTGATTATCTGGTCATCGGTGAACACAGCATTCCCGGCTGGCTCTATACGGCGGTGCAGCCCGAACGGCTGATTTTTGTACTGCTGCATCAGCTCCTGCTGCTTTGGCAAAAGGATCTGACAATGAATACAATGGAGCTGTTTGCAGAAAAGACTGACGCTGAGATCCGCATTGATCTGACGCTTCGCTGCGATCCGGAAGCGGAAACTGAGCCGCTGCCGTCGCTGCTGCCGCGTCAGCCGCTGCTGTGCGATGAAGCGGCTGAGCTGACAGCCCGTTTTTGCAGCCTGAATCATGCAAAGCTGATGCAGCATTCGGCGGCCGGCGCTGTTAGCTGTTCGATTCGCATTCCCGCAGCCGGTGTGCTTCAGCCCCGTCTGGAGCTGCACTCTGACGGATGCAGCGTCCTGACCGGAAACCGGAACATCTATCACGCAGTGCTTTCCGCATTGATCCCCACAGAAGCATTGCTGTGGGGCGATGCGATGGTTGACTGAACATTTGGTATTCGGCAGTTTGCATAACTTGCGGCGCTTGGATTTGTACGTTCTGTTCCTTCATAAATTGTTCATTTTCTATTGACATTTTCATAAAGATATGCTATACTAATATTGGATTGTGACAGCTTTCTGCTGCTCGTGCGGCATGATGGCTGCGGATATGTTTCGATGTTTTAGAAGAAGTGAGGGATATTATATGAAACATCAAATGAAAAAGCGGTGTCATTCCGGCTTTACATTGCTTGAAATGGTTGTCGTTCTCGCAATTATTGCAATCCTGCTTGGCGTGATGCTTCCGAATATGCACAGCTATCTTGTAAACAGCCGCCTGAGCACCGCAAACAGTCAGGCAAAGGTCTTTTATAATTCGATTCAGACCATTATGCAGGAATATGAGTTCAAAGAGCGGCAGATGTCGGAATCCTTATTCTACGGTCCCGATACAAAGGAAGGCTTTGTGTTTATGCGCGGCATCAACGGCACGATTGATCAGGCGGAGTCCTTTAAGGTCGCAAAAGACGGAAAGAAACCTGATTTTTCAGTTGCTACGGCATCCATTCACAGCAATGCTACTGATTTTAAGTATACCGATGCATCCAGTGATGAAATCGGTACTTCGCTCTCTACGGCCGGCGCCGCAACGATCGGTTCCCGTCTTTCCAGACTGTATTCGGATTATTCAAATGTTTCATGGGCGGTTTATATTTATAATTATTCCGTTCGCGGTGTGCTCTGTGCAGACGAAAGCAATTCCGATTATGTCGGCGGCTATCCGAGAAAGGCTACCATGCCTGTTACAGACCCGGGATGTGAGACCGGTGAAAAAAGCCTGAATGCAGTGGAAGCAAGTGACATGAGAGAATATTGCAAATCTGCATGGACCTCCGGAAGCTGAAACTGAATCAAGATGAAAATGCAGACGCCGTCCTTTCTGAGGACGGCGTCAGTTTATTTCGGGACTCGCAATTCGGGCGTGCTGACGCATTTGTGTCAGCACGCCCGAAAAGTCAATCAAACAGCATTTCGTTTTTTATTCGCTCATAGATTGGATCTGCACGAAAATGCAGGGATGAACCGGAATGAGAGAAAATGCCGGAAGGTCTTACGACTTCTGCGAGATCGTTATTGTTGCGGTGTCCATATCCAGCGTATCTATGCTGATCGTGATGCCGGGATCTACCGTCAGATTGCCGCTGCTGTCATACCACGCAAAACCGGATGTACTGCTGTTAATCGCGGCACCCTTGCGGAAAAAGCCGTTTCCGTCATTGACAAGCCGCAGCAGCCGCTGCTTCTGGTTGCTTTCATCATATACCGGACTGAACACTTCCCATTTGAAGCCGTAGAACCATGTCATAAAATCAAAATAATCCGTCGCTTCACAGTGCAGGATTCTGATACCGCCCGACTGAAACAGCGGATAGCGGTAGTCTCCGAAAAAGCCGCAGGTGTTATTGCCGGTATTTCCGACTGCTTCAATGATAAAATATTCCTCGAAGAAGCTGTCAAGATTGCCGCGCGGGATAATCACACAGCTTGGCATCTGCTGTGAGTTCGTCAGCTGGAAGGTCTGTGTGCCGCCGCTGTAGATCTGCACCTCATCGGGTGCGTACCAGCCGAACATCAGCTTATCAAAGGCACACATATCGCCCATTGCCTCGTCCATCATTTCACAGCCTGCTTCGCCGCGCAGTCCCTCGGAGCTTTCGCCCTCCGGAACATTCTTGTAGAAATAATAATCCGGAATGCCCATTGCGTGCCCCAGCTCATGAATCCATGTGCTGTTAAAGCCGGCATGATCGGAGAGTGCCCAGCCGCCGACACAGATATTATACGGTGAAAGGCCGTCAAATGTTTTATTGCCGATATAATTGCCGGAGCACGGCCACCAGTATTCGCTGCTGGTCACGCCGTAAACAGAATCTGCCGTCGTTGCGGGAAGCGCAAAGATGATCGTATCAATATTCTTGTCGCCGTTCGCATTAAAGCGATCAAAGTCGATCTGTGAATCCAGCGCCGTCAGCGCTTCGTCCGCCAGCAGCATATATGTCCGGTTCTGCTCTGTCACACTGAGTACGCCGTCGCCGTTATCCTGCTGATAATAGGTGATCGGCTGTTTGGCCGTATATTGATACACATCGCCGGTGAGATGCAGTCTTTCATAAGAAGCGCGGGAATAATATGCGGTGATGCTTTCCAGCGGATAGGAAGGATCAAAGGAATCGCCTTCGCCGAATGCAATCTGATAGACTTCGTCCGCAGTGAACGGCTTTTCAAAGGTGCAGTCCGGAAATTCAACCGCAATCAGCAGAATATTGACATCTCCGACACTGGGCAGCGAAGGCTCAAACTGCCCGATCGGCGGTTCGATCAGTTCCTTTCTAAGGATGTATTCCTGGTGCGCCTCCGGTTCTGCACCGGTCAGGAGCAGCCGCTTGAGCAATGTAAGATCGCGTGCATCAACGCTGCCGTCCTTGTTCAGATCGGCATACGGAACTGCTGTTTCCTCGTTCAGCGGCCATTCTCCGCGCAGATGCATTTCCAGCAAATCGACATCTGTACGGTCCACAATCATATCACCTGATACATCGCCGTAATAGCCGACTGTGTATAATTCTTCCGCAGCAGCCTGCACGGATGCAAGGCCGGAGCAGAATATGCCTGCGGCACAGATTGCTGCGGCACTTTGCAGAAGCATTTTTTGCAGGTTCAAGACAACGCGCCTCCTTTGCATGAACTGTATATTATTATAACAGTATTTTTGCGATATGTCAATGCATAAATGTGGCAATCTGCTTAGAAAGCGGCGCCGTCTGCCGGCAGAAGAATGATAATATTTTCACAAAGTCGCCCGAAAAAGCACTTGCAATATTTCCGGAGATGTGCTATAATATAGTGTGAAGGTTTATCATCCGGATCCGTGCAGGAAAGCCGGAATCCGAAGCCTTGAATAATCAAAGAAAGGAATGGGTACTCATATGGCAAAAATGAGCGTCATTTTTGACCGCTGTAAGGGCTGCGAGCTATGCACCACAGCCTGTCCGAAGCAAATTGTTGCGATTCAGCATGAGAAGCGCAACAAAGAGGGCGTATTCACGGCGTACTGCACAGATGAGGCTGCGTGCATCGGATGTGCCATGTGCGCGATGATGTGTCCGGATTGTGCCATCGTAATTGAAAATTAAACGAGAAAGGATTGTTTTCATTGGAAAAGGTTTTAATGAAAGGCAATGAGGCGCTGGCCGAGGCCGCGATCCGTGCAGGCTGCAAGTGCTTCTTTGGCTACCCGATCACCCCGCAGACCGAGCTTTCCGAGTATCTCTCCAAGCAGATGCCCAAGCGCGGCGGTGTCTTTCTTCAGGCTGAATCTGAGGTCGCAGCGATCAATATGGTTCTCGGCGCAGGCGGCACCGGCACCCGCGTCATGACATCCTCCTCCTCGCCCGGAATCTCTCTGAAATCCGAGGGTATCTCCTATATCGCAGGTTCGGATGTTCCATGTCTCATCGTCAATGTTGAGCGCGGCGGCCCGGGTCTCGGTTCCATTCAGCCCTCCCAGCAGGATTACTGGCAGGCAACAAAGGGCCTCGGCCACGGCGATTTCCGCCTCATCATCCTTGCGCCGAATTCCGTGCAGGAGGTCGTGAACCTCGTTGTCCGTGCATTTGAGCTCGGCGAAAAGTACAGAATGCCCGTCATGCTGCTCTCTGACGGTCTGCTCGGTCAGATTATGGAGCCGGTCGAATTCCCGGAGATCAAGGCGGAAACTGCGGACAACTCCTCGTGGGCAGCCTGCGGCACCAAAATGCAGCGTGAGCATCATATCGTCAATTCGCTCTACATCGAAGCAAAAGACCTCGAAGAGCAGGTCAAGGCAAGATATGAGCGCTATGCAGTTGTGGAAGCAAACGAATCCGATGCGGAAACCTATCTCTGCGATGATGCCGAAATCGTCATCACGGCATTCGGCGCCTGCTCCAGAATCGCAAAATCTGCCGTCAATAAGGCAAGAGCAGAGGGCATCAAGGCCGGTCTGTTCCGCCCGATCACCCTCTGGCCGTTCCCGAAAAAGCAGCTCCTTGATGCAGCGAAGAATGCAAAGGCTGTTCTTTCCGTTGAGATGAATATGGGCCAGATGGTCGATGATGTCAAGCTCGCACTTGACTGCAAGATTCCGGTATCGTTCTTCGGCAGAACGGGCGGCGTGATCCCGTCCCCGAATGAGGTACTGGCAGAACTGAGAAAGCTGAACGGAGGTGCACAGTAATGGCTGTCAAATTTCAGAGACCGCACGCGCTGTGCGATGTTCGTCTGC
>JAFYBM010000076.1 GCA_017540225.1 Oscillospiraceae bacterium | reverse complement strand
CCGCTTTCGGAGAACGTCGTATAAACAATTCCGTCATAATCATTCGTTTCGCCTTCAACAGGAGCACCTTTTGAATACGTAATCACGATTGCATAGTCAGTCACATCAACCGGTTCACTGAGTTTAACGGTATGATAGCCGCGATAGTCCAGTACAGCATCCTGCGCATAGAGCAAATCAGGGCAAGCTGATTGCTATGCAGGCAAAGATGATGCTCAAGGATCTGGAAAAAGCCGGAAAGACCGGCTCCGACTCCTACACCAAAATGCATGATGCACTCGAAAATCTCTCGAACTTCGGAACGGACAAATTTATATTCAATATCAGTGCAGATGGTGAATCATCATGTGTACGCTTTTTCCTGCGCTTATGCTCCGGAACAGTTACGCTTTCATCGGCGGTTTTTGCAGACCGTTATCCATGACGAAATAAAAAGCGTCTTCTCTGGTGAGTCTGGTGAGAAAGCAAAGAAAAAGGATGGATTATAGTATTCGATACCTTTGGATCAGTTCAGAAAGAAGATGCGCGAGCTTGGATGGGACGACGAAGTTCATTTTGACCCCCTTCTCTTTCTCATCACCGGAAAAGAATTCGGCGAAGTATACCCATAAATGATAAACCGCCATGCGTAATCATGGCGGTTTATGCACTCTTTTTCGAATAGTCTTTTTGCTTTCATCCCTGCACCGGCTTTCTGTTTTTCATCAGCAGCGGGATAAACAGCAGATACAGCAGCATCGGTGCAAGCAGCAGAATGTTTGCACTGAACGGTAGATCGTGATTGTCAGCTTTCGCCTGAACAAATATCATTACAATCAGCGCTGCACCGTTGTTATTGGCGGAATGCGCAATCGACGCAGGATAGATCGAGCCTGTCTTCTGCGTCAGCCAATGAAAGAAAATGCCCATAATCACACAGGATCCGCACATCAGCAGAATGCCGAGCCACGGAAATCCCGGGTAATCCGTGCCGAAATTATGCCCCTTGACGGTCAGCGGCGCATGCCAGAGTCCCCAGATGATGCCGCCTGCAAGGAGAGCTGCCGGTCTGCCTGCAACGGCTTCCAGCTTCGGATATAAATAGCCGCGCCAGCCGTATTCTTCGCCGAAGGTGTTGAATGCCATAAGCGGTGAGAGCCACAATGCCTGCATGAGATAATATGCAGTCATCCAGCCCGAAAGCGCGGGCTTTTCAGCGAAATCCATATTTCGTGCGATCATGCTGCGAACCAGTCCGATGACAAGCGGCAGCAGCAGCGCAAACGCATAATACTTCCGGTTTCCTTTCAGCTTCAGCCGCAGCAGATCATCTGCGATGCCTTCCTTGGTGATAAGCCGCGTCAGAATTGTGGCGATTGCCGGAGCGCCGCCCGATATGAGTTCGATCCACAAAAATGCATATGATTTTTCGCCCGTGAACCATTCGGAAAAGCCATAGCGCGTGTTCAGAACGATCCACGGAATCCACGCAATTCCGAAAGAAAGGAGCAGAAATATGATGATCCGTTTGACATCGGCAGATTTATGCTTCATAATTCACCGCTCCTTTCAGCCAAAGTTTGCATGAAATGCGGTAGGATACCAGATAGGCGGCGATCGACACGATCGGGAACGCTGATATGCAGAATGCCGTTTCATCTGCAAGCTCACCGTTCAGCAGCTTTAATATCACATCTGCAACGATACGGATGAGGTTTTCAGAACTGGGAGAATACAGAATCAGAATCGCAAAAGCAAGCATAGCGGCAATCAGAACAATCATAAAGACATATTTTCCGTTTTTTGTGCCGTAACTGACCATGAACGGGATATCAATACTCCGCAGAAAAAGCTGCAAAAACAGCATCAGCGCAAAAAGGCCGAGCATGGAAGGCGGCGCTTCTCCGGTCAGGCTGAAAACGATATACGAAAGAACGCTGTCAGTAAAGAAAGCTGATACAAAAAACAGCGCATATGTCATGAACAGAATGACATATTTTCCGTACATCTGCCGTGCGGTTCCCTCCGGCACGGAAGCCATGAGAAAGCATTTGCACTTGGATTCATCCGCGGAAAACACCGAAGCGGATAGCAGCCTCATGCCGATATATGCGATCAGAAGAATCAGAATTTTGTTCGGAAACAAAGTGCCGTCTGCAAGGAATTCAGAGAAAAACTGTTTCCACGATAATCCTGCTTCTCCGGCTCTTACGATCAGCTCCAACAGGATCACGGCGATATAGACAAGCGGCGGCAGGAAAAGTCCGAACAGAACAAAAAATCGGTTCTGTACCAGTTCCTTGTATACTGTTCCCTGCATGCGTCATGACCTCCTTATGTATGCTTCAAACTGTCGAGATTCCGCTTTACGATCACATAGATCAGCACGATCAATCCGATAATAACGGGGATAATAAACGGCGCTGCCGCATTTCTGAATGCGGTATATTTCTCGATCAGCGGTCCGAAGGCCTGCATGAAATCCGGACGCTGACCGTTTTTCATCATCCGCGCCGGGATCAGACCGACTGCAACACCCAAGCCTGCAAACGTAGCCGCCATACAGTTCGACCGCTTTTTAAAAGCGATCATATCCTTTGCCTTGCTCCAGAATATTTCCCCGATGCAAGTCAGGATCAGTGTGAAACAAATACCCAGACCGATATCGGCAATCATCCACGTCCGGAACGGTTTGCCGAATGCCGCCGCAAGCACAGCACAGACTGCAAGGGAAATCAGAAATACCGCAGCAATCCGGATGAGCAGAAAAATCATATGTGCAAGCGCACGGCTCTTTATATCAGCGGGGAGCGTCATGGAATAGCGCATCCAGTTCGTCTTGATATCGCTTTCATAAATCACGGAACAGTTTAGTGCAATAACGATTAAAAACATCACAACCATAATCACATAAGGGACTCCGCCTGTCTGCACAAGCATCGTGTGCATTCTTTCATTCCCGTCAAAGGAACCGTTCCGGAAGCCGGTTCCGACGGTCACGCCCAGCATCAGCATGGGGATTGCCGCTGCCAGACCAAGCAGAAGCGTCTTTTTTGTCAGTACCCATTCACGGTAGATCAGTGATTTGATCTTTGCCATTACGACCACTCCTTTTTTCCGGCGTTGACATAAAACTGCATAATCTCCTCAAGCGTTGTCTTTTCAATGATCGCACCGGAGTATTTTTGTTCCGCGGCGCTGCGGTCGGCGGTCATGATCTGTGCCCCGAAATCATTGAGTCTTGCGCTGATATAATCCTCCGGCGCAAATTCCTGATACTCCTCCCGTGTGCATTTGATGACGCCGTGCTGTTCAAGGATCTCATCCTTATAGCCGGTGAGCAGCAGCTTGCCGTTGTCGATGAATGTCACGCAGTCGGCAATCTTTTCAATGTCGCTTGTAATATGTGAGGATATAAGAATCGAGCGCTCGCCGTCCATGAGATAATCACGGAACACATCGAGGATCTCATTGCGGATAATCGGGTCCAGTCCGGAGGTCGCCTCATCCATAATCAAGAGCTCTGCATCATGCGAAAGGGTGACTGCAATCTGGAGCTTCATTTTCATGCCCTTTGACAGATTACCGACTTTTTTATTGCGCGGAAGCTGGAAACGGTCAATATACCGGAAAAAGGTATCAGTATTCCAGTTCCGGTACAGACCTCTGAACACCCGCTCAATCTGAACAGGCGTGAACACCTCCCCGAACGGGCAATTATCAAATGCAGCGCCGATCCGTTCCTTCACTTCGTCTTCACTTTTGATATGATCCATTCCGAGCATTCTGATCTCGCCTGAATCAATCGGGATAATATTCAGCATAGACTGGATCGTTGTTGTCTTGCCGGCGCCGTTCTGCCCGATAAAACCCATAATACAGCCCTTCGGAACAGTAAAGCTGACATTATCAAGCGTGAATCCGTCATTGCGTTTTGTCAAGCCCCTGATTTCAATCGCGTTTTCATATTCAGTCATTTTCGTTTTCCTCCGAATACATAAGATCAATCATTTCCTTAAGCTCATCGGCGCTCAAACCGCAGAGCCGCGCCTTTTTGCAGATCTGCGCGACCATTTCCTCGGTCTGACGTATTGTTTCCTCTCGCAGAAAATCAGTATTCTGCGATTTGACAAAGCAGCCTTTTCCAAGAAAATTCTCAATATAGCCTTCCCGTTCCAGCTCCTCATAAGCGCGTTTTGTCGTAATCACGCTGATGCGGAGCTGCGCTGCAAGGGCGCGCATCGACGGCAGAGCGTCCCCTGCCGTGAGTCTGCCTGCAATGATCTGCGCCTTCACCTGATCTATGATCTGCTTATAAATCGGGTCATCTGTTTCGTTCCTTAATATAATATCCATGGTTACCTCCGGAGCAAGTGTGTATATACACTATACACAGTATAGCACAAATAAATCCACTTGTCAAGAGGGTTACAAATTTTTTTCAGATAATCAAAATCAATGCAAAAAAAGATGCGCCTCAGTTTGCGGATCGCGCTGATCATAAAACAAATAAACGCAAACAATCCGACACAACAGAAAAAATGCAAAAAGGGCTTGACAAAGGATGCAAAATATGATATAATACAAACAGTTGAACAACTATGCAACAGCAGGGAGGTGTGCCGGATGGAACAGCCATACTGTGAATGTGAGGTCATTCACGAGGATCTGGTAGAAGAAGTCCGCAGCAAAACACTTGAAAAATCGCAGTATATCGAGCTTGCGACCTTGTTCAAGCTGTTCGGTGACGGAACGCGTGTGCAGATTCTTCATGCGCTTGAACAGCATGAGCTTTGTGTCTGTGATCTGGCGGCGCTGCTCGGAATCACCAAATCTGCGGTTTCGCATCAGCTGAAATCACTGCGGCTGGCGCGGCTGGTCAAATACCGGCGCGACGGACAAAATGCGTATTATTCGCTGGCAGATGATCATGTGAAGCGGATTCTGGATCTCGGTTATGAGCATTTATCGGAATAAACACAATGCGGGAGTTTCCCGCATTTGTTTCGGCATATTAGTTGAGCGGTTGCTCAACAATAAAACGGACGGAGGAATCTATGGAACTGATCTACACACTGAAGGGGCTGGATTGCCCGCACTGTTCTGCAAAAATCGAGCATGATGTTGCCGCACTGGAGGAAATCTCTGCTGCAACAGTCAACCTGATGCAGCAGACGCTGACCGTTCAGACCGAGCATCCGCATGAAACGGTCGGCACGCTGATCGAACATATCGTACATCAGCATGAGCCGGATGTGGAGGTCATTCAGGGAAAAGTCCATAGTCATGATCATGCGCACACCCACGAACACGGCGAATGCTGCGGCCATGACCATGCGCACTCACATGAACATGAACACAGCCATGACGGAAGCCACACCATGCTGCTGCGGCTCATCATCGGTGCTGCTGTCTTTGCGGCCGGCGCCGTGCTGCACTATGCGCTGCACGCCCCTTCCGCTGCGGTGTTTGCCGTCATGCTGACATCCTATATCATTCTCGGCTGGGATGTCGTCTGGACAGCGCTGCGCAATATTCTGCGCGGAAAAATCTTCGATGAGCATTTCCTGATGAGCATTTCCACAGTCGGTGCATTTGCACTCGGTGAATATCCGGAAGCTGCTGCGGTCATGCTGTTTTACCAGCTCGGAGAATATTTCCAGTCACTTGCGGTGAACCGTTCGCGGCATTCGATTTCCGCGCTGCTTGACATCCGGCCGGATACGGCAAATGTGCTGCATGACGGACAGCCTGAGGAAACAGCCGCCGCAGATGTTCCGGTCGGTGCTGTGATTCTGGTCAAGGCCGGAGAGCGCATCCCGCTTGACGGTATCGTGACTGAGGGCGAATCCATGCTTGATACAACGGCATTGACAGGCGAATCTGTCCCGCGTCATGTGCATTCGGGCGATCCGGTGCTTTCCGGCTGCATCAACCAGAGCGGCACCCTGACCGTGCAGGTAACAAAGCCCTTTGCAGAATCAACTGCTTCAAAAATTATTGATCTGGTTGAAAACGCCTCTGCGCGAAAGGCTCCTGCCGAGAATTTTATCACAACCTTTGCTCGTTATTATACGCCGGTTGTCGTGATTGCGGCTGTGCTGCTCGCATTGGTTCCGCCGCTGCTGCTGCACGCCGCATGGACAGACTGGATCCGCCGTGCATTTGTATTTCTGATTGTATCCTGTCCCTGTGCGCTGGTGATCTCCATTCCGCTGACATTTTTCAGCGGAATCGGCGCTGCATCAAAGCACGGTGTGCTGGTAAAAGGCAGCAATTATCTTGCGGCACTGAGCCGTGTCCGACAGATCGTATTTGACAAGACCGGCACACTGACAAAAGGTGAATTTCGTGTCACAGAGCTGCTGCCGGCGGAGGGTTTTTCGCAGAATGATCTTCTGTATCTCGCAGCCTGCTGTGAAAAGCATTCCAATCATCCGATTGCCGTTTCCGTGCTCGCTGCTTATTCCGGTGATCCGTCTGCGCTGCCGGTCACGGATTCAGAAGAAATCTCCGGCCGCGGTATTCGTGCAAAGGCCGACGGCAAGGAGCTGCTGGCGGGCAGTGCGGCATTGCTGACAGAACAGCAGATTCCGTTTTCGCCGTGCAGCGAAGCAGGCACAAAGGTTTATATCGCGGCTGACGGCAAATATGTCGGCTGCATACTGATTGCAGATACGCTGAAGCCTGACAGCAAAGAAACTGTCGCGGCACTGCGCGCTGAGGGTGTTGATAAGCTCACAATGCTGACCGGTGACGACGCTGCAATTGCTGCATCGGTTGCAGAGGCGCTTGCACTGGATGACTGGTCTGCGGAGCTGCTTCCTGAACAGAAGGTCACGGAGCTTGAAAAAATGCGTGCGAAGCTGCCGGAGGGCGCAAAGCTCGCTTTTGTCGGTGACGGCATCAACGATGCGCCGGTGCTGGCAAGAGCAGATGTCGGAATTGCAATGGGCGCACTCGGTGCAGATGCTGCAATTGAAGCGGCTGATGTTGTACTGATGACAGATGAGCCTGCGCGCCTGCGGGATGCGATCGGAATCGCAAGGAAAACAAAGCGCATCGTGATGCAGAATATTGTGTTTGCGCTCGGCGTCAAGCTGCTGCTGCTGATTCTGGGAGCCTGCGGCATCGCCGGTATGTGGGCGGCTGTTTTCGGGGATGTCGGTGTCACAGTCCTTGCGGTTCTGAATGCAATGCGGGCTTCCGTGCCGGCAGTGCCGCCCGCTTCCCGCTCTGATTAAGCACGCTTAGCTTGACTATTCTGAAAGTCTTGACAATGCATATTCTATGCAGGACAATTGAATAAGCTTCACACCCTGTTATTACAAGAAACTGAGCCGGAACTGCTGATACAGCTCCGGCTCAGTTTGCTTTTTCACTTCATAATCTGCGCTGCATCGTTTTCATTCAGCAGCGACTGCATCAATCCGCCGTTCGCAATGATATTCTGAATGAAAGCAGGAAACGGCTCTGTCCGGTATTCCTTTCCGGTCGTTTTATTCACGATCCTGCCCGCATCGAGATCAGCCTCGATCCGGTCGCCCTCAGAAATCTCCGCAGCAGCAGACGGGCATTCCACGATCGGCAGCCCGATATTGATTGCGTTGCGGTAAAAAATCCGCGCAAAGCTGCCTGCGATCACAAGTGAAATTCCGCTTGCCTGAATTGCAATCGGTGCGTGCTCACGCGATGAACCGCATCCGAAATTCTGTCCCGCAACCATAATATTGCCGGCCTCTACGCGCTGTGTGAAGGTCGGGTCAATATCCTCCATGCAGTGTGCGGCAAGCGCACTGCGCACACTCGTATTTAGATAACGCGCCGGAATGATGACATCTGTGTCAACATTGTCGCCGTATTTCATAGCGGTTCCTTCAAATTTCACTGTGCATCACCTCCTGCGGACTGCTGAGACGCCCTGTGACGGCGCTCGCGGCCGCAACTGCCGGACTTGCAAGGTAAACCTCTGATTCCGGATGCCCCATGCGCCCGACAAAATTGCGGTTTGTTGTGGCAACTGCGCGCTCTCCCTTTGCGAGAATGCCCATATATCCGCCGAGACACGGCCCGCAGGTCGGCGTTGATACAACTGCACCGCTCTCAATAAAGATTTCCAGAAGACCCTCCCGCATCGCATCCAGATAAATCTGCTGCGTTGCCGGAATCACAATCACGCGCACGTTTTTCGCACATTTGCGTCCTTTCAATATCTCTGCCGCCGCACGAAGATCCTCCAGTCTGCCGTTTGTGCATGAGCCGATCACGACCTGATCTATGGGAATCTCACCAATTTCCGCAAAGGTTCTTGTGTTTTCCGGCAGATGCGGGAATGCGACTGTCGGCGGAATTGCAGAGAGATCAATCTCGATTGTTTCATCATATTCTGCATCGTCATCCGCACGGAACACACGCGGTGTTTCGGCATGATGCGCCCGCAGATATGCAAGCGTCCGGTCATCCGCCTCAAAAATACCGTTTTTTGCGCCGGCCTCAATTGCCATATTTGCAATTGTAAAGCGGTCGCTCATCGTCAATGCACCGACACCTTCACCGCAAAACTCCATCGAACGGTATCTTGCGCCGTCCACACCGATGCGCCCGATGATATGCAGGATCACATCCTTGCCGGAGACATAGGGCTGCAATGTGCCGCGCAGCACAAATCGAATTGCAGAGGGAACTTTGAGCCAAGCCTTTCCGGTTGCCATGCCGAATGCCAGATCTGTCGAACCGACACCGGTTGAAAATGCGCCGACCGCGCCGTAGGTACAGGTATGCGAATCCGCGCCGATCACAAGATCACCGGCTGTGACAAGTCCCTGCTCCGGCAGCAGCGCGTGCTCGATGCCCATTCTGCCGACATCATAGAAATGCGTGATCTGCTGTGCATGACAAAATTCACGGCAGACTGCACACTGCTCCGCTGCTTTGATGTCCTTGTTCGGCACAAAATGATCCAGCACCATCGTGATTCTGTCACGGTCAAAAACCGGCCGCCCGCCGAGCTTTTCATATTCACGGATTGCGACCGGTGCAGTAATGTCATTTCCGAGCAGACGGTCAAGCGAAGCAAGAATGAGCTGTCCTGCGCTGACGGAATCCAGTCCCGCGTGTGCCGCAAGAATCTTCTGTGTCATAGTCATGCCCATGCTCATACCTTCTTTCTTCAGGCGTTTGCTGAATCCATCAGCATATTATTGACTGCGCTGATCAGTGCCTTGATCGAAGATGTGATAATATCCGTATCAATTCCGACACCCCAGAACGCCTCTCCGCTGCTGCGCGTGATCTCAACATAAGAGACCGCCTTCGAGGAGGAGCCGACTTCCAGTGCGTGCTCGGTATAGCTGTTGATCGTAAAGTCCAGTCCGGTATACGAGCGCACGGCATTGCTGACAGCATCCAGACGGCCGTTGCCGTTATTCGTTGCGGAAGCGGTTGTTCCGTTGTAGTCAATGTCGATGGTCGCTTCGATGCCGCTGCGCTGCACAAAATGCACGGCAGTGAGGTTCAGCGGCGCGGTAATATCCACATAATGCTGCCGGAACAGCGCATAGATCTCATCGGGCAGCATTTCCTTATGCTTGTGGTCGGAAACGTGCTTGACCAGATAGCCGACACATTCGCGCATCCGCTTCGGCAGATTGTAGCCGAATCGCGTTTCGAGGATATAGCCGATGCCGCCCTTGCCGGACTGGCTGTTGATGCGGATGACATCCGATTCGTATTCGCGGCCGATGTCGGCCGGATCCAGCGGCAGATACGGCACATTCCAGCGGGTCAGGCCGTGCTCCTCGCGGTATTTCATACCCTTTGCAATCGCATCCTGATGAGAACCGCTGAATGCAGCAAATACGAGCTTTCCGGTATAGGGCTGGCGCTCATTGACTGTCATGCGTGTCAGGCGGGTATAGAAATCGGTCAGCGCGGGAATATCGCTGAGATCGAGCTGCGGGTCAATGCCCTGCGAAAACAGATTCAGTCCCAGCGTGATGATATCAACATTTCCGGTGCGTTCACCGTTGCCGAAAAGCGTACCCTCAACGCGCTCTGCACCGGCCAGCAGTCCCATTTCGGTATCCGCAACGGCACAGCCGCGGTCATTGTGCGGGTGCAGCGAAAGAATCACATTTTCGCGGTATTTCAGGTTTTCGCTCATATAGGCGATCTGGTTTGCGTAAACGTGCGGCATGGAAAGCTGCACCGTCACCGGCAGATTGATGATGACCTTGTCATCTGCGGACGGCTGCCAGACATCCAGCACCGCATTGCAGATCTCCAGCGCAAATTCCGGCTCCGTTCCGGTAAAACTCTCCGGCGAATACTCAAACCGGAAATTGCCCTCATATTTTGCGCGGTATTCCTTGCAGAGCTGCGCGCCCGAAACCGCAATGCCGGTGATCTCCTCTTTCGTCATGCGGAACACCTGCTCGCGCTGTGAGACCGACGTCGAATTATAGAGATGCACGATCGCGTTTTTGCAGCCCTTAAGCGCCTCAAAGGTTTTCTGGATGATATGCTCCCGCGACTGCGTCAGCACCTGAATCGTCACATCATCCGGAATCAGATTCTGCTCAATCAGCGTGCGGCAGAAGTCATATTCCGTTTCGGAGGCGGCCGGAAAGCCGATCTCGATTTCCTTGAAGCCGATGCGCACCAGCTCCGCGAAGAATTCGAGCTTTTCACCGAGGCTCATCGGGATGACAAGCGCCTGATTGCCGTCCCGCAGGTCAACGCTGCACCACTGCGGGGCACGGTCAATGTAGGTCTTGTCCATCCAGTTTGATTTCGCCTTCGGTGCAGGATAAAATTGTCTTGTGTATTTGTCGGCATTCATATTGTTTGACTCCTTAATAATTCGGCATCGGGTAGCCCTGAAAATCGTAACCGTCCTGATCACGCGCTTGCAGACACAGTTCGCGGAAATCCTTTCCGTTCTCCGAAATGATTTTGACTATCATCCGTCCAATGCCCAGTTCGCGCATCTGCACCTCAAACGGCAGCCAGTCCGCCTCCTTCAATCCGTCGTGATCCGCAGCAGATACGGACAGACAGGTTGACTTCTGAAGTGCCGGCAGCTGCTGCTTCAGTTCTTCAGCAGTGAAGATTTTCGGAAAGTCCGGCGGAAAACTGACGTAATAAACGCCGCCGCAGGCTGACAGCGAACAGGAAGCCAGCGCCGCAGGACAGGGTGCGCTTTCGGAAATCATGGACTGAATCAGCTCCGCATACAGCGGATATACGGAATACCACATATACTGATCGCCGATCACCTGTCCGCGGTAATCCAGATACACCACAAAATAGGGCAGATTTCCAAACGGGAACTGATCGGAAACAACATTGTGATTCCAGTCGTTCAATGCAGCCTGCGCAGGGCTTTCCCGCAGTGTTTTGTCATCCGGATCGTTTTTGAGGTGCATTGCAATCGAATAATAGGTTTGCTCTCCGCGCGGCTTGCCCCAGTCCTGATAGGCAGCAAGATAATTCTCCGGCAGAAACGCCTCACAATCTGCACCGTATTTTGCGTAAATATAATTTTCTGAAATTCTCAGCAATTGCTCCTGTGTAGGCTTCGGAACAGATTGTATCTGCTCTGCACGGTCATTCAAATCCGATGCACAGCGTGTCAGATTCAGCAGCATCCATACACCAATCCAGACCGATACGACAGGCAGCGCAATGCAGCCGATCAGCAGGACAGTTTTAATTGATTTTTTCATGTTTATTGCTTTCCGGCAATTTTATATTCATCGCCGTCCCGGTAATAGGGGCAATGGGTATGTGTATCCTGCATAAACCGCGCATATTCGTCCTCATCCAGATTCATCGCGCAGACATAGCAGTCCCAGTCCTCATCGTACATATTGTACGCACAGGTATCACATTCGTTCATTCTCTGGGATCTCCCTCACGCGGCTTGAACAGCCATACGCACAGCACGATCATCAGAAT
>JAFYBM010000075.1 GCA_017540225.1 Oscillospiraceae bacterium | reverse complement strand
GCATTCCGGTCGGCGTGTATGTGCGTGCAGTCGTTGAGGGCAGCGCAGCAGATCTCGCAGGCATCCGCGTCGGTGATGTCATCATTGCGATCAACGGTGAGACCATTACGACCTATGAGGAGCTGAACAAAGCAAGAGATAACTACAAGGCCGGCGATGCAATCACGATCACCGTGACGAGAAACGGTCAGGATATGGACATCAAGCTGATTCTTCAGGAGAATGTCCCCGCTGAGAATAAAAACTGACAACACAAACCCTTTCTGTGAAAAAATAGCGAAGGCCGCCCCGAAGCGTACATCGGGGCGGCTTTTGCGTGTATCAGAATGAGCATCCCTGAAAACAAGGATGCTCATTTATAATATGCAGGATTGTCGGTGCGTTCAAGAAGGTAGTCGATCGAAACATTGAAATAATCTGCAAAGAGGATGAGTGTGCGGTAATCGGCTTCGTGTTCGCCGGTTTCATAACGGCTGATCGTATTTTGATTCATATTCAAGTCCATCGCAAGCTTTTGCTGTGTGATGCGGCGCATTTTTCGCAATTGTTTCAGTCTCATAGTCAATTCCCTCTTGACATTATTATACCATTATGGTATAATAAAAATATCCCAAATTGGGATATTTTTTAATGAAAGCGGGGAATGATTATGAAAAAGAAGAATCTATGTGTTGGTTGGCTTTTATGTTTAGCTGCTGCAACGCTGACGGGTTGTGGAAAATCAGCAGAAGCTAAAGCCGCGCAAACAGCAATTGATGCGTTGCCGGCATCATATTCTGACTCTGCGGATGAAGCCATCATAAAGGCAAATGACCTATATGACAAACTGTCTGCTGAGGACAGAGCAGATGTTAACGCCGAAAAATTGGTGTCATTAACAGAAGAACAGAAAAAGGAGTATCTAAAAAAAGCAGATCAAGTCAATAAAGAAATAAAAAATCTGTCTCTAAAAGCGGATACTGCTGTAAGCTTAAAAAACAGCGCTAAATCAATTAATAGCATTGCATCAGACATTCAAGACTTACCCGCAAGAGCGCAATATGCAGTTGAATATGATGACCTACTAAAGAAAATAAAAAAATGTGAGGAAGAAGCAGAAAAAACAAATAATACCATGGTTTCTGATACTTTATATGAAATTGCTGCATTTAATGCATTAGAAGAGTGGGGTAATGCAAATAGAATTGAAGATGATTCAACTGCCTATTTAAAAATGTGCGATGTAGTTTCCAATCTCAAAAAGATTCAATTGTATGATACTAGTAAAGCTGTAAATGCGGCTCAGGAAATGGCGAATATCCACCAGCAGATGATTGAAATACGTCAAAAAATTAATGCAGGAACAGTGGATGTAAATTCGTATGTAACAGTGATTTCAATGCTTGGCTCAATTGAAACAAATAGTAAAGTATTAAAAGAAGAACTGGTTAATATAAAGAACAAGTATACTGATGAGGAAGGTAACGCAGCATACATTGCATATGAAAATGCGGCAAAAGAATATGCAAAAAGCTTGACAAATCTGTTGCAACAGTATGAGGGCTCACTTGACAATTATGAAAAAGATCTTAAAGATATGATTGATAAGGTTGAAAAAATAGCAGAACAAAACTAATAACACACCGCCCCGCCCCGAAGAAAAATCGGGACGGGGCGTTTTTCATTTTGCATGATTCACAAGAATTTGCAGCCCTTCGAGATATCCCTGAAAGCCCTTGCCCTTGACTGTCGCAATGCAGGCCTGCCGGATATAAGAAATCTTCCGGAATTCATCGCGGGTATCGGGGTCGGAAATATGTACCTCAACGGTCGGGATCTGCACGGCCTTCACGGCATCAAGCAGCGCAACGCTCGTGTGCGTATACGCCGCCGGATTGATGAGAATGCCGTCTGCCTTGCCGTAGGCGGCCTGTATTTTATCCACGAGCGCGCCCTCGTGATTCGACTGATAAAACTCAACAGTCACGCCGAGGCGCTCCGCCTCCGCCGCGATCATCGCTTCGAGATCGGCAAGTGTCTGCGTCCCGTAATGCTCCGGCTCACGAATGCCGAGCATATTCAAATTCGGCCCATTCAGCACGAGTATATGCACAAAAATCCCTCCAGATCTCAGCCGCCGCAGCTTCGGGCGTGCTGTTATTGTCGATTGCGGCATCCGCAAATTTCCGGTAGAGCGGCATCCGCACCCGCTCCATTTCATGCAGGTCTGCGCCGATCGAAAGCGGTCTGCCCTCGCGGCTGAGCTGTTCGGTCGGGCGGCAGATCTGATAAATATGGCCGTTGCTGCGCAGCGGGGCGTAGTTTTCCTCTCGGGTGACAACGCCGCCGCCCGTCACGAGAATCACGCCGCGGTTTGCGCTCTGCTCGCGGACAACCTCGGATTCGATTCTACGGAAGCCCTCCTCGCCCGATTCCGCAAAGATCTCCGGAATCGGCTTGCACGCCTTTTTGATGATCTCTGCGTCAAGGTCAATCTGACGGCGGCCGGTCAGTGCTTCCAGCGCATTGCCGATGCAGGATTTGCCGCTCCCGGGCATCCCGATCAGCACGATATTCTCTGCATCCGCCTGCATTTTTGCGCCGATTTCCGCGATTTTCGCATCGTCAACCGGTTTGCCGAAGAAATGCTCTGCCGCCTGCTTTGCCTGCGCGACAAGCATGGTCAGGCCGCCGGCATACGGGATACCGAGCGCATCCGCCTGCAAAAGCAGTGCCGTCCGCTGCGGATTATAGATCACATCCGCAACACCTTTCAGGTTCGGGAACAGCGTCAGATCTACGAGTGATTTTCCGGCCTTCGGGTACATCCCGACCGGTGTTGCATTGACGATCAGTGTCGTATCTGCGTAAAATTTCGGCAGATCATCATAGGTGTATTCCGTGCCTTTGAGGTCAAGAACGGTGAGCGCGGCACAGCCGTCGAGCTTTGCAATTGCCTGAATCGTCTGCGAAACACCGCCGTTTCCGAGCACAAGCACATTTGCACCGTCAAACGAAAGTCCGCCTGCCCGCATCATGCAGCGCAGACCGTAGGCATCGGTATTATAGCCCTTCCATGCGCCGTCATCCTGCCGCACGAGCGTGTTGACACTGCCGATTGCCTCGGCAAGCGGGTCAAGCGTTTTGCAGAGCGGGATGACATCAATCTTATATGGAATTGTGACATTGAGCGCCTTCAGGCGCGTATCTGCGAGAAAAACAGGCAGCTCATCCGGTTCCAGCTCATAGAGCGAATAGTGCGGATTACCAAGCGCTGCGTGGATTTCCGGCGAGATGCTGTGTCCGAGCTTGCGGCCAATCAGGCCGTATGGCGTTTTGAAATCAGTCATATTGACCTCCTTTTTATTCTGTAAATGAGCCGCTTCCGACAAGATTGCCCTCGGCGGTACTGCTGCCGAGGGCAAAGCCCGCGAATTTCGGTTTTTCCATCACAGGGGAAATGCCAAGGCGGCTTCCGGCACAGGATCCCTTATTTCAGGAAACCGTTGATAATCTGTGCCTCTGCTTCGGCCTCTGTCAGTCCGAGCGTCATCAGCTTGACGAGCTGCTCGCCGGCAATTTTGCCGATTGCGGCCTCATGCACAAGTGCCGCATCGACATGGTTTGCCTCGAGAGACGGCACTGCCAGAATCCGGCCGCTGTCCATGATGATCGAATCACATTCCGTGTGACCGCTGCACGCCGCATTGCCGATGATACACATATCCAGCTTCTGGAATGACTGATCGCGTGCAACCGAACGTGAAACAACATCCGCACTGGAACCGCTGCCCTTGAGATCAACCTTATAAACGCTGTAGGCCTGCTGTGTGCCGTGCGTCATCAGGCGCTCCTGCACGATCAGCTTGGCGCCTTCTTTCAGCTCGGCAAGCGTCGTGCGCTGCGTGGAATCCACGCCTTTGATCTGCACCATCTCCATCTCGACGGTGCTGCCTTCCTCCTGATAGACCTCCGTAACCGGATTGAGAATGCGCTGCCCGCTGCCGGCGCCGGAGCCGTAATGCTTTTCCACATAGCGGATCTTCGCATTTTTGCCGACAAAGAAACGGTGTACGCCGTCATGCTGTGAATCCTGACTGCCGCAGTTATCAATGCCGCAGCCCGCAACGATCAGCACATCGCAGTCCTCACCGATGTAGAAATCGTTATAGACGGTTTCTTTCAGACCGCTTTCGCTCAGCACGACGGGAATGTGAACGCTCTCGTGCTTTGTGCCCGGCCTGATGCGGATGTCTATGCCGCTGCGGTCGGTTTTGGATTGAATATCAATATTTGCAGTCGTATTCCTGCCCACAGATTCGCCGTTTGCGCGCAGATTATAAGCGCCCTCCGGAATATCATGCAGATCGGCAACTTCCTCCAGCAGCCGCTTCTGAACAGCATCCATTGCTTTCATTCCGCAGCCTCCTTTCCGTCCAGCTTGTGACAGGCATTGACCGCAATGTTCGTGCCGATGATCTCCGGCAGGATCTCATCACGCGGCCCCTGCTTCTGCACGGTGCCGTCCGCAAGCACAATGATCTCGTCCGCAATGCTGAGAATGCGCTCCTGATGCGAGATCACGATGATCGTTTTGCCGCCGGAATCATTCCGCATATTCTCAAAAATGCGGATCAGATTGCTGAAGCTCCAGAGGTCGATGCCGGCTTCCGGCTCATCAAAGAGCGCGAGCTGAATGTCTCTTGCAAGGATTGTTGCAATCTCAATGCGCTTCAGCTCGCCGCCGGAGAGTGAGGCGTTGATTTCGCGGTGAATGTAATCCTTTGCGCACAGTCCGACCTCCGAAAGATATTCGCAGGCATCACCGACCGAAAGTTGTCTGCGCGCCGCAATGCGGAGCAGATCAAGAACGGTCAGTCCTTTGAACCGCACCGGCTGCTGAAATGCAAATCCGATGCCCATTTGTGCGCGTTCGGTGATGCTTTTCCCGGAAATGTCCTCGCCGTTGAAAATAATCTGACCGGCGGTGCTTTTTTCAATGCCCGCAATGAGTTTGGCGAGCGTGGATTTTCCGCCGCCGTTCGGGCCTGTGATGACAATAAACCGGTTGTCCGGAATCGTGAGGCTGAGATCGCGGATGATCTCGGTATTCTTTCCGGTATCGCCGGCTGCAAATGCAAGATGCTTGAGTTCCAGCATAAATTAAAGATCCTTTCTGCAATGATGCAGTTATTGTTGCACGATTGCGGTGAAAATATGAGGTTCCGGCGCAAAAATCAGCTTGGCAGTGCCTGTCCCTCCTGCAAATCCGCTGCGCGTCTGCGCTGACGTTTTCCGTTGAGCAGTGCGTCACGGTCTTTCATGAGAATCTGTGTACCGTCATCGCTGATATAGGTTCGGCCGGATTTGGTGAGTTCAAGAATTGCCAGAAACAGCGCCACACGGTCGGTGCGGCGGACAACACCGTCAAAGAGGTCATCCATCCGGATTGCCTCATGCGTGAAGAACTGCCGCAGCAGAAACACGACCTTGGAGGCTACGCTCGTGACCTGATGATGCAGCTGCACGACCTCATGGATCTTTTCACCGAGATTGCCCTCGGATTTCCCGTGCGGCATTTTCCGCAGCCCCATATTCTGATAGACCTGCACGAGCAGCTCCGGTTCATGCGTCCGCCGGTAGGTCATATCGACCGGCAGTGAGACAGGCTTTCGCACAAACAGCACATCTCCGAGATACAGCTCCCGCAGATTTCCCGCTGCAATTTTGCAGAGGGAATATTCGATCAGTGCGCCCTCCAGCTCCTTTTTGACAGCCTCGGCCTCCTCCGGCTGGGGGAGCAGCGCAGCAGTTTTCATCCAGATGAGCTTTGCGGCCATCGTCAGAAATTCGCCGGCCAGCTCATAATCCTGTTCGGCACATTCCTGCATATAAAGCAGATACTGCTCCAGCAGCACCGCGATTTCAATATCGTGGATATTGAGCTTGTGCTTGGCGATCAGATGCAGCAGCAGATCCATCGGCCCCTCAAAGACCGGCAAATGAAATGATAACTCCGGCATACGATCACCCGAATACCGCAGGGATCCAGTTCGTGAGGATCTCAAACAGCGAGAACACAGCCTGTTCCACGATCATCAGCGGCCATGAGAGAATGCCTGTGACCAGCACAATCAGAAACACAACGCGCACGACATACTGATTTCTTGCGTACCATCTGTCGAGCTTGTTGCCTGTGAGTGAGGAAAGAATTTTGGAGCCGTCAAGCGGCGGAATGGGTACAAGATTGAATAAACCGAGGCCGATGTTGATGGATACGAACAGATACAGCATATACTGCACAATCTGCGGTGCATTGCTGATGCCTTCGCCGTCGATATAATCCGAGACATAGGTTTGGTAATAATCGGTGCAGAGATAGATCCGGTAAGCGATCATGCCGACAAACGCGGCGAGCATATTGGCTACGGGGCCGGCCAGCGCGGTCAGCGCCATGCCGACACGCATTGTGTGCTTGCGGGAGAATCGCGTCGGATCAACCGGCACGGGCTTTGCCCAGCCGAAGCCGCCGATCAGCAGGCAAAGTGCGCCGATCGGGTCGATATGTGCCATCGGGTTGAGTGTCAGGCGCCCCTGATACATCGCCGTGTCATCGCCCAGCTTATGGGCTGTCCATGCGTGCGCATATTCATGCAGCGGAAGGATCAGGACGATGATAAACAGTTTCACCAGAATATTCATCAGCAATTCCGGTGTCAGACTTGTCAGCATGATAATCGTTCCTTTCGAGGTTTATATAGGCATTATACCATATTACAGAGGAAAATGCAATGGGAGCGGCAGAAAAAAGACGCAGAAGAAACACTATGGACACTGCAACAGACTTTTCTTGACAAATGCTGCGTTCCGTGATACAATATAGGCATATCACGCCGCGTCCGAAAAAACCGAAGGGAGAGCAAAAATGAACCTCGCTTCTGCTAAAATCATTGCATCCTCAACTGCCGGCGATACAGCCGTTGCATCCGCAGCCCGTATCTCCACGACACAAGGCTCTGCGCTTGAAATCTATGAAAAATCCTGCGAAAAGGAGAACAACGGCAGCCTGATCGAAAAGGTTGTCGGCTCCGGCCATACTTCCACGCTGGAGCATCAGTTCTTCACGGTTGCATTTGATAATGTATCTGTCTGCACTGAGGAGTTTGTCATTGAATTCCGGCTTGGCTCCTACACTGTAAAATCGCGCAGATATGTTGATTTTACAAATGCCGGATTCTATATTCCGGCGCTGCCGGCAGAGCTGCTCGCAGATTACCGGCAGCATATGCAATCGCTGTTTGATGCCTATGCAAGGCTGCTGGAGCTGGATATTCCCAAAGAGGATGCCCGTTATCTGCTGCCTTATTGCTTCCGCAGCAATTTTTACTGCACCATGAATGCGCGGGAGCTGCTGTATATGGTCACGGTCATGTGCAAAGGACGCGGCCGGTTTTATCCGGAGCTGAAAATGCTCGGTGAATCGCTGAAAATGCAGCTGCGCGATTATTTCCCGAATCTGCCGGAGCTGTTTGAAGCGCGGTTCCGTGCGGATGAATCGGAGGCCTTTGCGCGCTATGCGCCGGTTCAGCCGGACTGGCATATTGTGCCGAAAGCAGAAACGGCGGAGGTCGAGCTGCGTTTTGCGCCGCCGCAGCATTCGCTGGATATTCTCATGGAAGCACAGGTGTTCAACGGGATGTTTGCGGCAGATCCGGAAGGCCCGTATGAAGCCTTTGATCTGATTACAAGCGAGCGCCCGCGTGAGCTGGAGCTGATTCATGCGCAGTTTGAGATCAGGAATCTTTCGCTTGCCGCGATTACGCATCTCGTGCGGCACCGCATTCAGACTGTGCTGGTTCCGCATATTACAGCGGCGGTTTATAAGCAGAATTATGTGCTGCCGGAAACGATCCGGCAGAATGCGGAGGCCTGTGCGCTGTATCAGCAGGCTTTTGAGAAGAATGCCGCCGCCTTTGAGAAAATGCGCAGCAGCGGACTTCCCGCGGAGGACGCGCAGTATTTCGCGCTTGCCGGCAACCAGCTTGATGTCATCTGTGATATGAATGGCAGAGAACTGCTGCATTTCATGAAGCTGCGCACCTGCAACCGTGCGCAGTGGGAGATCCGGAGCTGTGCGATCGAGCTTTTGCGGCAGCTTCGCGCAGAATCGCCGGCGCTGTTTTCAATGTTCGGTCCGAGCTGCTTTGTCAGCGGAAAATGTCCGGAGGGACGGCTCTCCTGCGGAAAAGCAAAGGAGATGCAGGCTTTGTTCTCCGATGCGCTGTAAAAGCAGCTGCATTCCGCGGAAAGGAGGCGGTTTCCCTGATTGTTTTATATTATGAGATACTTTTTGCGCTGTCTGTTGTATGTGCCGTGATCTATGTTTTTATGTGGCGCAAGCATTTTGACATTACGTTTTCGATCCTGTTCACGCTGGTTCCGATCATTTGCCTCGGTTATACGATGCTGGCGCATTCCGAATCGCTCAATGAAGTAATCATGGCGACCAAGATCGTTTATCTCGGCGGCAGCTTTCTCCAATATTTCGTGTTTCTGAGCATTGTGAGCCTCTGCAAGATCCGTTTCAGCATATGGCTCAAGCGGGTGCTGTTCATTTGCTGCCTGATTCTTTACGGCTCGGTGCTGACAATCGGATACAAGCCTTATTTTTATCGGGAGCTGTCTATGGAGATCGTTGGCGGCGCACCGCTCCTGCATAAGAGCTACGGCTTCATGCACAGTGTCTATTTTGTATCGGTCGGGCTGTTTTTTCTTGTCAGCCTTTCTGTTATTATCTACAGCTATTTCAAGAAAAAACAGGTCTCCCGAACCATTTTATATCTGCTCTTTCTGCCGGAAGCCGCCTCAATGCTGAGCTACTTCCTCGGGCGGCGCATTACGCAGCATTTCGATATTATTCCGGTTGCATATATTTTTGCGGAGATCATGTATCTTCTGATCGTTTATCGCGTGACGCTGTATGATGTCAATGATACGGTCATTGATTCCATGATTCATAACGGTGCAACGGGCTTTGTATCCTTTGATGAAAAGATGCGCTATCTCGGCTGCAATGAGACAGCACAGAAAATTCTTCCTGTGCTGACTACGCTGTATGTTGACAAAAAAATCGACGAAACGCATCCGGCAGGGCCTGCTTTCGGATGGCTGCGGCAGTTTTCAGAGAATGAAAAAAAGCACGAATTTGTTTACAGATGGCAAAAGGGCAGCGAACCGAATGATGAAAATGATAAGATTTACAATGTCAATGCGGATTATCTGTATGACGGCAAACGCCGCCTCGGATTTCTCCTTACGCTGACGGATGAAACGCAGAACCGGAAATATATCCGGCTGCTCGACCACTATAATGAGGATTTACAGCGTGAGGTGCGCGAAAAGACTCAGCATATCGAGGAAATGCATGATAATCTGATCATGAGCCTTGCAATGATGGTTGAAAGCCGCGATAATTCGACCGGCGGACACATCAAGCGAACAAGCGTCGGCGTGCGGCTGCTGATCGACGAGATCATGCACAAAGGCGGCATGAAGCTCTCAGCGGAATTCTGCAAAAACCTCATCAAGGCAGCGCCGATGCACGATCTCGGAAAGATCGCTGTTGACGATGCAGTACTCAGAAAGCCGGGCAGGTTTACGCCGGAGGAATTTGAGAAAATGAAGCATCATGCTGCGGAGGGCGCCCGCGTTATCCATGAGATCCTGAAAATGACGGATGATGATTCCTTCCACCTGCTTGCTGAAAATGTGGCGCATTATCACCATGAGCGCTGGGACGGTTCCGGTTATCCGGACGGCCTGAAGGGAGAGGAGATTCCGCTGGAGGCAAGGATCATGGCGATTGCGGATGTCTACGATGCGCTGGTGAGCAAGCGCGTTTACAAGGATAGTATGTCCTTTGAGCAGGCGGATTCGATCATTCTCAGCGGCATGGGAACGCAGTTTGATCCCGGTCTGAAGGAATACTACATCAGTGCAAGACCCAAGCTGGAGGCATATTACAGCTCGATTGAAAAATAAAACAGACCGGAGAGCGAAAGACGGGTACTCGTAAAGAAGTTTTTATGATTTGAAGATAAGGTTGCGTAACCTCAGCGGTTATGCAGCCTTTCTCTTTTTGTCGTACTTCATACTGTCAGCGACAGCAGTCGCTACGGCAACATTGAAGCGATAATGAATTTCGATCTCCTGAGTGCGATGCCCGCTGC
>JAFYBM010000074.1 GCA_017540225.1 Oscillospiraceae bacterium | reverse complement strand
ATAAGCCCTTGCCGTTTCGGGGTTCCGGTATTTGTAATCCGGCAGATAAATGTCGATCAGCCCCTCTAGCATCCGGAGCGTTTCGGGCAGTTCATAGCCGCTGCTGTTCCAGAGAAACGGAATGTGCAGACCGTCTGCTTTTGCTTTTCGCAGGATCGGCACAAGCTGTTCCGTGAAATGGCTTGCGGTCACAAGATTGATATTGTGTACACCCTGCGCCTGCAAATCAAAAAAGATTTCGAGCAGCTGTTCCGCGGAGACTGCATAGCCGAGATGTGAAACCGCGATCTCATGGTTCTGGCAGTAGATGCAGCGCAGATTGCAGCCGCTGAAAAAGACAGTGCCGGAACCGTTTTTGCCGCTGATCGGCGGTTCTTCCCAGAGATGCGGCGCCGCGCGTGCAATGCGGATTTCGTCGGATTCGCCGCAGAAACCGCGCTGCTGATTCCGGTCGATTTTGCAGGAGCGCGGGCAAAGATTACATGTTCGTATCATTTCATTCATAGTCCGTATTCTGCCGAAGCAGATCCAAGCCGCTTTTCAGCACAGTGCGGATGATCTCCGGTTCCTTGTCAGAAAACACAGGGCAGAGCGAATCTGCTTCGGCGCTTTTTTTCTTGATCAAATAAGTGATCAGAAAAGGCTGAAAAGTATGAGAAGGGCGCATCAGTGCAGCAGCACCGGTACGCTGAAACAGCTTCTCGTAGCATGCATCCGCACCGGCCGGCAAATTGAGCTGCATGCCGAGCGTTTTTGCGGCATCGTCAAACAGATTCCAGTAATCCAGCAGAAAATCGGCGTCAAGACTCTCGGCGCTATACGGTTCTGCACCGTAGATCTGTGAAGGGCTGCCGGTAACCAGCCAGTAGTCCAGCCGTTCCTCATCAAACAATTCCGTATCCCGATACTGCAAGCCGAGTTCAGTGATCTTTTCCATTGCGGTTTGCTGCTTCCAGAATGCAGCGAGCTTCCCGTTTTTGGTATAGAAACAGTTTTCGCCCTGCTCATTTTCATACCAGATATAATAATGCGACATGCCGTCAAAACAGCAAACGCTGCATTCGATCAGATAGGCGTCCTGCACGTGATTCACCCCTTTTCTCGTAGTATATCACAAATCTCCGCGCCTGTCAATCGTCCGGAATGCGCAGAAATTGTGCAGATTCGACTTTTGCAGATGCTTGACTTTTCGGTTGGAACATGCTATAATAGAGCGGTGAGAAAGGAGGGCTGACGGATGAAGCAGGCAGGCATCAAACAGATCGCGGAAAACCGCAAGGCACGGCATGATTATTTCGTGCTGGAAACCTATGAAGCCGGCATTGCATTGGTCGGCACAGAGGTCAAGTCGATCCGAAACGGCAATGTGAACCTCAAGGACAGCTGGTGTTCGATCGAAGACGGTCAGCTTCTTCTGCGTGATATGCACGTATCTCCGTATGAAAAAGGCAATGTGTTCAACAAGGATCCGCGGCGCGTGCGGCAGTTGCTCATGCATAAGCGCGAGATCCTGAAACTGTTCGGAACGCTGAAAACGCAAGGTCTGACGCTGATTCCCCTCTCCCTCTATTTCAAGGACGGCAGAGTAAAGGTACAGCTCGGACTTTGCAAGGGCAAAAAGCTCTATGACAAGCGCGAGGATGCCGCGATCAAGTCGGCGAACCGCGATATTGACCGCGCAGTCAAATCGCGGAATCAGTGACGATCCGGCGGATATGCCGCTTGACAGATCCGCACAGATACGATATCAGAATGAAGCATAACTCTGTTCTCGTCATGGGGGCGTAAAGGTTTCGACGGGGGCTGGGAAGTTTGATCGGCGAGTCGGGCGCATAACCCGTAAAATGTGCAACTTTCTAAATTTAAACGAGAACAACGATTCCGTTTTGATGGCCGCTTAAGGCCTCCGTCAGCCCGGAGATTACCGCGTATCCGGAGTCTGGCGTCATGACGCGGTGAACGTCTGCCGGGGACGCACATAACCGGCAGTCGCACAATGTGCTACCGCTTT
>JAFYBM010000009.1 GCA_017540225.1 Oscillospiraceae bacterium | reverse complement strand
TCATGGAAATCGCTTGCAAAAGTGCCGCTGTCGAGCACGACGGTTCCTTGTTGATCGGCATGGGGCGCGCCGTAGTGAACGGTTCCGTAGGCGGTATCGGTCTGATTGCCGAGAACCTCCATAATGTCGATTTCACCGCACTTCGGCCACTGACCGTAGCGGCTCTCGTCCTGCGGCATCATCCAGATTGCAGGCCAGAGGCCCTGACCTTCCGGAACCTTAGCCCGTGCAACGACCTTGCCGTAGATAAAATCTGTTTTGTTCTGGGAATTGACCTTGCCGGAGGTATAGTAATCCTTGCCGTCGCGGTCGGATTTGACTGCTTTCAGGATCAGGCAGCCATCGCGCAGGAAAATATTTTCGTCGGATTCGGTATATTCCTGCAACTCCTCGTTTGTCCAGCCCGGATCACGCTTTTCGCGGTTCCAGATTGCATCATTGAGCACACTGCCGTCAAATTCATCGTGCCAGAGCAGCTGATAGCCATCCAGCTCCGGTGCCTCTGTTTCAATCACAACTTCCGCTGAGGTTTCTGCTTCGGAAGACGCAGAGCTTTCCGCGGTATCAGCCGGAGAAGTTCCGCAGCCTGTCAGCAGACAGAGTGCTGCACATACGGCGGGAATACGCAATTTTTTCATGATAACATCCTCCCATTTGTCTGCTGAAGGGGGTGCAGACAATCAAGTTGCTTCTATTATAGCATTTTTTTGCTGAAATACTGTCATGATTTTCGGTTTTATAGCATAATCTTATCCACATTTTTATTACATTGCTTTCTGTGGACAGATATAAACGAAAGATTCCTGACAGTCTGAGCGACGCAGTTATATTGCGGTGCTTTCATTCGGATATGTGCAGCTTTTCACTGATATACCGGATATAATCCTTTGCAGGATTCCTGTCCGTCAGTGCATACAGCATCCGGCAGCCGACCGCATCCTCAATCTCACCGAGCAGATACCCGCCGTCCGGATGCCTGAGAATATCCACCCCTGCAAAATCCAGCGGCAGCACTTTCTGCACCTGCATGACCAGTCTGCGCATTTCCTTATCCGGCTTGAACGGCTCCGCATGGCCGCCGAGCGAGAAATTGCTCCGGAAATCCCTGTCTGATGTGCGCAGTACCGCCGCATAGATCTCGCCGCCGAGGACATATACACGCACATCCCAGCCGGTGACGACCGGCTCCTGTATCAGAAACGGACAGGTCGGCTCAGGATGCAAGCGCCTGAAATCCTCCGCATACTGCATCAATTCCGCTTCATTTTCAATCCATGCAACGCCCGTGCCGCCGTGGCCGTCAGCGGGCTTTGCAACAACAGGATAATCCGTCTCCGGCAGCGGCTCGTTTCGGTGAACCTGCTGCGTTTTTGCCATCGGGATGCCGTGTTCGCCGTGCATGATCGCATAGGTTGTGTATTTTTCATTGGTGATATCCGTGACGGCAGGGCTGTTGAAGCAGGGGAGATGCAGGATTCCGTCCGCATAGCTGCTGTACTTATATATTCTGCTGCGATTGATCACAAACGCATCCTCCGGTGTAAATGTTTGCCGGATGTCAGCCTCATCCGAAAGCACGAGCCGGAGAGACAGTCCCTCCGGCTCTGCGTATTGACAAAGCTGTTCGATGAACCAGCGGTTGCGCGCCGCATCCTCCGGTGTATAGATCAGAACGCCTTGTTTTTTCATCATTCTGCGGATTTGATCTGGCTGCGGATATGCCACATGATATTGGTTGCCGGATTGATGCCGCAGGTATCAATTGTGCTTTGCAGCTGCGGATTGGAATTGACTTCCACGACATAGCGCTCATTTTCGCCCTTGCCCATCAGAATATCCACACCGGCAAAATCCAGACCGAGTGCTGCCGCAGAGGCAAGCGCCATTTTTTCTTCAAGCGGCGTGATCTGGCGTGCAGTTGCAGTGCCGCCAAGCTCCATATTGGAGCGGAACTGCTCCTTTGACTGTGAACGGCGTTCCATCGCGCAGACAACCTTTCCGCCGACAACTGTTACGCGGAGATCCTTTCCGGCACTGTCCGCGATGAAGCGCTGGAAATGGCAGTCGTGTTCACCGATATGCGTGAGGATGCGCTCTGCCTCTTTGATATTGTTTGCCAGATAGACCTGCTGACCGAAGCTGCCTTTATTCTCCTTGATGACAAGCGGCCAGCCGAGAATTTTTGCAGCCTGCTCTGCCGAAGCCGGGTTGCGCTTGCAGCCGGGGAAGCAGGTCGGTGCAGGAATCGTATCCACGATCGGGATATTGTAGGAAGCGAGCTTGAGCAATGTCTCGATCTTATCGTCAGCCAGAGCGATTGCATTCGCGCTGTTGAACAGATGCAGACCGGAAAGCTCCATCGTTTTTGCGAGCTGGATATCCTTATCCCAGAACAGGACAAAGGAAGGCTTCGGATCTTTCGCAGCGGAGCCGATGACGGTCGGACGCTGATCGGAAGTCCATTTTGAGAAATGCAGACCGGCCTTTTCTGCCGATTCCTGTAAGACTCTGTAAAGAGAATTGAACTTTGCGGGATTGTAATAGCTGTTGACAATGAGCCATCCGTTATAAATATCCATGACAAAAACCTCCAAAACGATATAGACTATACGGGCATTTCAGCCTTTATGTTTATTTTACTACATATCCGGAAAAAAGTCAATATGCTGTCTCTGAGAAAAACACTTCGGGGACGGGCGCGCCGGTTTGCCGGAGAACACATTGAGAAATACAGAATCGTTTGTATTATGGCTCCGGAATCAGATTTACATGATCTTGCGCAGCAGAACCGCACTGAATAAAACATAAGCTGCGGTCATCACGGATTTAATCAGGATCAGCATTTTCTGATGCTGCTCCGATGTTTTTCCGGTCAGATGCAGTCTGTCCGCGGTTTCCCTGCATTTTTCGAGCGCCTTTTTTTCTGCACTGAACTGGTCATCCCAGATCCAGAGCGCTGCCTGAAGCAGCAGCATCACGCACAGCGCAATTACTACAGCCTTCGGACAGAAAATACGCATATCCGCACAGAGCGCAAGAAACGCTGCAAAGATCACCGCCAGATAACCGTGCCAGCGAAAGCGCTTGTTGTTCAGGCGCTCAAAAAGATTGCCTGTCATCAGCAGATACGGCGAAAAGATCAGTGCGACCGTGCAGATCCAGAGCCGTGAACAAAGCAGCAGATATGCAAGCACCGCCTGCACGGATACCAGCAGATGCAGTACCCACGGCGCGATTTCGACCTGATCCGAAAAATCCGCCAGTGCGGAGACCGGACCGGCTGATACCAGAAACGGCAATGAACAGAGCAAATAAATCACCGGAACGGCAAATCCGAAGCGGAACGGCAGGGCAACAGTCAGCTTCAGCAGCACAAGTGCTGTAAACACTGTAAAAAATGCAGCGGTTTCGTTGTTGCTGAGTGTTTCATGCGGATGGAATTTTGCGCAGATCAGCACCATGCAGAATGCCGTCAGAAGCAGATAGATCAGATAAACAGGATTCAGCACGGCTTCCAGCATCCCGGCCGGATCCCGCATCCATGCATCCTGAAACGGGCTGAACGCGAACAGTGCCGCTGCACCGCAGAGAAGCAGCTCTCCGGCACCGGCCATCATGTATTCCGGTTCCTCTGCCATTGCCTTCGTCTCGGCAATCATGCAGAGATCATGGAAATAAAACCAGAGCAGGAGCAAAACTGTCAGCACATACATGGCCGCATTGCCGTTCAGTATGCCGGTCACCATCCACAGGATACAGAGCACACAGACATAATGCGCTGTTTTTTTCAGATAAAGATTTCTGATAAAAGCGGAAATCAGCAGCAGCAGACAGGCCAGTATCCCTTTCAGGATCAGTACGACCGACAGCCATTCCGACAGCAGTGAGATCGCAAGATCTGCATAACCGGTCAGATCATGGAGCAGGAACACTGCTGCCAGTCCGAGCACAAAGAAAAAGAGAAAATGATTGGATTTGTATTTCAGCGAATGCGCAGGCTTTTCCTCTGCGGGAAACCCGATGCTCACCGCTACAAACATACATCCGGCAATCGGCACCAAACTCATCAGTCCGTAAAGTGAAAAATGTGTTACGCACATCAGAAGCAGAAAACCGGACATTGCGGCAAACAGCAAATGATTTTTGATTGTTACATGGCATTTGCCTGCGGGAATATACGGCGTACTCATATGATCACATCCGTTCCGATGATGAGACTGAACAGCGCGGCAAAAAAGCCCGTCAGCTCAGCAATATAAAGAGGCTGCGAGTGAAACAGCGGTTCTTTGAAGAATTTGCATACCGCATACACTGCACAGCCGGCCATCACAGCCGCGCCGATACAGGCGCCGATGAATCCGCCGGTTGAAACCGGCAGCCGGAAGGCCAGAATCAATGCACCGGCGATTCCGAGCAGCGCAAACAGAAATTCCAACACGATCACACGCAGATTCGTGCGTTTCATCAGTTCCAGAACATAGACATGATCCCGCTGCTGCGCATTCAGCATCGGTGCGCCGAATCCGCAGTAATACCGGTGTGCCTTTGCAAATTCTCCGGCCGTCATATAATAATCACCGAGGAACAGTGCGGCCGGAACATGACCGCGGGTTGCCGCAGTCATCAGGCTCTGCTCACCGGTTCTGCGATCCGCAGCCTTTTCCTGCGAGACCTTGATGATGCCGTAGCGGTAGAATGCTTCTGTTACATCCGCACGCATCAGCTCGGCATAGATCGTTGCAGCGGCATTCGGATCATTCTGCGCCTTTGCCTCCGCAAGACTGCGCTGCACATCCTCATAGCTGCAATATTTCCGCATCAGAGGCAGCTCCGGCTCCGGCAGCAGACTTTTTGCCTCGGCCGAAACATTGCTGACCGTAATCTGCATCAGACTGAGCAGCAGCGAGAGATCCTCCACGCAGACATCATATTGCAGTTTGGTATGCAAAATGCAGCTTCGGAGCAGATTTTGATATTCTGTCAGTGTCATTTCCCGCATTTCTGCCATTGCAGCCGGATCGGTACAGCTCAGGCAGAGCAGGAAAGCCTGCATTTCCGGCGCATATGCCTGCTGCGCTGTGAGAAGTTCCGTCAGCCGGATGCGGTTTTCCGGCAGCAGGATCTCTTTTCCTTCCCGTTCGATCAGTGCGGAAAGCACTGCTTTGATCTCCATGCCCTCACTCCCCTCTGAAAAATGCGCATCGCCGCAGCAATTCATCCGGCGCGGGCGTCAGCTTGTTTCCGGTGCGCCGGCCGGTGAAAACCTCCGTGAAAACAGCTTTCACATCCGCAGGAAGCAGCGCCCAGCGCTGCCGGAATTTTTCTTCCGATGCAAATGTTCCGATGCTGTTGATGCTGTTTTCCGGATCGAAAATAAAAATGCAGTTTTTCCGGTATGCGTCATACCACGCAGCCTGTTCGCGCGCTGTCGCTGCACCGATGCCGTCCATCAGGCGGCCGTCATAGGGGAATCTCCCGATCAGCACATAGAACAGCAGCACGATCATGCCGAAATAGTCAAGATCCTCGCCGTACTGCAACTGAAACGGATCACAGTATAATTTGGCTTTGTCCGCTGCCGGAAAAGGATGCTGCGGTTCGGCCATGCCCGTTCCGCTGCATTCATCATAATAAAGCCGTTCCCCGTTGACAGAGGAATACACACTGTCGGCATCCCATCCGTAATAAGCATAGCCGCAGTGATAAAAGCCGGCGGCATCAGTCAGGATTCTGTGGGCGAAACGCTGTGCGCGGCGTGCATCCTCCGGCTCCTCCGCAACATTGCGCTGCTCGGTAAAATCACCGAGGCTTTGCAGCTGTGAAACAGGCAGATTCCGGTATACGCAGACATATTCTGCTGCGGTTTCCGGCTTTGCGGCAATATCGACCGGATGGATGAATCCTTCCGGCAGGATATGCTCCGTGAGAAAAACCTGCGATGCGGGATGAAATATTCCGTGCAGCGGCCTGATATGGAAACGCTCTGCTGCCGCGAGATTCTGAACCTCAGGATACTGCACATCATTCATCCAGCGATACTGTCCGCCGGTCAGATGATAGCGGTTCCAGCCGGAAAATACGCTGTAATAGAGCGAATCTGCGGGGATCATCAGTTCCTTCAGCATTCTGTGCAGCACCTCCTCTGCGGGTTATTTTTTCCGGAACAGCCCGAATTTTTTCCGGCTGACCCGTTTCAGCGCATCGGCTGTTTCCGCGGCAAGCGATGCATTTTTTCCGCCCTGTTCGGCATATTCCCTCGCAAGCCGCTGATACTCGGCAAATTCTGTTTTATCTGCGCTGCTGTGCATATAGACTTCCTCTGCGTGGTCGCAGAGCTGCCGGATTTCATACCGGAACACATAGGAGTAAAAATTCGTGATCTGCTGTGAAAGCGTCGTCATCTCTGATAGAAACAGGATCCATCCGTCCGGATCGTCAGGTTTTGTATATATCCGGCTTGCGTGTGCGATCAGCGCACCGATCATGTGCTCTCTGTCATCGGCATTCTCAAGCTGCTTCACGATTCCTGATGCTGACTGACTGTAGGATCGAAGCCGCATCTGATCGGGCGTCATCCGGAACAGATCGAGTATACTGCGGACATATTTCCAATTGGGAGAACGGTCCGGATCCGCTGCGAGCGAGCGGTAAAAGTCTGTATCAGCCTCCGCAAAGGTCTGAATCCGAAACGCACGCCAATAAGCCTCCTTTGCAAATTCATGTGTCTCGGCACGTTCATTTGCATCCGGTATCAGTTCGCAGAGCAGGTTCTGAAAGCTGTTCCAGAACGGCTCAAAATCCCGCCGCGCAGTGGAATGCGTTTCCGCATAATTCCCTGCAATGTGCGGGAGCTGCTCACGGATAAAGGCATCCGTAAACGGGTGCGGCGCAAAGCCGGTATTCCCGACTGCATCACAGAATCGCCGGAGCTGTGCCATATCCTGCGGCGGTGCTTTCCGGCCGATGTAATCCGCAAACAGCAGATCGAGTGCCTCAGAGGTGATCTCCTGCTCCGGACTGTTATCATATTCCCGCAGGCTCTGCACCGTCCGCTGAAACAGCACCGGATCCTCCTGATATACCGTAGAGAGCTTTTTGCAGAGGTCGTTTTTGCCGAGCAGCAGAAGCTGCTTGCTGTTGAATGCAAAAATCGTTTCACGGACCTCTTCATTTTTCGTCTGGCTGTATTTTTTCTGCATGGAGGCGAGAACGCGCTCATTGAGTGTGACCTGCGTTTTATCGCAGTATTGGAGCAGATGAATCAGTGTCCGTTCGGTATATTCCGATTCAAGCTGCAAATTCAGCAGCCGCATCAGCAGAAGAAGAATGTCTTTCTCTGTCAGGCTGCTGTCGCGCATCTCAAAAAGCTGCATCTGATAGATGAGCTGGAGCAGATCGAGCCGCACGGAGATTCCTGCATTTTGCGGGATATGCAGCGCGTTTTCCTGCAGCTGCAAGGATTCCAGCAGCCGCCGCAGCTCAGAAGAATACCGCGCACACATACAAATGTAATGATGAAACGCAATATGCTTGTCGAGTTCATATTCCGTATCGGCATCCAGGACGTTTTCCTCGCCTGTCAGCAGGTCAAAGAACCGCGGATTCTGATTGATCTGCGGAAAATCCGGAATGAGAAAGGTCACTGTCACAGCGCCGTCCGCAACCGGAACATTAGAGCAGGATACACGCGGCCGGATCGAATACGGCAGCGCCTGATAAATACACATCATACATGGCTGAATATAGCTCTGATCCGGAACACGGATATGGAGTGTATCGTCCGAGCCGCTCAGCAGCAGCGCATAAATGCAGCGCAGCAGCTTTTCCAGTGTTTCCGCGCTGAGTCCGCAGTGCGAAAGCGCTCCTGCAATATCCGGCAGCGGTTCATCATAAACGGCAGGCTCCTGCCGGAGCTGTCCGGAGAAATTTGCTTCCGAGAAGGAAACGAGCTTTGCGTTTTCCTGATACAGCGCCGGAAAATCGGACAGTCTGCGGATAAAGCCGTGCGTGCTGACCGTGTTTCTGCCGGAAAGATCCGAGCTGCTGTCATTGACTGCGCGCATCCGGAATACATATTTGCCGTCGCAGATCAGAATGCCGATCGTTCCCTGATACCGGTCGCGGTACTGACTGAAGCTGCGGTTCAGCATTGTGCTGTAATCCGTAAAGGATTTGGCTGCATCGGCCGGCAGATCGCTGCTTGCCTGCTGTATGCCCCAGCCGTTGACGTTGGCATAGATTGCCTGATATTCACCCTTACTCAACGTGCAGCACCTCCCCGATAGGCAGTATCGACCTGCTTTTTAATATCGGCTTCCTTTTTCAGGTATTCCACTTCCTGATCCGCCCTGATCCTGCCGAACGGCGTATCATATTTCTTTGCAAAAACACCCGGCTTTCCGAGTTTTTCCACGAAATCGCGCAGCATGGCATCGCCCTTCTCCCGCGAGATCTTCGGAAAAACAGGCGCATTTGTGCCGAGCATCCCGATCTCCTTCAGAATCCAGAAAAACGGCTCCTGAATGCGGTAGGGCAGGGGATTGTCAACCGGCATATTATCCTGCACATCACAGCCGATCGCGGAAAAGGCAAAATAATTATAGTGATTATAATTCTGTGAAACGATCGCCCAGAGATCCGGAACCTGTGCCTGCATGAATCCGTCCAGATATTCGGCAATCTCGTTGTATTCTGCCGCATTGAACATCGGCCGGCTCAGTGCATCGCGGATATTGTCGTAGACTTTTGTGATATTCGGCTGATAGAGTGTCTTGCAGGCGCCGAGCACATTTCGGCACTGGTCGCTCTTGGAAATCACAATTGCAAGCGGAATATCGGTTTGCTGATCGCCCGGAAACGCTCTGCGTACCGTATCCAGCACCTTTCGCGGCTCATCAACCTTTTCGCCGTCCCGCAGCTCCAGTCCGAACACAGGAATCTGCCGCGGGTCGATCAGGAAGATGATTCCGCTGGAATGCTTGATAAACGAGGAATAACGGCTCATCACCTGATCGTCAACGCAGTCCTCGCCGGCAATGTCATAGAACACAAAGGTATGGAACACGCGGTTCCGCTGCAAATTATAGAAAAGCGGCTGCTGCAAGGTGCCGGGGTCGGTGCCCTGCGGCAGCGTCACATTGATCTCGATCTTGTTGTTTTCGACATAGTTTGCCTCATTGGTGCTCAGATGCATACTCGGCAGCCCGAACATGGCATTGACATTGCTGAAATTCTTGATAAACTGCGAAAGAAACACTGTTTTTCCGGCGCCGGAGGTTCCGATTACCGAGATATAGTGGATCGGATATTTTCCGTAAAGCGGCGGCAGCGGATTATGACAGTGCGGGCAGACACGCTGCGTGGTTTCATTGCCGAAGATGTCCTTCATGCCGTATACAAAGCCGTCGTCATCGGTCAGGAATGCGTCCTTTGCGGCCTGACCGGCTTCCTTCGGGGAAATAACCGGACGTTCCTGTCCGCGTTTGATCTTCTGCGCAACGGCTTTGGATTCCGGTTCGGTCGTGCCGCCTGCATAATCCTTCCAGAAATCATTATAGGCGCGGCTCGTTCCCTGTATAAAGACAGCCCGCTGATCGTACGCAACCAGCAGGCTCTGGCTTTGTGTCGGGGAAAGCAGATTGTCCATATCCAGCGTCAGGTCTTCCTTGCTGGAAAAAATATTATTGGTGAGCTGTTTCATCAGCTCCGATTCGTTCCGGAAAACGGTCTCGGAGCGAAACAGCACGGAGTCATGCGTCAGCTTCTGTCCTGTTTTTTTGCAGAAGCAGTAGGGGCACCAGAATTGATATTTGTCAGACTGGATTTCAGCCATATTCAACCGTCCTTTACCTCAATTTTAGCATTGCTGCGCGACAAAAACGTGCAGTCTGTTCCGGGCAGCATTTCCAGATAAAACGGCTGCTGCATCATGCTGTGTGTCACGGGATAAACATACCCGCCAGCCTCATAGCGCAGATCGTCATCAGTCAGAACGTCATTGCTTTCGATCCGGATGCGCAGCAAACGCTTTTTCTCCTGCCGGAACACGCCGCGCCGTCTTGTGACTTCAATTTCCTTCCGGAATACGGTCACACGCGCAAGGCGTTCCGCACAGTATTCCAGATCGCCGCCGACATTGTTCATCGCGTAAACAGTGATAACATCATCCTTCACGGAAGCGCCGTATACAAAGAAGCAGACATTGCTGCCGCTGATTTTATACCGGCTGCCGCTGCGGAAAAACTCTGCTGCGGGAAGAAAGCTGCCTGTGATCTGCTTTTGCTGATCGGAAAAGCTGCCTGTTTCCAGCAGCGCTGCCTCATGGCCGGAAAGCCAGTCCTGCGCCTCTGTTTTGCTGAGTGCCGGATGAAAGCCGACCGGTGTTTTCAGAATCAGGAAAAACATCGTGCCGCGGCCTGCATTCCACTGCATCTCGCCGGACGGCAGCAGCTCTACGTTATTGACAAAATGCTGTGCATCCGTTTTGGCAAAAACCATAACTGTTCTCTCCTCAGATTCAGACACGCAATAATGCGATGCGTTCCATATATTCATTCGCTAAGATCGTCCGGACGGCATCAGTCTCCTGAAGCCGCTGCCGCACGATGCTGAGATATTTCGCTTCCTCCGGAATCAGGTAGATTTCGAGCAGTTCCTCCGGCATCATTTCCGGAAGATAGATCTGCCGCAGTCCGGT
>JAFYBM010000073.1 GCA_017540225.1 Oscillospiraceae bacterium | reverse complement strand
ATTGAAGGTGCCGAAGGTGCGGCCCTCAATCTTGAATTGCTCAAAGCCCATCGGAATATAGGTGCCCCAGATCTCATCGGGCGAAATGTGATTTTTCAGGCCTGTCACATCAAAGAGTGTCCGCGTTGTGCAGGGACAGTCTGAGAACTGTTTGAATTCCGGATGCTCCTGCAACAGCTTATCGTAATTAAACGGTGTGCCGCGGTATTTTTTGACATGGTTTGCAAAGGCGATCTGCTGTGTGCCGAGTGCTCTGTAATGCTCCGAACGCTTCGGGCAGCCGGGATTGCAGCAGGCATTGACGAGCAGCTCGCATTTTTTCTTGTCCGGAATGCCGCGGAGTATATCGAAATCGTGATTGAGGTCATAGTCGATCACGACGATATGATAATCCTTTTCAATCTCGCCGTAAAGCGTTTCGCTGTCCGTAATCCGCTTGCAGGTTGAGCTTGTGAGCTTATAATTCGGGTAGTTTTTCCGGATATAGTCCTCCAGCAGCGGCGAAAAAACAATCACTTCGTTCAGACCGTTGTCGGCAAGATGCATCACGGTATTGCAGAAATCATCGCTGAGATGCTTCTTTTCGATCATCGGGTTTGTAAACGTAAAGCGCAGCGGAATGCCTCTTTCGTTGAATGCCTGAATGACGCCCTTGACGTAATTTTTATCGCAGAAGCCGTCCTGTGTACGGCCGCCGTTCCAGAGAGACTGCGGGAATGCACCGTAAACCGAAGCAATCTCAACGCCTTCTCTGAAATATTCCGGCCGCTTTGTCAGCATCTCAGCAAAAACCAGATTAAACTTAAAGTGTCCTGCAAAATCAGGAAGATGAAAACGTGCTTTCATATAAAAACATCCTTTCTCTGCCGTTTTCCGCAGATTAGAATTCTCCGCTGGTATCCTCCAGCAGCCGGAAGTCGATCTCAAAGGTTTTCAGTGTGCCGTCCTCCTGCACGCGGCAGCAGCGGCAGTGAACCGAATCACCTGCGTTCACGCCCTCCAGCGCACGGTTGACCGTGTCGTAATTGCAGATTTCCTTGCCGTTGACCGTCAGAATCCAGTCGCCGGATTTCAGCTCCGTGTTTTTGAGGTCGGAATCGTCTGAGATGGAAACGATCAGAATACCGATGCCGTTCAGTGCCTCCGGCAGTTTTTTATTGTTTGCGGCTGCACTGGAATGTGCATTGTCGTTATCGAGGAACTGGATGCCCATGCGCACGCGCCCGCTGACATAGCCCTGCTCCATCAGCTCCTGAATGATCGGGATTGCTTCATTGATCGTGATTGCAAAGCCGAGGCCTTCATAGGTTGTGCCGAACATCGCACTGCTTCCGTATTTGGATGAGGTGATCCCGATGACCTGCCCGTAAAGATTCACCAGCGCACCGCCGGAATTTCCGGGACTGATCGCGGCATCGGTCTGGAAGCATTCCATTTCAAAGCTCGTGGATTTGGCGCGGACCTTGCGGTTGACGCCGGAGATGATACCGGTCGTGATCGAGCCGGAAAGCCCTGCGGGATTGCCGAGCGCACAGACTGTTTCCCCGAGCTGCACCTGATCGGAATCGCCGAGCTGTGCCGGTGTCAGACCGGTCGCCTTTATCTTGAGCACGGCAAGATCTGTTTTTGTATCGTGGCCGACAAGCTCTGCTTCATAGGGTGTTTCGCTGTTCGCATCGTCAAAGAGACGAACCGTATAGCCGGTCGCGTCCTTGACAACGTGTGCATTTGTTGCAATGAGTCCGTCCTCCGTCAATACGATGCCGGAGCCTGTGCCGGAAACACTGCCGTCCTTATAGGTATAGATTTCCGCGATGCTCGGCATCACGGCCTTTGCGACGCCCGCAGCGGAATATTTCCCGCCTGCATCCGCAAGCGTCTCGTCAATCTGCGGTTTTTCGTGCTGCGTGAGCTGCACCTCAATGACATCGCCGGCGCGGTAGCCGCCCGATGCCGTACCCTGCATCACATCCCACACAATGCAGAAGCCTGCAAAGCCGAGCAGCAGCAGGCAGAGGATAATCAGCATGGCAGCCAGCCCGAAATGCCGCTTCGGACGCACAGCAGCAGCAGCCTGTGCCGCAGCAGTCTGTGCAAAGGGATCTCCGTCTGCAAACGGATCGTTCACAGGTGCCTCCGGCGATTCAGCAGCCATTTCCGGAAAACGGTGCGGCGGATCATCAAAAATGCCGTCAATATCGGCCGAAAACGGTTCTTCTGCGGGCTCCTCCGCCGGAATCCGCTCCGGCGCAGCCGCTTCCGCATCGGGAGCCGGCAGGGGCTGTTCCGCGGATACCTCCGGTTCTTCCGGAAGCGGCTCCGGTAACGGCGGTTCCTCCTCCTGCGGCTGCGGCCGCATCAGCGGCACATCACCGAGCAGCTCCTTCAATTCTTCATCGGTCAAAGGATGTGCCTCCTTAAAAATCAATTACTAAAATCCGGCAAATCGGCATACCGACGGAAATCCGTAGAGTCCGTTACCCGATATTCAGGCGCTGCACTCGGTTCATTATACGGTGTTCCGCAGCGCGGGCATTCATTGGCGGCTTCAAATTCAGTTCCGCATTTTTCACATTTCATAATTTCATCCTCCTTACTGCGTCAGCGGCATACTGACGATAAATTCGGTGTATTCTCCTTTTACGCTTTTCACCGTAATATTGCCGCCGTGCAGCGTCATGATCCGGCTGACGATCGAAAGACCCAGTCCGACACCCGTGCGGTCCCTGCCGCGGGATTCGTCCGTCTTATAAAATCGCTCAAACACATGAGAAATTTCATCCTCGGTCAGTCCCTCGCCGGAATTGCGGATATGAACGTGTGCCTGTTCTTCATCGGAATCGACCGCAAAGAACAGCCTTCCGCCCTTATTGACGAATTTGATTGCATTTTCTGTCAGGTTATAGAACACCTGCTGCATCAGGTCATGATCGACCTCTGCATAGGTGCGCGGACACGCATCGAGTCCGGCAACGGTCAGTCCCTTCTGATCGACCTTCTGCTCAAAAAGCAGAAGTGTTTTAATCAGAAGATGCGTAATATCCAGCCGTTCAAAATCCGGCGAATAGGTGCCCTCCTCAAAGCGCGAGATACTCAGCATGGAATGAACGAGCCGCGAAAGCCGCTGCACCTCCGAGGAAACCGTCCGCAGATACTGCTTCTGCTGATTCTGCGGGATCGTTCCGTCGAGGATGCCGTCCACAAAGCCGCTGATTGTTGTCATCGGTGTTTTGAGTTCATGGGAAACATCCGAGACAAAACGGCGCCGGCTGCGTTCGTTTTTGTCAATAAAATCTGCCATGCGGTTCATGGTCAGGATCAGCCTGTCCATTTCCGGATCGCCGGTTTCCTCAAGCCGCGCCGAAAAATCGCCCTTTGCATAGTTTTCGGCCTGCCGCGTGATTTGCAGGATCGGATTCAGCGCCTGTCTTGTGTTGAAATAGAAAAGCGCTGCGCCCGCCAGACTGCAAAGCAGCACCGTTATCAGCAGAATAATCAGCAGCTTTGCTGAAAATTCGTCAATATACGCAACAGGGAAGATCAGCATCAGATAATAATAATTGTCATCCAGCGCAAACCGCTCAACATATGTCGCCGTGGACTCCGAAAAATTCCCGCTTGCACCGCCCATCGAGCAATAGGGTTCATTCTGGGCTTCCTCCCGCAGAACAGCACTCAGCGCGATCGGTGTCGTATTGTAATCGGAACGCGCCTTGCAGATTCCGTCCGTATCGAACAAATAGCAATCCACATTTTCGTTGAGCGTGTAGGTTTCCATCGCACTGCTCATCTGATCCGCATCAAATTTTTCTTCTGCAAGGTACACATCCTTGATCCGTGTCATCAGGATGCGGGCGGTACTGTCGATCCTGTCATATGCCTCCTGCTCATGCATATGGTTTGCATTGAGCAGCACAATCACGCCTGTCAGCGCACAGGCGAACATCAGCATGATCGTACAGAGATAAAAGATGCGGCTGTAAACACTGTTCAGCATCGGTTATTCCGCTTCATCCGGCACGGCGAATTTATAGCCGACACCCCAGACCGTCCGCAGCTCCCATTTATCGGAAACGCCCTCCAGCTTTTCACGCAGACGCTTGATATGCACATCAATCGTGCGGGAGTCGCCGTAATATTCAAAGCCCCAGACCTCATCAAGAAGCTGGTCGCGGGTATAGACATGGTTCGGATTTGAGGCGAGGCAATAGAGCAGCTCAAGCTCCTTCGGCGGCGTCTCAATGACCTTGCCGTTGACGCGCAGCACATAGCCGTCCATATCGACGGTCAGCTTGTCATAATCCACACGGCCGCGGCGTGCATTCGGCTCCGGTGCGGGCTGTCCGTTTTTGCGTGTCCGCGCACGGATCCGCGCAAGCAGCTTTGTTTTGTCGATCGGTTTTGTAATATAATCCTCTGCGCCGAGATCCAGTCCGAGCGCTTCGTCATTCGGTTCGGATTTTGCCGTAACCAGAATGACAGGTACATTGGAACGCTTCTGAATCTCGCGCATGACCGTATAGCCGTTCATGCCCGGCATCATGACATCCAGCAGCACCAGATCAGGATGCACTGCGGAAAATTTCACGAGCGCTTCCTCACCGTCGTTGGCAGTGATTGCAGTATACCCCTCTTTCACAAGGATCGTGCGGAGCACCTCGCAGATATTCGGCTCATCATCTACGATCAGGATTTTTTCCATCGCCATGATACAATGACCTCCTTTGTTACGATGTCGGAATACTGTGTCTTTCCGAGAGTATATAACTACACATTATAAAGTATACTATATTTCCGCTCTGCAAATATGAACATACAATGAATATAATATGAATTTCCGGTGAACATCGCAGAAGCAGTTGACGAATATGCAAAATTCTGCTATAATATATTTTGTATATCTGATTGTCAGTCTGAAAAGGATTTTCTGAATGAATAAATACAAAACACTGGCGCTGAATACCGTTGTATTCGGGATCGGCACCTTTGGTTCCAAGATCCTGGCGTTTCTGCTGACCCGCCTCTATACGAAATATTTTGCAGGCGCATTTGTGTTCAATATCAAGGAAGTCCTTGAGATGTGCGCAAATATGCTGATCCCGCTGGTCAGTATGTCCGTGACGGATGCGGTCATCCGCTACGGTCTCGATAAAAACTACGAAAAGGAAGCTGTCTTTTCCAATGCGGCCGCGATTCTCTCGGCCGGCTGCATCGGATTTCTGGTACTTTCCCCGCTGCTGCTGCTCTATGAGGACATCCGGCCGCACGTTCCGCTGCTGATCGGCTATGTGCTCTGCTCCTGCTTCCGGCAGCTCTCGGCGCAGTTCGCAAGAGCAAGAGGCAAGGTGAAGCTCTATGCGGCGGACGGCATTTTCTGTACGCTTGCATTTTTCCTCGCAAATGTCGTGCTGATTGCAAAACTCCGGCTCGGGATTACGGGCTTCATGCTTTCCAATATGTTCGCAGATCTCGCCTCCGGCACCTGCGTCTGGCTGATCGCCGGACACCGCCGCTTCCTCAGCCGGAAGTTTATCGACAAAGAGCTGCTCTCGGTCATGCTGCGGTTTTCGCTTCCGCTGATCCCGACTGCCGAGCTCTGGCTCATCACCGGCTTTTCCGACCGGATCTTCGTCAAATATATCGTCAACCCGACAGAGGCCGGCGTTTACGGCGCTGCGACAAAGGTCCCGAACCTGATTGCAATGGCTTCCACGATCTTTTATCAGGCGTGGAATATGAGCGCCATACAGGAAAATGATTCCGCAACAAAATCGAAATTCTATGCGCAGGTCTATGACGCCTATCAGGCCATGCTGGCAATGGCGGCCGGCTTCATCATCGTATTTGTCAGGTTCCTCTCGAAGGTTCTGATTGTTACGAGCACGGATCACGCTTACGAGCACGCCTATCTCTATACGCCGGTGCTGGTTGTCGCTGTGCTGATGATGTGCTACAATCAGTTCTTCTCCAGTATCTACACCGTCACCAAGCATACCAGAAACAGCTTCTGGACAAGTCTTGTGGCTGCGATCGTCAATCTGGTGCTCAATGCCGTGCTGATTCCGCGGTACGAGGTGCAGGGTGCGATCCTTGCAACCTTCGCAAGCTATTTTGTCTGCTTTGTCATCCGGCTCTTTGATGCAAGACGCTATGTTTCGTTTGATGTAGCCTATGTGCGCTTCTTCGTCAATCTGCTGGTGCTGTTCCTGATGTGCGGCGTGATCTTCTGCACGGATCCGATGATGCCGGAATATGCTGAATCACAGGGTATGGTTCCGGTTCTGCTCGGCTTCGGCCTGCTGATCCTGACGGTATTCAATGTGAAACCGCTGCTGGCAACCGCACGGAAGCTCCTGCGGCGAAAATAAGGAAAAATCCGCGCTGAATGCGGAAACAATAGATCAAAAAACATTTTGGAGGTTATATACCATGGATGCCCGTTCAATTTTACTCTCAATGCTGCCTGTCGGCCTGACTCTCATCAATTACGCAATCATCTGCGATCTGCTCTGGGGAATTCTGCTCGGCAGCAAGTCCAAAAAGTCCGCACTGCGCCATAAGGGGGAGGCGAGCGGCTGGGAAAGATTTACCCAGAGCTATATGACGCCCCTCATCAGCAAATACCAGAAGGAATATAAAACATGGAAAACAATCAAGCTGCTCTCGTTCCTCTTTGCGATTGCACAGGTGATTGCATTTACCGTTATGATTATTCTGGGCGTCAGATTCTGGATCATTGCGATTATCTGCGGCGTAATCACCGTACTCAATATCGTGCTGTTCAGCATCATGATGACCAAAACGGCAGCCTCTGATAACAAGCATGACCGCAAAGGTACCCCGTGGAAATTTGAACAGTGAATCTGAAAGGAGATTGTCATTATGCCTAACATGAAGGAAGATCCGATGAACAGCCTGCGCTCCGTATTTGATTCCGTTGCACAGCGCACGGCCGGTGCGCTTGAGGGCACAAGAGGTTATGTCGAGCGTGCAAAGCTCCGCTCACAGCTCAATGACTACTACCGCAGACTCGGCAAGGCAGAATATGAGGCCGCCATGAACGGTACCTCCAGCATGGAGGAGATCAATATGCTGATGCAGCGGATCACCGATCTCCGGCAGCAGATGTATGCCATGGAGCAGAATGCCGGCGCACAGCGCGGCGGCACCGTCACCTGCCCGACCTGCGGCAAGCTCAATTCCGCAGAGGATGCATTCTGCCCCGGCTGCGGTGCGCAGCTCAGATGAGCCGCAGCAGGGAAGCGGCCGCCGCTCCCGTCCGGAAAAATCAAATCATTCCGCTGGAAATAACCGGCATGACCGCAGAAGGCCAAGGCGTTGGACACTTCTGCGGTCTTGCAGTATTTGCGGCACAGGCGGCTGTCGGTGATGTGCTTGATGTCCGGATCGTCAAGGTGCTGAAAAATCTCGCATACGGCATCATTGAAACAATCCGTGTGCCCTCGCCCGACCGTGTGCAGCCGGTCTGCGGCGTATTCCCGAAATGCGGCGGCTGTACGTTTCAGCATATCAGCTATGAAGCGGAATGCCGCATCAAGGCACAGATCGTCAGCGATGCATTCTCGCGCATCGGGCATCTGAAGCCGAAGGAGCTGCTGCCGGTTTTCGGCGCAGAAAACCCGACAGGCTACCGCAACAAAGCACAGTATCCCTGCGGTACGGCAGCAAACGGAAAGTCCCCGTGCTTCGGCTTCTATGCGCCGCGTTCGCACCGGCTGATTCCGGTCGTGCAGTGTATGCTTCAGCCGGAGGTGTTCGGGGAGATTCTGCTGCAATGTCAGAGGGCGCTCGGCACGGCGCAGTTCCGGCTGCTGACGCCTTACAATGAAGAAACCGGAGCCGGCGTCCTGCGGCATCTTTATCTGCGGCAGGGACACCACAGCGGCGAGATCATGGTCTGCTTTGTTTCTGCAAAGGATACACAGCAGGTCACAGACGCATTCCGGCAGCTCGGTGAAACGCTGATGCAGTCATTTCCGGCAATCCGGTCGGTCATGCTGAACTGCAATCCGCAGAATACGAACGTGATTCTCGGCAAAAAAACAGTCAGTCTCTGCGGCAGTGCGCGTATTTCGGATACGCTCTGCGGTGTTCCTGTTTCGCTGAGCCCGCAGAGCTTTTATCAGGTCAATACGGCGCAGGCAGAGCGGCTTTTTGCTGAGGCAAAGCGCCTTGCCGCCCCGCAGAAGCATGAGCTGCTGCTTGATCTCTACTGCGGCGCAGGCGCGATCGGACTTTCCATGGCGGATGCGGTCGGGCGCGTGATCGGTGTGGAGGTCGTGCCGGAGGCGATCACCGATGCGAAGGAGAATGCCGCACGCGCCGGCATCACGAACGCAGAATTCTTCTGCGGAGATGCGGGCGAAATTGCAGCGCGGTTTGCGGCAGAGGGAACAAAGCCCGACATCATTGTGCTCGATCCGCCGCGAAAGGGCTGCGATAGCCGCACGCTCGATGCCTGCCTGCAAATGGCGCCCTCCCGCATTGTCATGATCTCCTGCAACCCCGCGACCGCCGCCAGAGATGCCGCGTATCTCTGCGCAAACGGTTTTTCGCTTGATGTGCTGCGGCCGGCGGATTTCTTCCCGCGCAGCGGCCACGTTGAGTGCGTGTCCCTGCTGACACGTTGAAAAGCAGCGTAAAATTGCGATTCGGGTGTTAGCAAAATCGCGTTGAGTGTGGGGGAAGGTTGTCGATGTAATAAATGCAACACAAATCATAAAGAACAGGAGTTAGAAAAATGCTCAGGCTTAGACCATTCAGAAAGAATGATGCAAAAACAATTATTACATGGACAAGCAAAAAGGAAGAATTCTATAAGTGGTCAGCCGGAATTCTGGGTGAATATCCTGTTACTGAAAACCGCTTGCTTGAAGCAACATCAGGCAGAGAAGATAACGACAGGTATTTTCCGTTTACTGCTTTTGATGAAAGTGGGCTTGTCGGCTTTTTTACAGCAAGAGTACGTCCTGAAGATGATGATAAAAAGCTGCGTTTCGGTTATGTTATTGTCAATCCTTTAAAAAGAGGAACGGGATATGGAAAACAGATGATTATGCTCGGTTTGAAATTTGCATTTGAGATATATGGAGCTGATTCTGTCAGCCTTGGTGTCTTTGAAAACAACAAACAGGCATATTATTGCTATAAAAGCGTAGAATTTGAAGAAAACGGAGTGCGAGAGGAATATAATCTTTGCGGTGAAACATGGATTGATATTGATTTGGAAATAAAAAAAGAGACATATTACGCAAAGGAAAACCAGCATGGCCGTTAGTCGATGAAGAATAAAAAACAGCCCCGCACCACTGAATTTACAGTGATGCGGGCAGGCGGAAAGGAGGACCAGCATGAAAAGCAAGCATCTCACTGCATATTGGCTTTGTTCTCTGGCCGGTGTTTTAATCGCATCCTTTTACCCGCTGTACATGGGCGTAAGAGTGATCTCCGACACGGTCACAGACGGCACTGTGCTGAAAGAAAACTACCCGAAATATGTGATTCCCTATACACCGCTTGCATTTGCAGTCATTCTCGGAATCCTGCTGATGCCGGTTTTTCTCAGGCTGATGAAACGTGCGGCGGTATTCGGCGGGGCAGCGGTATCTCTCGCGGCATTTTTCGGTGCGGAGTTCTGGTTTGAACGGAGCATCGTTGTTTCTACTGCGGAAACAACCGTCAGGCTGGAGGACTGGCAGATGTTCATGTGCTATGTGCCGCCGGATGGCTGGGGCGAAACCGTAACGGATTATAAAACTCATACCGCCGTGGAAATACTCATGGGCGAATATAATCCGGCGTTCAAGCTGCATTTTTATCTGATTTCCGTGATTCTGATTCTCGCGCTGCTGAACTGCTTTTACGGCTTTGCACAGATTATCCGCACGGGTGACCGCAGCCGGAAACGTGCGCTGATTATGCAGTCAGTATCCGCTGCAGCATTTCTGGGGCTATGTATTCTGGCTTGTTTTACTGCTTTCTGGCGGGACGGAAGCATCGAGGTTTCGTCACTGTCTGCATCGCTGATGTCGGCATTCTTCATTCTCATGGGACTGACCGCAGGCATCTTTTTCGGTTCCCTGCTGTCAAACCGGAAAAACGCAGTTCTTCTCTGGCTTCCGGCGATTATGTCGGCAGCGGTCACACTGCTCATGTATATCGGCGAAATGATCCTGCTGCACGGGCATCTGTACCGCTTCGGAAGCGGCTTCTTCTTTGACGGCCTTCCGGACATTGTCCTTGCTCCGGTCGATATACTTGTGATCCTTGCCTCCGGCAGCCTTATGTATCTGCTGATGCGGATGCTCCGGAAAGCGATCCAAAAAGGATATACGACACCGGAAGAGATTGAAAAACTGAGCCGGTAAGTCCGGCATATCAGATGATCCCCAAATCATTACAGAAAGGAACCATAATATGAAAACACTGATCGTCTACTATTCACTGGAGGGCAATACCGAATACACTGCACAGCAGATCGCGGAAACAATGGGCGCAGACCTGCTCTGTCTGAAACCTGTGAAGGCCTATCCGACCGGAAAGGTCAGCAAATTTGTCTGGGGCGGAAAGAGCGCCGTCATGTCCGAAACGCCGGAGCTGAAGCCGTACAGCTGCGATGCCGCCGCCTATGACTGCATCGTCTTCGGATTTCCGGTCTGGGCAAGCACGATCGCACCGCCGCTCCGCACCTTCATCCGCAGTCAGGACTTAAAGGGCAAGCGCATCGCGGCCTTTGCCTGCCAGACCGCAGCCGGCGCAGACAAAGCCTTTGTCAAGCTGAAGGGCGAGCTGGGGCTTGACGCACTGGAGGCCGAGCTGACGCTGCTCGATCCGAAAACAAAGCCGAATCCCGAAAACGAACAGAAGATCAGGGATTTCTGCGCAGCGCTGAAGGGCTGACCGCATCATCCCGTTCCACAAACCGAGGGGACGCCCCGTCCAAAAGGCGTCCCCTCTTTCATTTTGCATACAGCCGGTTACAGCTCCGGAATACTTCCGGCGAGGAACTGCAGCAGCTTGGTGCAGTCATCTGCCGTCAGCACCGTGTCGCCGCTCAGCTCGGCAT
>JAFYBM010000072.1 GCA_017540225.1 Oscillospiraceae bacterium | reverse complement strand
CGGCGGTAATTCTTCGCGCCGTAGTTATAGCCCATGAGCGGCTGCGTGCCGGACGCAAAGCCCTGATAGACATACGTGCCGAGCGTCATGATCTTCTGCGCCAGACCCGTTGCCGTCACATGCAGCGCGCTGTAATGCGCCGCAAGATTGTTGTTGACAATATAAGCCGCCGTGGTCAGCAGCGTTTCCAGTGAGGCCGGCAAACCGACATAAAAGATCTCGCCGAGGACTTCCTTCGTCGGCACCCGGTATTTCCAGTGCGGCTGCAGCAGCGTCCCCGCGTGCATAGAGCAGCAGCGAAACGCCCGTGCCGACCGCATTGCCGAGCACGGTCGCAACTGCCGCGCCGAGCCCGCTGACGATCTGCGGCAGGAACAGCAGTCCCGCCAGTGTCACAATCAGACCGTTCACGGCGGTCAGCACCATGCCGGAGGTCAGCGCGTGTTCGGCTTTCTCACGCGCGCCCGCGCCCAGACTGCGTGCGATCAGCGAGGCAGTTCCCGCGCCGATCATATTGGAAACCGCAGCCGAGATCATCATGACCGGATACCCGAGGTTCACCGCCGCAGCTGATAGTCGTCATGCAGCAGGCCGATGAAAAACGTATCCACAAGGTTATAGATCACCATGATGCACATGCCCGCGATCAGCGGCACGCCCATGCGCACGACCGCCTTTGCAGGCTTTTCATCCCGCAGGATCCGGATGCGCTTATCCTATTTTGGTTCCTGTTCGTTCAAGCTATCACCGGTTTCCGTCAATTTCCTTTATTATTATAGCATATTGTGCGGCAAAAAGCAAGCCGAGCGGTATATTTTATGCTGCAAACAGTCTTCCGGCGAGCTTTCGGAATCGCCCGCGGGGACTGCCCCGCTTATAAGCACATGCCTATTCTGCATCAGGTAAACCTGCTGCACTTGGCAAGCCGGTTGGCACACACCAGAGCGATAAACGAATTATCGGTAATGTGAATCACAATGAGAAGCGCGCCGTCAGCACAGGCCGGGAAAGCTGAACAGAAAAATGATGAAAAAACAGAAATCAAGATTATCCGGCAAGTGAAACCTATATATATCATACAGAAGCACCTGCAGAAAGCCGTTCATAATTGGGCGGCTTTTTTCTGCTGACATCTTGAAATTTGAGTTAGCATATGCTATAATATAACCGGGAGTTTGCAAATGCTAACCGAAAAGCGGCCGGAGGACAAAGGGATGAAAAAGGTACGTTCACTATCCAAAGAGAAAATAGATGAGATTTCCGCACTGATCGGCGCATCGTTCTGAGACTACCCGTATGCGCCCGGAGAAGGCGGATTGAAGCCGTTTTTTCCGTCAAAAGCGGCTATGACCGAATACATGAAGTCTTTTGTGATCGCAGGCATCGAAAGCGGAACATTTTACAGCACCGATCACGGCGAGGGCTATATCCTCATCACCGACACAAACGGAAATCATCCGGGATTCCGGAGCATCGTCAGAATGGCAAGGCGCATGAAACATGCACTCGGCGGCTGGGGCAGGCTGTTTTCATTTCTGAAGCAGGCAAACAGCGGCTGCGATAAAAAGCCGCTTGAAATCCAGATGAAAAAGCAAAAAAAGCCTTATGTCAAGGTGGAAATGCTGATCGTGACAGAGCAGTATCAGGGGCAGGGATACATGCGGAAGCTCATGGAATTTGCCTATAAAACGGCAGACAAAAACGACTGCCCCTGCATACTGGATACCGATGCGAAGGGCAAATGTGACCGCTATGTGCATCTCGGCATGAAGCTTGTTCAGACCCGGACGGCGGCAGGCTGCAAGATCTATGACCTGATGTACGGCAAGGAAGACGGGAACAATACGCTGCAGGCGGAAAAGGAATCATAGAAAGGAGCGGAGACGCTGTGTATCAAACAACAGTCAGAATTGACGGCATGATGTGCGGAATGTGCGAATCGCATGTCAACGATGCGATTCGCACCAAGATGACAGTGAAGAAGGTGTCATCTTCCCATAAAAAGGGTGAAACGGTCATCATCAGCGAAAACGAACTGTCGGCTGCGATGATAACCGCCGCACTGGACGGTTCAGGCTATACCGTTATGAGTGTGACCTGCGAACCGTATGAGAAAAAGGGCTTTTTCAGAAAAAATAAGTGAAAAGGAGTGTTATGATGCTGCGAATTATAAAAACTGGGTCCCCAACGGAATGCTCACGGCATTGACAGCAGGCACGGTGATTCTCGGTGCAGGAACCGCAGCACTGATGTGTACAAAGATGAATCCGAAACTGAAAAAGGCAGTTGCCGGAGCGGCGGGAGCAGGCACACTTCTCTGCGGTACAATGACGGCTTGGAGCTTCTATGCACACGGTAAATTCTCCTATGACGGCGAGCGTCAGCTTTCCAAAGAGATCGTCGAGGGTACTGCAAAATATGTCACGCTGCCCGCAGACGGCATCGGACTGGATGTCGGCTGCGGAAGCGGTGCGCTGACGATCGCTTGTGCAAAGCGGAATCCGCAGGGCAGAATGATCGGCATTGACCGCTGGGGCATGGAATATGCGTCGTTCAGCCAGCAGCTCTGCGAGGATAATTCCGATGCGGAGGGTGTTCAGAATACGGAATTTCGTCAGGGCGATGCCTGCAGGCTGGATTTTCCCGATGCATATTTTGACGCAGTGACAAGCAATTACGTTTACCACAATATCACGGGTGTCAGCAAGCAGGAGCTTCTCCGTGAAACGCTGCGTGTATTGAAAAAGGGCGGCACATTTGCAATACACGATATTATGTCAAAGGCTCGTTACGGCGATATGCAGCAGTTTATCCGGGAACTGTATGACGAGGGCTATGAGGAAGTGAAGCTGATCGACACGGCAAACGGAATGTTCATGTCAAAGGGCGAAGCTAAAATTCTCGGACTGAGCGGTTCGTCTTTGCTGATCGGAAAGAAGTGAGCATGTTGCATAATGCATTGATTTGCGGTTTGATCTGGTCTGTCATGTGGAGCGTTTATGTGTTTCTCATCCTGAAATTCTATCCGTTTTCGATGCTCCACGATTATCCGAAGGATATTCAGGCTGCGGCGACCATTGAGAAACCGGCAAAGGCACAGGAACAAGCCGCAAAACGATTCGGTGCAGTCGGCGGTCTGTTCATATTTGGCGTACTCCTTGCATTCGGCTTGCTCCGGTTTCACAGCGAACAGGCTTCATTTTTGCAGGTGTTGAAGTATATTTTCATAATTGCCATGACATGGAATGTGGTTGATCTGCTGGTCATGGACTGGCTGATCGTATGCACGGTCACGCCGGCATGGATCGTCATAAAGGGCACAGAGGGCTGCAAGGGCTATAAGGATTATTTCTTCCATTTCAAGGGCTTTCTGATCGGCTGTGTGTATACAGCAATGATGTCGCTGCTGTTTTCGGGAATTGATTATGCGATACTCAGATTCCTGATATGGAAATAAGGTGAGGAGATCATCATGACAAGCAAAGAATACAAAGATCTGTCCGTAAAGGAGTTTACCAAAGCTGCCGAGTGCTACGAATCGGAGAATGCGGGCGTGTACAATATGTGCAAGAAGGACTACCCCGATGTGCTGGCAAAGCTTGAAAAGGAGCTGTTCACCGACCTGCTGGACTGCGGCTGCGGTACCGGCCCGATGCTGACGCTGCTGCATCAGAAATACCCCGACAAGCATTACACCGGTATTGACCTGACGCCGAAAATGATCGAGGTCGCAAAAAAGAAAAACCTGAAAGGCGTGAAGTTTGTGGTCGGCGACTGCGAGAATCTCCCCTTTGCCGCGAATTCCTTTGATGCGGTGATCTGCTGCGAGAGCTTTCATCACTATCCCAATCCGCAGGACTTCTTCGACAGCGTGTACCGTGTTCTGCGTCCGAACGGCAGACTGATCCTGCGCGATATGACTATGGCTACCGCTTTCGGACGATGGTTTTGCAATAAAATTGAGATCCCGCTCATAAATCTGAAGGGGAAAGGCGATGTTCATATGTATGACAGGAATGAGATACAAGAGCTTTGCAAAAATGCCGGACTTCACATGGAATCCTTTGAAAAACGCGGCTTCTGCCGTCTGCACTGTGTTGTGAGAAAGGTCAGATAAAGCCGGAAGAATCGCCGTAATTGCGCAAAACGGTAAAATGAAACGAGCCTATACAGAAATGTATAAGCTCGTTTTTTCTGTACATGAATGATCGGTCTCACAGCTTCCAGCTTGCCGCTTTCTGTCTGTCGGTCACAAATGTGCGATAGATGCCGTCCTGCTGCATGAGCTCCTTATGTCTGCCCTGCTGCACAATCTTTCCGCCGTCAATGACGATGATCTGGTCTGCGTGCTCGACGGTTTTCAGGCGGTGCGCGATCATGATGATCGTTTTTTCTTTCGTCAGTTCTTCGATCGCCTTTGTCAGTTCCGCTTCATTTTCGGGGTCCACATTGGCAGTTGCTTCGTCCAGAATGATGATCGGCGAATCCTTCATGATCGCTCTTGCAATGGAAATGCGCTGCTTTTCGCCGCCGGAGAGACTTGCGCCCCCCTCGCCGATCACGGTATCATAGCCGTCCGGCAGGCTCATGATGAAGTCGTGGCAGCGCGCCTTTTTCGCAGCTTCGATGACCTTTTTCATCGGTGCATCCGGCTCGCCGAAACGGATATTATTCGCGATCGTGTCCTCAAACAGATACACCCGCTGGAACACAAAGCTGAAATTCCGCATCAGGCTGTCAAAGCTGTAGTCCTTCACATTTTTCCCGCCGAGCAGCACCTCGCCGCTTTTCACGTCCCAGAACCGCGCCATGAGACTGGTCAGCGTGGTCTTGCCGCCGCCGGACGGCCCGACGATCGCCGTTGTGGTTTTCTCGGGTATTTTCAGGTCAACGCCGTCAATGATCGTTCTGTTTTCATACGCAAATGAAATGTTTTTCAGCTCGATATTATGATTTGCAGGCGTGATCTCTGCGCCGTCAATATCCATTTCCGGAATGGAGAGGATCTCATTTGCCTGATCAACACAGACCGAAACGCTGCGGATCAGCGCGGAAAAGCCTGCCATGATGTCAAGGCTCTCATAGATCATGAACGAGCTGATCGTCATCATGATGCAGTAAAGCAGCGACATGCTGCCGTTGATATAGAAATACACGGATGCCGCGCACATCAGAACGCCGGTCATTTTCGTGACGATCTCCTGCAGGGTAATGTACGGAATGACGTCAAATTCAAGGTGCGTGTCGCCGTTCTGCTTCGCCCTGATCGCCGCTTCAAGCTTCTTGGCACGGCTGCTGACGAGGTTATAATTTTTGACCTCCGCGATACCCTGAATGAACTCGATGACTGCGGCAACAAGATCACGGTTTGCTTTCTGCTGCGCGGGTGCGCCCCTGCGTGTGGCTCTCTGCATCGCCGCATTGACAAGCGCATAGACCGCGACGCCCGCCGTCAGCAGAAGCCCGATGCGCCGGTCAAAGCAGAATACAAACACCGTGATCACAAATGTTGTCAGAATGCCCTGTGTCGTCAGCATCACGACGCGTGTCGCCACATCCGAGAGTGCCTCCATTGTGTTTGTTGTCACGCTGGTGATATGACCGAGGCTGTTGTCATTGAAATAGCCCATCGGCAGATAGCGCAGATGCTCCGCGATCTCAATGCGCTTGTTTGAGCAGGAATGATAGCCCGCTTCGGTCTGCAGCATCGTCGTTTTCAGGTTGATGAGCAGCTGCCCGAGCACCGATGCCGCAAGAATTGCAACCGCAGCCCAGATGTGTTTGTTCGTCATATTCCCGTCCAGAATGCCCATGACGATCACGCCGATCGCCGAAATGCGCAGTGCCGCAAAGACCGCCTTGACCGTGCCGAGCGCGATCGCCAGATACAGCTTTTTGCGGTCCTCCACGTTGCAAAAATCAAAAAAGCGTTTCAATGTTGTAAACATCATGCACCCTCCCTGACTGCCGTATGTGCTTCCCACATCTGCCGGTAAAGCGGCGAATCTGCGAGCAATTCCTCCTGCGTGCCCGCCGCTTCAACTGTGCCGTTATTGATCAGAATGATCTGGTCGGCGGATGCGATCGT
>JAFYBM010000071.1 GCA_017540225.1 Oscillospiraceae bacterium | reverse complement strand
GATTCCAGATATTGACCATGCGGTTGACCTTGTCATCCGAGGTATTGACATTGATGATGCCGAGGAGCTTGTCCCAAGCGGCGCGCAGCTCAGCCATGCCGGCGGCGACCTTTTCGGGCGTGTTGTACTTTTCGATCATAGCGTGTGCCTTGACCTTGTTGATGGTCACGCCGTCCGCCTCAAATTTCTGGTCGGCAGGCATTTCGCAGTAGCCGAGGATAAAGACGAGGGTTTTGCTCTCGCCGGGCTGGAGGGTGATCTCCTTGTAATGCGCAGCGATCGGGGACCAGCCGTCTGCGACGGAATTGGAGGTTTTGCCGTTTGTGACGGCCTGCGGATCACCGAAGCCGTTATAGAGACCGATGAAGGAATCGCGGTCGGTATCGAAGCCGTCGATGGAATCATTGACGGTATAGAATGCGAAATGGTCGCGTCTGTCGCGGTATTCGGTCTTGTGGTAGAGGGTTGAGCCTTCGATTTCCACACGGCCGGTCGAGAAGTTTCTCTGGAAGTTTGTGCAGTCATCCTGTGCATCCCAGAGGCACCATTCTGCGAATGAAAAGAGCTTGAAGGATTTTGCGGCGCTGCTCTGGTTTGTGAGAACGAGCTGCTGCACTTCGCCGTCATAATTCTGCGGAACGAAGAATGTGACCTCTGCTTTCAGGTCATTTTTCTGACCGGTGATGACGGTATAGCCCATACCGTGGCGGCACTCATAGAAATCGAGGGGTGTTTTGCAGGGGGACCAGCCGGGGTTCCAGACGGTTTCGCCCTCTTTGATGTAGAAGTATCTGCCGCCCATGTCGATCGGGACGTTGTTATAGCGATAGCGGGTGATACGGCGAAGACGGGCATCCTTATAGAAGCTGTAGCCGCCTGCTGTATTGGAGATCAGGGAGAAAAACGCCTGTGTGCCGAGGTAATTGATCCACGGATAGGGCGTCTGCGGGGACTGGATGACGTATTCCTTGCGTTCGTCATCGAAGTGACCAAACTGTTTCATGTGTTTCGCTCCTTTTTTGCAGAATTGCATTCTATAGTGAGGATATCTGCGACTGTAAGACAGATATATGATTATTATAGCACAACTTGCACAAAAAAACAAGCCGCTATTTTCACCAATTTTCCAAGACAACCTCTAGCACATTACACAAACCGCGGCGGGCTGCTGCATGGCAAAGGGACAACCCAAAGAGGGAAGGGGTGTCATCGCTTGCGCTCAGATCCCCCCTTCCCCCTTTCGGTTTTCCCTCTGCACTCTCTTTCCTCATTCCCCATCCCCCCTGGGCTCCGCTTCTGTTTTGGTCTGAACGGTTTTTCGGGTGCGCGGAGCTAAGGGGGTCAAGGGATCAGGAAAGCGGGGGCGCGGGGGCGAAAACCTAAGGGGATAGGGGGAATAAGCCGCTAGCGGCGCTTTCCCCCTGTCCTCTTGGGTTGTCACCCCCGAATTTTGACGATGACCGAATAAAACCGGAGCATTGATATAAGAAAGGGATTATTGTTTTTTGCACCCAAAATTTTAAGAATGAAAAAATGAAAAAGAAAAATGAAAAATATATACCGCCCAAACCCTCTTTTTTCCAGAAAAATTCTGAATATTACTGCGCATCCCGCATATACTACCTTCGCAGCGCCGCAGAACAACCCCTGTGCAGCAAAAAAATGCAGCGCATTTCGTTCTGACCTGCGCTGCAATAGCCACGAAAAGAGGAAATCTGTAATGTGGGATAAGCTGGCTCTGATTCTGCTGGTCATCGGCGGAATCAACTGGGGGCTTGTCGGAATCTTTGAACTGGATCTTGTTGCATGGATGTTCGGCGGCGCCGCTTCCATCGTGAGCAGACTGATCTACATTTTGGTAGCGCTTTCCGCTGTCTGGTGTATTTCATTCCTGTTCCGCGACCGTTCTCCGGCGCGGCTGGAGGCATAAGAATCCCTCCTCCCCCTCAGACACCCTCTGCTGCCGAAATGCTTCGGCGGCAGAGGGCTTTTTTGCGGCTGGATTCGACAGATTCCCGTTCGCGTTATGCCCAAAAATCCGAAAAAGATTCGTACAGATTGACAAAATGTTGCTTTTGGCTTGCGTTTTTGAGGAAAATATGCTATACTTAATAGATGAAAAAGAATATATGTATATACTCTGCAATGGTAAAACAAAAAGGAGGATACTGTAACAATGAACAAGACACAGCAAACGACCCTCAACGGCACGCCCTGCATTATGCTTTCGGCTGGCGGATATGAGGCTTACATAGCATATGAGATCGGCTCGAATGTGATTCGTCTGCGCGATGTGAAAAATAAAATTGACGTGTTCCGCTTCAATCCCGATAATACCGCTGAAACCATCCGGCAGTCCGCAGAGGTCTGGGGCCTCCCGACCCTCTATTTCCCGAACCGGTTTGCTGACGGTATCCTCAAAACCTCGGATGCGGTTTATCAGCTTCCCGTGAATGAGCCGGCACCCTATCTCAACCATATTCACGGTTTCCTGCATAAGCGCGTGCATCAGGTTGTTTCGCATCATGCCGATGAAAACTGCGCAGTCGTCAAAACCTGCTACGATTACGATGAAAACGATCCGTTTTTCCAGTATCTCCCGCTGAAATTCCGTGCGGAGCTGACCTTTACGCTCAGCGAATACGGTCTGGAGCATAAAATTTCGATCACAAATCTTTCGGAGAAGGCGCTGCCGATCTCCGTTGCGACACATACCACGATTCAGGCGCCGTTTCTGGACGGTGCAAAGCCGGAGGATATGCGGCTGATGGTGCCGATCGGCAAGCGCTGCGAGCTGAATGAGCGCTGCCTGCCGACAGAACGGCTGCTGGATCTGAAGCTCTCCGATCTGGAATACAAGAACGGAACAAAGTGTCCGGTGCTTCAGAATCTGGATAATGATATGTATCAGGCGGAATGGGGCAAGCTGGGCGATCAGGCCTTTTACGGCGTGGTTGTCGAGGATGAGCCGAGCGGCCACAAGATCTGCTATGAGGTATCGCAGGAATATAAATTCTGGATCATCTGGAATGACAAGGGCTTCAACGGATACTTCTGTCCGGAGCCGATGACGGCGATGATCGACGCACCGAATCTGAGCCTGCCGGATGACGTAACGGGCTATCAGGAGATCAAGCCGCACGATGTCTTTGAGGCAAATCAGAGATTTTTCACGGTTTAACCGCATGAAACAGAAAGACCGGATGCCGGAGGGCATCCGGTTTTTTGCCGGAAAAAAGCAGGCCGCATTTCATTCATTTTCCTGCGGCCTGCTTTTCTTTTTATGTATCCTGATCCTCTGAATGATTGCTGAACCTGCAAAAAATATACCGATTCCGAAGCAGGCGCCGGCAAAGTCAATGCCGACATCCCGCAGCTCCCCGCTGCGTCCCGAAACAAACCGCTGATGAAACTCATCTCCTGCCGCATATAACAACGACAAAAGCGCCGGCAGCCATACCTCCGCTTTCGGAAGTGTCAGCCGGCTTGTTTGTATCAGCAAAGCGTGTACCGTTTCGGTCAGCAGCAGCCCGAGAACCGCATATTCCGAGAAATGCCCGAGCTTCCGGAAGCCGCGGTGCAGCCGCCTGATCAGCGCTGCCTGCTCCCCTGCCGCCATCTCCTGCCATTTCGGCACCAGAACCGAAAGCAGCTTCCGCAGCAGCTTTCCGCTCATCGCCGCGGAATCCATGCTGTTTCGCGCCGAAAAGGCGTAGATCACGCCCATCCAGAGCAGCGAAAGCACCGCAAAAATCAGCAGGGAGCGTGCCGGTTTGCTTATTTTTCCCAATTGCTCTTTTCTTTCCGGATATCCTGAAGCAGTGTGTTCAGATTGGCCTCAGTTGCGGTCAGGGATTGCAGTACATAATTGGATGTTGCGCTCTTGGTATCCTCACATTTGGTTTTGGTCTTTGCAAGGATCTCATGGGCACGCTTTTTCGCCTCGGCAACGATCGAATTTTCGGAGACCAGTGCCTTTGCGCGGTCCTCCGCGCTCCGGATGATGGTTTCGGCGTTTGCCTGCGCTTCCTTCATGATGCGGTCGCAGTCATAGTCGATGGTCTGTGCCCGCTTCATCTCCTTCGGCATATTGAGACGGATGTCATTGACCAGCTCGCGGAAGCGGTCGCCGTCCACAACGATCTTGTGCGCGGCGAGCGGAAATGCTTTCGCATTATCCAGCAGGTCATCCATTTCGTCAAGGATGTCAAATACACTCATTCTGATTCTTCCTTTCTGATTGCATTTGCAAATTGCTGCACCTGACGGAGCTCCTGCGCGGTCGCAGCGGCACCGTTCGGTGAATCAGGCTTTTTCTTGCGCAGCCGTTCGAGAATGGCCGGCTGAATTTCAGGCGGAACGAAGCTGCTGATGTCACCGCCCAGAATGGCGATCTGTTTGACAATACTGGAGCTGAGATACATATTCTCGGCTGCGGTTGTCAGGAATACGGTCTCTGCCTCCGGGCAGAGCTTTTTATTGCCGAGCGCCATCTGGAATTCATATTCAAAATCCGTGACGGCACGCAGGCCCTTGACAATCGCATCCGCGCCGACTCTGCGGACATAATCCGCGAGCAGCTCATCCTCCAGAATGTCGATCACGATATTATCAAAGCCCGTTGTGACCTGTTCGATCATCAGCAGGCGCTCTGTCAGTGTAAATGAGGGCTTTTTATCGAGATTTGCGGATACCAGTACGATCACCTTGTCAAAGAGCTTTGAGGCTCTGCTGATAATATCCAGATGACCGTATGTAACCGGATCGAAGCTGCCGGGACAGACCGCAACGCGGCGTCTTTTTTCACTCATTGTATTGTCCTTTCATTGCGGCGGCCGGCTGCTTACCACGGAGCGGATGTGATGCTGCATTCCGGCGCATAGAATGTCATGTGATTTTTCAGATCCTCACTGAGCATTTCGATCTGCCTGCTCAGGCTTGCCAGCATCAGCGGCTGACTGACCTGATATCTGCGGGATTCGCCGTCCCGCGGCTGAACGGTCATCACAAGATGCGCGTGCTTGCCGTAGGTGCGCGAAACAGAGATATGCGCGATTTCGCGGAGCGGGATGTAAGTGAGGTAATCCCCCCGCTTCATGAAATATTCCTTTGTGACAATGATATTTCTTGTTTTGAGCGCCTGAACATTCTCCGGATTCGCAAGCACTTCTGCGATTTCCTCCGGACTGCCGTATTTTGTGAACACATCGTTGAGGCTGCCGCTGCGGGCGGCCAGTGTATGCCGTTTGATCGCCTTGATCGGAAACCAGAACGCGAGGATCCACGCCGGCGCTGTAAAGAGGAAAAACCACGAATCCGGCAGCGTCCGGATCAGTTCATATCCGATATAGCTGAAAAACACAGTGAAAAACAGCAGAAGCAGACTGTTCAGAATGATGCGGATAATCTCTGTGCGCCTGATCGAGCGCAGCAGTTTTTCACCGGTCAGATTCAGATAGGGCGGCTTCATTCTGTTTCCTCCTCCGGATTCCGGAAAACACTTATCATTATTTTACCATATTTTTTCTGCTTTTGCAAGTCAAAATTCAGAATTCTTTGCGATAATTTGCATTCCGGCTCATGTTCACAGACGATTATGCCGTTTTTTTGCATTTTTTCCGCGAGAATCGGCAGAATTTGCGGCAGAATATCATGCCGGTAGGGCGGATCGAGGAAGGCAATGTCAAAGCGTTCGCCGGTTCGCTGCAAAAAGCTGACCGCATCGGATTTCAGAACGGCCGCAATATCCGCGAAGCCGCAGGCTTTGACATTCTGCCTGATGCAGGAGAGGGCGCGGTTATCCGCGTCGATAAAGGTAGCGCGTCTTGCGCCTCTGCTGAGCGCTTCAATGCCCATCTGTCCGCTGCCGGCAAAGAGATCGAGCACATTAGCGCCGGGGAAATCAAATTGCAGCGCCGAGCAGACCGCCTCCTTGACCTTGTCGGTCGTCGGGCGGGTATCCAGCCCCTCCGGCGTGAGGAGCTTCCGGCCGCGTGCCGTTCCGGTGATGACTCTCATGACAGGGCTCCTTTCGGGTCATATCCTGCGAAATTGCGGAAATCCGCCTCTGTTCCGCGGAATACATTGAGATCAATGCGGACATCGCCGCCGGTATAGCCGTCGAGCATTCCGCGCGGGTTATACTGCCAGAATGTCCAGCTCTGCGAAAAATCATGCGAGGGCGATGTGAAAATGCTGCGGATCCAGAGCGTATAATCCAGATCGGAGCCTTCAAGATAGGCCTCCCAGCAGGCTTTTGTGGTATAGATGATCGGCTTTTTGCCGTAGACGCCGCGCATTTTCATCAGCAGGATGCGCAGGCTTTCCCTGACCGCATTCGCGTCCGGCAGATTATCGGAGCGGTAAAATTCCAGATCAATGACGGGCGGCAGCGCATCTTCGACATCGGGCACAACGGCGCAGTAATTCTCTGCCTGTGTTGCCGCGGAGCTGTCGAAGCTGAAAAAGTGGTAGGCGCCGACATAGAGGCCGGCTGCACGGGCATTTTCCCAGTTCTGCGCAAAGCAGTCATCGACGGTGCCGGAGCCTTCGGTTGCTTTGAGAAATGCGAAGGTGATCCCCTGCTCCGCGATGCGCTCCCAGTTCATCTGTCCCTGATAGTGTGAGGCATCAACGCCGCGGACAGGGTATTTTGTTTTGGACGGCATATTGAACCAGACTGTGCCGGATATGACCAGTGTGGCGAAAATTGCCGCCGCCAGAAGCAGACTGAGCAGAATCAGCCATTGAATCTTCTTTTTCTGATTTGTCACGCGCTTGTTTCCTTTCTTCTCTCTCATGATTCCGTTCCCCGCGCCGGTGTCAGCGGAGGCGGGTTACGGAGTGACCTGACCGAGCACAATGCCGCGGCCGTTTGTTGCGAAATAGAATTTGCCGTAGGTTGAGGCGTCGCCGGTGATGGAGGGCGTGAGATTGCCGAAGCCGTCTTTTTCTGTTGTGAGCTTGCTGAAATGTCTGCCGTGATCTTCGGTCATATAGATGCCGCTGCCCAGTCCGTTTGCTTCGCCCATGAAATAGAGCGGCATGGTGCCGAGCTCCTCCTTTGATTTTCCGGCGCCCATCGCGTTTGCGGATACGCCCTTGATGAAATCAACGGTAGATGCGTAGTCTTCGGAATAGCCGATGCCGGTGCCGGAGCGGATCCAGACGGCGCCCTTCTGATCCATGACGGGGACAAGCTCGCTGTTTTCGGAGACGGTCAGGCCTGTCGGGGCAAAATTGACGCCGCTGTCCTTCGAGAGATAGATGCTGCCGCTGCAAATCGCATAGACAATGTTATCCTCGAGTTTATCCGGATAGATGACTGCGCCGCGCCCGAGTCCGTTCGGCTTATACCATGTTGTGCCGAGGTCGGTCGTGAAGTAAACCTGTGCGCCGAGCGTACCCGGCACCCAGAACAGCGCAGAGCCGTCCTTTGTCAGTGCAACGGTGCCGCCGGTGCTGCGTTCGGGCAGCTTCGGTGCGGGATTCCATGTCGCGCCGCCGTCTGTTGTGATTACGAGCGGGGATTTTTTGTTGTCGCAGGTATATGCCGCGATATTGCCTGCCGCCCATGCAGCCGCAAGGTCATTGGCGACGCCGTTGTTCATGAAGTGTGCGTCATCCGGCCGGATATTTGCATCAAGGTGCGCAAAGCCGGTCAGATCGCCCATGATCGAATACAGCTCCGGTGTATGAGCGTCCGT
>JAFYBM010000070.1 GCA_017540225.1 Oscillospiraceae bacterium | reverse complement strand
TGAGCTTGCATCCAAAAAATTCGGCACGGCGATCGACGAAATCGACAAGACGATCGACCATCTGCGGAAGATCAAGGAAAATCTGCTTTCATCGGAGAATAATCTCCGTCTTGCAAACAGCAAGGCAGAGGACCTGACAATCAAGAAGCTGACAAGAAAAAACCCGACGATGAAAGAGAAATTTGATGCACTGAAAAATGATCCGCCGGCTGACACACTGCCGCAGCCGTAATTCAGCCTGAATACACATCCGATTCAATAACGAAAGGAAGAAAAACTATGAAAAAGCGTATCGGTATCCTCACCTCCGGCGGCGACTGCCCCGGCCTCAACGCAACCATCCGCGGCGTGGCAAAAGCCTGCTTCGAGCTGATGGGCGAAGACAATGTCGAGATCATCGGCATCTCCAACGGCTACTACGGCCTCATCCATAATATGTGCCGCGTCATGCAGCCGAATGAGTTTTCCGGCATCCTCACGCAGGGCGGCACCATCCTCGGCACCAAGCGTCAGCCGTTCAAGATGATGACCGTCATCGGTGATGACAATGTGGACAAGGTCAAGAATATGGTCGAGACCTACAAGAAGCAGAAGCTCGACTGCCTGCTGACACTCGGCGGCAACGGCACCCACAAAACCTCGCATCTGCTTGCGCAGGAGGGGCTGAATGTCATCGGACTGCCCAAAACCATTGATAACGACATTTACGGCACGGACGTTACCTTCGGCTTCCACACCGCCGTTGATACCGCAACAGACGCGATCGACCGCCTGCATACAACCGCTGCCTCCCACAGCCGCATCCTCGTCTGCGAGATCATGGGCAACAAGGCCGGCTGGCTCGCGCTCAATGCCGGAATCGCGGGCGGCGCGGATATTATCCTGATCCCCGAGATCCCCTATGACATCGACAAGGTCTGCGATGCGGTCATGAAGCGTGCCGCAAGCGGAAAATCGTTCTCGATCCTTGCCGTTGCGGAGGGCGCGTTCGATAAGGACGAGGCAAAGCTCAAAAAGAAGGATCGTGCCAGAAAGCGCGAAGAAGCCGGCATTCTCACCGCGACCGGCCGCATTGCCGCACAGGTGCAGGCTGCAACCGGTATTGATACCCGCGTCTGTGTTCCGGGACATATGCTGCGCGGCGGCTCGCCCTCTGCATATGACCGCATTCTCGCAACGAAATTCGGCGTCCATGCCGCACAGCTCATCTCAAAGGAAAAATACGGCCGCACCGTCGCAATGGTCAACGGTAAGGTTACGGCAAATAAGCTCGAGGATATTGCCGGCCTGACAAAGTTCGTCAGCCCGAAGGATCAGCTCGTCGTCACCGCCAAAAAGATCGGCGTTTCCTTCGGAGATTAAGCGCACCGGAAGCGCCGTTCTGTTCCGGCATATGCCCTTGCGCGGGGATACGGGGATAATTGTATATTTCCGGCATGAATGAAACTTGGTTTTTCGGCAGGGTACACAAATCTCCGCGCAGGCACTTGACTTTTCGCTGTTTTTCCTGTATAATCAAACCTTGCAGGGGTATCTTTGCCCGTTTGTCATATGATTGTGAGGCAAACAGTGTGACTGCCCCGAAAATCTGTAATCCGCTGCTCTCTGAACTCCGTTTCTGTTTGGAGGCACATGATGATACAAAAGAAAAGGAGTGACGATTTCCATGAAGAGAACATATCAGCCGAAGAAGCGGCACCGTAAGATGGAGCATGGCTTCCGGAAGCGTATGGCAACCACAAACGGTCGCAAGGTTCTGGCTCGCCGCCGTGCAAAGGGTCGTGCAAAGCTGACCTACTGATCCGATACGCAAGTAAGAGGGCCACAATGATTTGTGGTCCTTTTTTACTATGTTATGAGGTAACTGATGCTTTTTACGCAGAAAATGAACCGGAACACCGATTTTCAGCGGCTCTACCGCAGCGGCGCGTTCTGTTCGCTGGGCAGTGCGCTGCTTTATGTGCGGCCGAACAATCTGCCCTATAACCGCCTCGGCATCACCGCAGGCAAAAAAATCGGCAATGCCGTCAGACGCAACCGCGCCAAACGCATCATCCGTGCAGCCTATGCTGCCGCAGAACCGATGCTTCCCATCGGGCTGGATCTTGTGGTTGTGGCACGCAGCACTCTGCCCCGGCAGTCCGCTGTCATTCTGACGGAGCGGTTCTGCACGGGCGGCGTAAAGCATTGCAGCGGCGTCAGCAGCGGCAGAATCCCCTGCGCGCCGAATCCGAAATATCATGCAAAGAAACAGGGCGCAAAACCCGAAAAAAGCATATGAAGCTGCTGCGGCGTTTGTTTATTGCACCGATTCACTTTTATCAGCGGCATATTTCGCCGCATTTTCCGGCAGTCTGCCGTTACCGCCCGAGCTGTTCCCGTTATGCGGTGCAGGCAATCGAACGCTTCGGCGTCCTGCCCGGCATCTGGCTCGGCACACTGCGTATCCTGCGGTGCAATCCCTTCTCAAAGGGCGGCTGGGATCCCGTTCCGCTGCAGTTTGATCTGTTCGGCCGGCATAAAATCCCGCAGCCCGATCCGCTTTCACCCGCACAGCGTCATGCACTCGAATATAACTGGCTGCTTGCCGCCCGTACAAAATGGTACGGCAGACCGGCAAAATACCGCCCGAAACACTGAACGGAGGCAACCTTACATTGAGTCTTATTGCAAAACTCTTCGGCTGGCTGATGTATCTGATTTATCAGATCATCCCCAACTATGGAATCTGCATTATCATTTTTGCGCTGATCGTCAAGCTGCTGACAATGCCCGCAACCTATAAAACACAGGTCAATCAGGCGCGGCAGGGACTTCTGGCTCCGAAAATCGAAAAGCTGCGCAAATCCTTTGCAAATAATCAGCAGCGCTTTCAGGAGGAGCAGAACAAGCTCTTTCAGGAGGAAGGCATCAATCCGACAGCAGGCTGTCTCGGCTCCATGCTCACAATGATTCTGATTCTCGGTGTTTATCAGGTCGTGCTGCGTCCGCTGACTTATATCCTGCGGCTGCCGGCAGATCAGCTGACAGAAGCAAAAGGTCTGCTGAGTCAGTGGCTCATCAATCAGAATATCTATGAAACAGCTGAAAAAGCTGAAAAATTCGTAAATGCCCGTCCCGAGCTGCTGATGCTCCGCTATGCAAAATCAGATCCGGAAATTTTCAGCTCCCTGAGCGGCTTTACGGACAAGCTCGCAGAATTCAAATTCAATTTTCTCGGCTTCGATCTCGCAGGTACGCCGAGTCTGCACCCCGAAAACGGCTGGAGCTTTACCGCCGTCATGCTGATTGTGCTGCCGGTGCTCTCGGCGCTCATTCAGCTTGTTATGACAATCGTTACGCAGAAGCACAGCAGAAAATCCAATCCCGCTGCCGCACAGCAGATGGGTGCCATGAACATTATGCTCTATACAAGCCCGCTGCTGACCATCTGGATCGGCATGAGCGTGCCGGCCGGCCTGAGCTTCTACTGGCTTGTCAACAGCATTCTCGGTCTGGCTGTGCAGATCGGACTTTACCGCTATCTTTCCGGCGAACGGCTCGCCGCAATCAATGAAAAAGAGAAACAAAAGCAGATCGCAAAAGGTCCTTCATGGATGCAGCGTATGATGGAAGAGTCCCAGAAGTATCAGGCGGAGCAGAACGGCACGGCAAGACCGGATGCCAACCGCACACGCTATACCGACGGCGATGACGGTATGTCCCGCAAGGAGCGTGCAGAATACGAAAAAGCACTCATTGAAGCAGCGAGAAAACGCTCTGCTTTGAAATACGGAGACAGTCTTGATGAAAGCGCAGGCGCAGATTCACCGGACGCCGACAAAGAGTAATGCTCCGAATATTAACGAAAGGAGAAAATCCCGAAATGACTGAGATTTTCACCGCACCCACGCTTGAAGAAGCGAAACAGAAGGCCGCTGAAGCATTCGGCGTGTCTGTCTCTGAGATCAGCTTTCAGATTCTCGAGGAGCCGAAGCGCTCCATTCTCGGCGGACTTTTCGGTAAAAAGGAAGAATACCGCGTAGAGGCAAGCTATGAACCGGCCGAAGCCAATGCGGAAGAACCTGCTGAAATCGCGGAAGAGCCTGTCGTGACAGCGGAAGAACCGGCTGCTGCTTCAATTCCCGCAGAAATTGAAGCGCCCGCAGCAGAGGAATCTGACGAAAAAGAAGAAGAAACAAGCGTACCGGAAGATATCAAGCTCGAAAAAATGGAGCTTGGCGCAGCCTATCTCAAGCAGGTGCTTGCACAGCTCGCACCGGATGTCACCTGTCAGGGCAGCCTCGATAACGGCATTCTCTTTACACTGGAGGGCGAAGGCGCCGGTTCTCTGATCGGCCGCCGCGGCGATACGCTGGATGCGCTTCAATATCTCACTTCGATGGTTGCAAACCGCGGAGATAAGGATTATGTCCGCCTGACGATCGACACCTGCGGCTACCGCGCAAAGCGCAGAAAAGCGCTTCAGGAGCTTGCACAGCGCATCAGCAAGAGCGTGCTTCGCACCGGCAGAAGCGTTGCGCTTGAGCCGATGAACCCCTATGAGCGCCGCATTATTCACTCTGCTGTCACCGAGATTGAGGGCGTTTCGTCCCATTCCTCCGGTGAGGAGCCGAACCGCAAGGTCATCATCACGAACGATTCCGCGCCGGAATACAAGCGCGATGACCGCAATGCACGCGGCTTCCGCGAGCGCAAATTTGACCGGAATGACCGCAGAGGCGGCAGACGCAATGACCGTGACCGCCGCGACCGCAGACCGCACGGCGAAGGCCCGCGCAAGCTGGATCTCTCGACCAGCTTTGAAAAAGACTATAAACGTCCGAAGCCGGAGGATTCACTGAACGCCGGTGTTTACGGCAAAATTGATATCTGAACGCAAGGGCGGCCGTTTGTGCCGCCCTTTTTTTGAGGAAAAATATGAGTACTATCGCTGCAATTTCAACGCCGAATGCCGTCGGCGGCATCGCAATGATCCGGATTTCAGGTGAAAATGCCGTAACGGTTGCCGATGCGGTATTCCGACCGGCCGGAGACATAAAAACAACGCAAATGCGCGGTTATTCCTGTGCCTACGGCCACATATACGACGCAGATGAACCGGTTGACGATGTTGTTCTGACGGTATTTCGTGCGCCGCACAGCTTCACCGGCGAGGATACGGTTGAGATCACCTGTCACGGCGGACTTTATATTTCAAAACGGATCCTGTCTCTGCTCTTTCAGCATGGCGCCGAACAGGCTGCTGCCGGCGAATTTACCGAACGTGCGTTCTTAAACGGCAAGATGACACTATCGCAGGCTGAAGCGGTTATGAGTATCATTCAGGCAGACGGCGAAGCCGCGCTTCGGCAGGCAAATCTCGCCAAAGAAGGAAAGCTCAGCAAGCTGATGACCGCAGTCAGCGAGGAATTGATTGATCTGATGTCAGCTTTTGCCTACTGGCTGGACGACGCGGAGGAATTTCCGGAGGAACTGGAACGCAGTACGCTGCATGAATCCCTGCTAAAAATCCAGAAACAGCTTGAAAATATGGCTGAAAACTATCAGAACGGCCGTGTGCTGCGCGAAGGAATCCGCACCGTTTTGCTCGGCAGACCAAATGCCGGAAAATCCTCTATCATGAATCTGCTTTGCGGAATGCAGCGCAGTATTGTCACGGAAATCGCCGGCACAACCCGCGATGTCATCACAGAACAAGTGAAAATCAGCGATTTTACGTTGCTTTTATCAGATACCGCGGGGCTTCGAGAAACCGGAAATGCCATTGAAACCATCGGCATTTCGCAGGCATATGAGACGCTGGAGCAGTCCGATCTGGTTCTGTATGTGATTGATGCAAGCATCGGCATCACAGAGGAGGATCAAAAAATACTCAAGGAATGTGCAGGCCGCAAGCTCGCAATTCTGTGGAACAAAACAGATCTGGACTGTGCGGCACCGCCGCAGCTCGGTTTGCCTGTTTATCCTCTCTCCGCACACGATGAAAACGCGCTGTCGGATTTTGGCGAAATCCTGCATCAATTATTTGCAGAAGGATGCTATTCAAATCAGCCCGTCATTATGAATGAACGTCAGTATCACTTGATTTTGCGCGCAAATACTGCGATTTTCCGCGCAACAGAGCTTCTTGCTGCCATGCAGGAGCTTGATTTGATCTATGCGGAGATTGAGGAGGCGGTTCGTGCGTTGCGCGAGCTTGACGGTCTCGACTACACAGAGGACGTCATTCAGGGTGTTTTCTCAAAATTTTGTGTCGGTAAATAATGTTCCACGTGGAACAATTGATTGGAACGCATTTCAACGGAACAACAAAGCTCCGAATGTTCCACGTGGAACAATCGGCTGGAACAAGTTTCACCGAAACAACAGAACGCTGAATGTTCCACGTGGAACATTTGCAGAAAGGGGCGAAATATGCCTGAAATTGTCTCATTTGATGTCGCGGTCATCGGTGCAGGCCATGCAGGGATCGAAGCAGCGGTTGCATCCGCAAAACGGGGCTGCAAAACTGCGCTGTTTACGATCTCACTCGACCAAATCGGGAATATGCCGTGCAATCCGTCAATCGGCGGCAGTGCAAAGGGGCACCTCGTGCGGGAAATTGATGCGCTTGGAGGCGTGATGGGCGAAGCAGGGGATGCCTGCTGCATCCAGATGCGGATGCTGAACCTGAGCAAGGGTGTGTCAGTTCACAGCCCCCGTGCGCAGGAGGATCGGCGCGCCTATCACACATACATGAAGAAAATCTGCGAAAATACGAAGAATTTATACATCATTCAGACGGAAATCGCTGATATTCAGCTCAACGAAAACATGGAAGTGACCGGCGTAACAAACCGGTTCGGGGCAGTGTATCCCTGCAAGGCGGCGGTCATCTGCTCAGGAACATTCCTGAACGGCATGGTTTACATTGGAAAAACGGGGCTGGAAAGCGGACCGGATGCCTGTCTGCCGGCGCGGAAGCTCTCAGAAAGCCTGCAAAAGAACGGCATCTCACTGCGGCGCTTCAAAACCGGAACTCCCTGCCGTGTGCATCGGAGAAGCATTGATTATTCGGCGCTGCAAGCGCAGACCGGAGACGCTGATCCGCTGCCGTTCTCATTCTTCCCGAAAACGGAAGCCCTCAGAAATGATGCAGTCTGCTATATTGCGAATACAAACGAGCAAACGCACCGGATCATTCGTGAAAATATCGGAGAATCGCCGCTTTACAGCGGTGTGATACACGGAATCGGGCCGCGCTACTGTCCGTCGATCGAAGACAAGGTCATTCGCTTTGCTTCACGCGAAAAGCATCAGATTTTCGTTGAACCGACCGGACTGAACACGGACGAAATGTATCTGCAAGGCTTCAGCACGTCGCTGCCGGAGTATGTGCAGATCCAGATGATGCGGAGTGTACGGGGATTTGAGAAAATCGAGATCATGCGTTCGGCTTATGCAATCGAATATGACTGCATCAATCCCAAATGCCTGCTGCACACACTGGCTTTTCGCGGATACCACGGGCTGTATGCGGCGGGACAATTCAACGGAACATCCGGCTATGAGGAAGCCGCCGCGCAGGGATTGATAGCCGGAATCAACGCATCTGCGTACATTTTGAATCAAGAGGAGCTTTCATTGACACGGCAGAGCTCCTATATCGGGACGCTCATTGATGACCTAGTTACAAAGGGAACCGAGGATCCATACCGGATGATGACAGCACGCAGTGAATACCGGCTTTCGCTCCGGCACAGCAATGCTGATGCGCGGCTGACGCCGATCGGGCGCAAATACGGGCTGATTCCGGATGAAAGATGGCAGAAATTCAATGAGAAAATGCAGCGCATTTCAGATGCAGTCGCGCAGATCAAAGCTGCTGCAGTCAGGCCGGAACAGGTCAATGCCTATCTGGAAGCAGTCGGCACATCACCGATCACAAATACGGCACATCTGGAAAACCTGATCCGCCGCCCGCAGGTGAAATTTGAAGAAATCAGGCAGGTTATCCCGATCACATTTGCGCTGCAAGGCGAAGAAACGGCGGAAGTGAGTCACCGCATCAAATACGAGCAGTACATTGAACGGCAGACGCAGCAGAATGAACGTCTCGCGCACCTTGAAAAGATCCGGCTGCATGAGGGAATCCGGTATGCGGAAATTCACGGCCTTTCCTCGGAAGCAATCGAAAAGCTGACAAAGCAGCAGCCCGAAAATCTTGCCGCGGCTGCAAAAATATCCGGCGTATCGCCCGCAGATATTTCGATTCTGCGCACATGGCTCAAAGCGGGAGGCGATCATCATGCAGTATGAAAAATGCGCGGAATTATTTGCAAGAAACGGGCTGCCGATCTCGCCGGAAGTCTATGAAAAACTGCAAGCCTATGCGGAGCTTCTGCTCGCGGAGGCAGAGAATCAAAACGTCACCGCACTGAAAACAGATGAAGAAATCTGGACAAGGCATTTTCTTGATTCGGCTTTTCTGCTGAAATACATTCCCGCGGGAAAGGGAATTGATCTCGGAACAGGCGGCGGCATTCCCGCAATTCCGCTTGCTGTTATGAATCCGGCGCTTGAAATTTCCATGCTGGACAGTGAGCTGCGGAAAATTGAATTCTGCCGCAGTGTGATTGCGAAGCTGGATATTCATGCAGAAACATACTGCGGACGCGCTGAAGAACTGGGACGCAGTGCGCTGCGGAATCAGTTTGATTTTGTCGTATCACGCGCAATGGCAAACGGCTCATGGCTCTGCGAATTCGGCATTCCGATGCTGCGGACGGGCGGCAGGCTGTTTGCAATGAAAGGCCGGCAGTTTGATCCGGAGGCAGAGCGTTTTGATTCGGCTGCCGCTGCACTCGGCGCTGTCACAGCGAATACCATCCGCTATGAGCTGGAAGGGGAGCCGAAGCATCTGATTATCATGGAAAAGCAGTCAGAAACACCCGCCCAATATCCGCGCCGCTTTGCAAAAATGAAGCGCGCACCGCTCTGAATGTTCCACGTGGAACAATGCCCGCCGCAGCAAAACAAGTGTTTTCCATTTGCAGTCATATAAAAATGTTTCGCCGGATAGGGTTTTGCGTGCAAAGCCCGAATCCGGCAGTTTTTTTACCGTTTACCGGTCTGATTCTGCCGAATACCGTTTTTTTATGACAAACCGGCGCAAACGGTGTATAATACAGATAATCCGGTGAGCGGAAAGACAGACACCGGATCACGGAGGTGATAAACATGATTTTCAAATTGTTCATCGACAAAAACTGTCAGGAGGAGATCGTTGCAAATGTTCATGCACGAACGCCGCTGATCTGCGAAATTGAGCGGCTGGTTCAGCAGGACAGTCAGCCGGATCAAATCGCAGGATATATAGATGACGAGATCAAAATGCTGGAGATCAGCGGGATCGAATGCTTTACGGTAGAAAACGAAAAAACATACGCTGTTTATCAGAACTGCAAACGGTATCTGATCCGGAAACGGCTCTATGAACTGGAACAGATCCTGCCGGATCATTTTGAACGCATCAGCAAATCCGCGATCGCAAACTGGAAGAAAATATCCAAATTCAAGGTGCAGCTTTCCGGCGCGGTCGATGCAGTATTTCAGACCGGCTACGTTGAATGTATATCAAGAAGATGCTATTCAGACCTGAAAAGGAGGTACGGATTATGAAAAAGAATCTGAAGAATTTTATGATGCGGGGTGCAATGTTCGCATGGTGCGGACCGGTTATCACAGCGATCGTATGGGCAGCGCTTTATGCATCCGGCGCAATCACCGAGCTGACCGTGCGCGAGGTCGTAACGGGAATCATCTCAACCACGCTCATGGCATTTATCGCTGCGGGCATTTCAATTGTTTATCAGATTGAAAACCTGCCGAAATCATTTGCGGGACTGATCCAGATGTCCGTGCTGTATTTCGATTATCTCGGCTTTTATCTGCTGAACGGCTGGATCCCGCTGAACCGTATTCCGGTTTTCACACTGATCTTTGTCGCAGTTTTCGCGGTCATCTGGTTCATCATTTATATGTCCGTCCGGATCAAAGTCAACCGGATGAACCAGCTAATCAAGCATGAATAAGCACTTGAACACACGCGGAGAAGCATACTGATTGATATACAGTCCGTAAAACGGTTATGCAGCGCATGATCCGCATTGGCGGAGTTTCAGGCTGAAAACCGCGGAAAAATGAGCAGGGGAGGGGTTAAAAGACCACTCCCCTGCTTTGATTTATCTCCCCCGCCGCCGGAATATGAAGGTTTCCCTGATAAAGCGGTAACAAAGCGATTGCAAATGTATACAGTTTGGAAATGCTGTTGACTTTCCGCCCCCAACGCGATATAATATATATAGTGCCCTTGTGTGCACTGAGAGCAAAGAAAAAGGAAGATGAGAATGAGCACAGATCGCTTTTCAGATACAAAAGAAATCCCCATTCCGGAAACGGTTGACCCGTTTGCACAATATGCGCGGCCGCAGCAACCGCCGCAGCAGCCGTATCATCGGCCGGTACAGAACAATGCCCCGCAGACACGTCCGGTCACGCCGAACGATCCGCGGCAGGTGCAGCGTCCGGAGCGTCAGCGCATTCAGCAGAACCGCCCGTCACGCGCACCCCGTCAGCGTACCCATCAGCAGCCCTATCCGGCAGACGCAGTTGTCCGCCGCGCATCCTATCAGGAACAGCTCCCGCAGACCGGAAAATCCATGCCCTACCGGCGTCCGCCGCAGGAGCAGTACCGGCAGCCGGAATTTGATGACTATGATGAAAAACCAACGAAGCAGCGAGCCGTCAAAAGAAAAAAGAAACGGAAGCACAGCTGTCTCCGGCGCGCACTCTGGTCGCTGTTCATTGCGGCTGTTGTGATCTTCGGGCTGTATTCCGCAGTCGCGCTCATGGCAATCAAAAAGCTCGAATATGAAGAAACCGGAACGCGGCAGCTCTCCGAAATGGCAAATAAGCCGGATCCCGCTGTCAGAAATATCCTGATTATCGGAACGGACAGCCGTGAAAACGAGGTCGGCCGTGCGGATACAATGATCCTCATGAGCTTCAGCAAGCACAATCACTCCATGACGATGACATCTCTGATGCGCGACAGCTATGTCAGCATTCCGAATTACGGAACCAACAAACTCAATGCCGCATATGCCTACGGCGGCCCGACACTGCTGATGGATACCATAACAAACAACTACGGCATTCCGGTCGATGATTATGTCTGCGTGAATTTCAGGGCATTTGTCCATATTGCAGATGCGTTCGGCGGTTTGAAGGTTGAAGTATCCGACAGCGAAGCAGAGGCAATCAATATTATTCTGCAAAGCGAAGTCAACGGCATTATGGGTGATGATCCGATGTCTGATTTTCTTCCGAGCGGCGGAACATTTCTGCTCAACGGCAAACAGGCGCTTGCTTATGCGCGCATCCGGTATGTCGGCAATGCAGATTTTGAGCGCACCGAGCGTCAGCGCGAAGTGCTTGATCTGCTCATCAACAAAGTCAAGCGCCCGAATCCGACAGCAATCCCGAAAATTCTCTCCAATGCACTGCCGGAACTGAAAACCAATATGACGACCGCAGAGCTGTATCTGCTCTCACTGCAAATGCCGACAAAGCTGATTACATATGATATGCAGAAGCTGCGGCTGCCCGCAGACGGAACCTTCTCCGATCAGACCTCACCGGACGGACAAATGGTTCTGGCGGTTGATTTTGATGCAAACTATCAGCTCTATGAAAAAGCGGTCAGCGAACCGCTGCCGGAGGAGCCGCAGATCACGGAGGCAGCACAATGAAGGGCGGAGCCATATTTCAATTGCTGGTGATCCTGCATGAAGAAACAGATGCACAGCACCGGATGTCGCAGCAGATGCTGCTGGAACGGATGCAGGATCGGTTTCATGTGACACTCAACCGCCGCACACTGAAATCCTATCTGGATGAACTGAAAGCAGCAGGCTTTCCGCTGTATGCCGAACAGCATATCCGTCAGCATTCGGACGGCACAGAAGATCTGATCCTCACAGACTGGTATCTGGAACCGCTGTTTGAAGTCAGTGAGCTTCGGCTGCTTTGTGATCTGATCGAAGGGATGCCGGCGATCCCCGAAACACAGCGTGAACTGCTGACAAACAAATTGCTGCATCTTGCACGGCCGGATTTCTGCAAATCCGATAAACGGCAGATCGTCTATCTTCACACACCGCCGGCGCAGCAGCTTCTGTTCTCCGTTGAGATTCTCTGCGAGGCGATGCAAAAAAACCGCATGGTGAAATTCCGCTACGGCAGTTATTATCTGGACGCCCATTGCAAACCGGTATTGCTGCCGCGCTGTCGGGAAGACGGAACCGTGCGGGAATACATGGTCAGCCCATATGAAATTGCAGTTTCGGACGGACGGTATTATCTGATCTGCTGCAAAGAGCCGTACCGGCAGCTTTCCAATTACCGCATTGACCGCATTTCAGAGATCAGTATTCTGGAACAGTTTGAGCGGCTTCCGATTTCCGAACTGGAAGAACAGGCAAGCTATCCGAAGAATCTGGCCGAGCAGCTATATATGTACAGCGGAGCCGAAGAGGAGATCCGGTTCATTGCAGATGCACAGATACTCGGAGATATTCTGGACTGGTTCGGCAATGAGATTCAGCTTGCGCCGGCAGAAGCAGGAAAGCTGGCAGTGACGGTTCATGTCAATCCGACAGCGATGCAGCACTGGGCGCTGCAATATGGAAAATATGTCACGGTACTGACGCCGCTGTCACTGCGGGATGAAATCACAAAAGCTGCAAAAGAGATTTGCAGGCGATATGAAAAACTGACATAAACAGAATGCTCCGGAGAAATCCGGAGCATTTTCATTTTTCCGGATTTTCCTGCATATGCATTAGCATAACGTGCATAATAAGAAAGGAAGGTCACCATGAATAAACAACTCAACCGCATTACCCTGCTCTGTGCAACCGCCTGTGTCATGCTTTGCGGCTACAGGACAATTCCAAAAATGCAGAATATCCAAATCGGCATCCGTCAATTGCCTGCATCAGCGGTCACCGTTTCGGAAATCCAGTCTCCGGAAAGTACAACCGCACCGCAGACCGAAACCGAAATACGGGAAACATCCGGCACCGAACCGGAGCTGTTTGCTCCGCCGGTTCAGCCGAAAAATCATGATTATATCATCAATATCGAATCAGACGGATCAAAAGCAATGTGGCACGCAAGACTGTATCAGGAAACAAAATCCGGCAGCGGCGGAGAAATCGTTGACCGGCATTTCGGCTCGCTCAGCAGTACGGTTTTTTTTGATCTTCCGAATGGCGGACAGGTGCGGAATACAACATCATGGAATAATTCAGAGCTGCTTGAGGAAAGCAAAAAAATGCCGCTGCTTGACCTGAAAACAGACGGTACACCGATGGTTCTGATTTATCATACGCACACGACGGAAAGCTATGTCTCACCGAAAACAGGAAACTATGATGCAGACTGTACCTTCCGCAGCACCGAACCGGATAAAAATATGGTGATGGTCGGAGATGCGATTGCAGAGCAGCTTGCAGCAGCCGGCATCGGTGTCGTTCATGCGCGGGAGCTTCACGATTATCCGGTCTGGACGGGAGCCTATGCCAACAGCGCCGTGACCGTGCAGAATATTCTTGCGCAGTATCCGAGCATCTGTATTGCACTGGATATTCACCGTGATGCGATTTCGGACGGGGATACTGTCATTGCACCGGTCACAGAAATTGACGGCAGACAGGCCGCACAAATTATGATTATTTCCGGCTGCGATGACGGCACAATGGGGATGCCGAATTACCGCGAGAATTTTCATTTTGCGTGCAGATTGCAGGAAACAGCGGAAACAATGTTTCCCGGATTTACCCGCCCGATCCTGTTTGATTACCGGAAATACAATCAGGAGCTGACAACCGGCAGCCTGCTGATCGAAGTCGGCTCGCAGGGAAATACATTGGAGGAAGCGCGTTATGCCGGCGAACTTGTCGGCCGTTCTCTCAGTGAAACCATCCGCCTTCTCGCTTCACCCCCGCAGTGAGATAGAAGTGCCTCCGGCGGATTCATAATGGGGGTGGAGCCCCAATATAAATACATCGAAGATACATCTGCCCCGCTGCGGGAGCGAGGCGGAAAAACGGAGGGATTTCAATGAAGAAGCGGACAAAAAAGGCCGCGATGATCGCGGCCTTTGGTTACATTTCAGTTGTAGGATTCGGTCTTGGGATGCTGAAAGCAGCACAACAGACCCGTCAGACACTATACGGCGGAAAGCCGGTACTGGCGCAGATCACGCATCAGGATCTGCCGGATGCAAGCACCGCAGAAATCGTGCTGGGCGGCGGAGAATGGACAATCCAAATTCAGACACCGGAAACCGCAGAAGCGATGAAAGCAGCGGAACAAATGCCGCCGTCCATCGGCAAGCTGATACTCCGGCTTGCGGTGTTATCGGATCAGGCAGCGGATTATACCGCAGAACTCATTGCCGGTGAAAGCTCATTTTCATTCTGATCGTGATAATATTTATTCAGCTCACCGCGATAGACGAGCTTTGCATCGGGAATATACCGCAGATCATCCGGAGAATAGAGGCACGGCGGTTTTTCCAGCTTTACGCCGCATTCTTCGAGCACATACGCCACAAATTGCGAACATACAAATTTATTTTGCAGTTCACTTTCAATTTGCAGCTTGACGCGCAGCAAACCGAGCAAACTATAGGAATACAGCTTGCGGCAGGTGATAAAATGCTCGATCATGCACTCATAATGCGCATACTGCTCCTCTGTGAGCGGCACCTCATAGATCTCGCACGGAATATTATCAAATTTACCGAGTGTGCCCTCACCGATCATTTCAAGATTAAATGTTGCGGGCAGCGGGATTCTCGTATAATTCCGGCAGAAGCTGTAAAGCTGATGCAAAGAGGCATCGCCGGAAAGCGAAACATGGGTATAGGGCATCCGCGAGATCAGGCGGATCGCCTTAGCCGGACCTGTTCCGGTTCTTGTCACGACCACATAGACGGATCGTTTTTTCTGTTCAGATGTATTCATGTCTGCATCCTTTCACGAAATATCAGCGGAAAACCGCATAAATTTGAAAAAAGGGCTTGCAAAAATCTTCAATATCTGGTATAATAGAAAGGTAGTTTTGATATGCGCCCGTAGCTCAGCTGGATAGAGTGTCAGACTCCGACTCTGAAGGTCATGCGTTCGAATCGCACCGGGCGTACCAGAATCCCTGTACCATTGGTATGGGGATTATTTATTGTGTGTCAATTTGCCTGCGGAGGCTCTCCGCTCGAATAAATCGTTTATTCCCCGTACATCCGGTAAAGCACAATAATCAGAACGGCAATCAAAACCGTCGGCACGGTCAGCACAATCGTGCCGACGATTTTTTTCTTTCTGTTTTTCTCCACAAATCCGCAGAACAGCGTGTAAAATCCAAACAGCAGATAAGCTGTAATCAGCAGCTTGACAACGCTCTGAATGATAACCGTCATGCTTCGTCTGCTTCTGCAAACTGCGATTCATGCCGCGTAAAGAAATCGGTGCGCGGCGGCAGGAATTTGAGCTTGTGGTTTGCACCGGTGAAGAAACTGACCGGCTCAAAAATGGTATCCCACGACCAGATGCGCTCGTCAGTCTGCAAATACTCACGGATTTTCTCGGTGCCGAACGGCGCCATCGGGTGCAGCAGCACCGCCGCGATCCGGATCATATAGAACAGATTGCTCAGCGCCTGTGCAGATTCCTCATTGGCCTCAGTATCCGCTTTCAGCACGCGGGACATATATTTGCTCGCATTGCGGATATAACCGTCCAACACATAGGTACACTGATGAAACGCGAATTTCGACATATGCCGCTCATATTCCAGCACTGCTTTTTTCGCATCTGCGAGGAATTTCTCCTCCGGTGCGACATCCGGCAGCACGCCGTCAAAGAGCTTCTGCGCGGTATAGAACGCCGTGCGGATAATGCGGTTATACACATTCGAGAGCAGCAGGCCGTCCTTGATGACCGGATCCTGTTCATTCGGATCTGCATCGGGATTATAGGGCTTCGGCATGAAGCTGACCGAACGCTGACCGAGGCCGAGACCGAGCCAGTGCATCCGGAGCTGTTCCGGCGTATAGTGATTCAGCAGATCATCCGCCATCGGCGGCTTGACCGCACCGGAGCTGGATGCTTTCTTATCAAGGAACAGAATATGGTGATTCGCAACGATCACCGGCATTTGCAGCTCGCCCTCCGGCGGGTTGCTGGTTTTCTCTGCGGCAGATTGCTGCGCCATCCACATAGCCGGCTCTGCAATACCGTAGAAATAAATATTATCCTGCCCGATGAACTGATAAACCGTTGCATCCTTCGAGCACCAGTAATCCTTATATTCCTCACGCGGTCTCCCCTGCGATTCCAGATACGCCTGTGTGAATGAGATCGGTGCCCAGAGCGATTCCGGCCAGACCCAGACGGTCAGACCTTCGGCGCCCTCCAGAACCGGCGCAGGCACACCCCATTCGATGTTGCCGGTCAGGCGGAACGGCACGAGTGTCTTTCCGGTGCGGTAGCGGATGCCGTTTTCTGTCAGAATGCGGCAGGCCTCGTCGCAATCCGGCAGCTTTTCAAATTCAATGGTAAACGAAGGCTTTTTCGGTTCTTCCAGATAATTATGCGCGGGCATTTTTTCTTTGAGCGAAAGATATTTTTCCTCAAATTCGCGCTTGATATAGATGACCGGCGGTTTGAGAAATTCGGAGATTGTCTTGCAGACAACAGGCCGGATGCGCTTATCCTTCTGCATGGAGCCGACCCATTCCTTCATCAGCTCCTCATAGTCGCGCAGCTTGAAATACCAGTTTGTGACCGGCTTCATGGTCGGTGTCTCGCCGGTCAGCGCGGATACAGGATTGATGAGATTCTCCGGCATATACTGATGCCCGAGGTCACATTCATCGGCATAACCCTTTTCGGAGGTGCAGCCCTCAACCGGACATTTTCCGATGACCTGACGGCCGTTCAGAAAAACGCCTGCTTTTTCATCGAAAAACTGCATCGTTGTGATCTGATTGAGCTGTCCTTTATCATAAAGCGACTGCAAAAATTCCAGTGTATATTCCGCATGGATCTCCTTTGTTCTGCCGAGGCCGGAAGCACCGAACAGATTGGGTGAAATGCCGTAGGCTTTCAGAGTATCCTTTTGTTTTTCGTGGTTGCGGCGGACAAAATCCTCAAGCGAGCCTTCAAATTCGCCGGCTTCGACTTTTTTGCGCCAGCCCTCTGCGATCGGGGAACCGTAGCAGTCGGTGCCCGAGACAAAAATCACATTTTCGCTGCCGATGCGGTCGCGCAGAAAACGGGCGTAGGTATCTGCAAAAACGAGCATACCTCCGACATGACCGAAATGCAGTTCTTTATTGCCGTAGGGCATACCGCCGGTGATAACGGCACGTTTCGGAAATTCCGGACGGGGTATTTCAAATGATTTATTACTATTTGTATCATTATTTTTCGACATAATCCGATTCCTTTCAAAAGGAGATTGATATTGCAATCTATTATAGCATATTTCAGCGAAAAAATCAAGGTTTTTTATTGAATATACATAGAGTAATAATCAATATTTTTATTATTAATGATTAAAATTTTTTTAATATAAATTTACAGCTGGAAAAAAAGTGTTCCTGCGGTAAATCGAAGATTACGAAAAAGTACTCCCAATCAATCTGAAAAAAATCAGGGGCAGAAGCCTAAAGCTTTGCCCCATAATTTTTTTGCAATTCCGCTGTTGGAATCAGTCGATCTCAACAGCAACCTTCCGGTTTTCGCGGGCAGCACCTGCACGCATCAGTGTGCGGATTGCCTTTGCAATTCTGCCCTGCTTGCCGATCACACGACCCATATCATCCGGAGCAACCGTGAGATGCAGGACGGTCACGCCCTCCTCATTCACTTCATCCTCGGTAATCTGAATCGCAGTTTTATCCGTGACCAGACCTTCCACAATTGCATACAACAAATCTTTCATGATGTTCTCCAAAAATTCAGGTATACGGGCAAAAAATTACAGAACGCCCTGCTTTTTCAGAATGTCACGGACGGTATCAGTCGGCTGTGCGCCGTTCTGGATCCATGTCTTTGCCTTTTCTGCATCAACCTTCACAACGGACGGCTCCTTGGTCGGATCATAAAAACCGATCTCCTCAATAAAGCGGCCGTCTCTCGGGTATCTGCCGTCAGCAACGACAATGCGGTAGAACGGAGCCTTCTTTGCACCCATTCTTCTCAGACGAATCTTAACTGCCATTTGTATTCACCTCCAAAAATATTTGAAAATATATATTCATGCAAATGTTTTGGTTTGCAATGAAATCAGAATTATCTTTCGATCGGCCCGAATAACCAGCAATAAAGCAGCCAGCCGCCGAAAGCGATCATGCCCAGACTGACGATGCTACCGAGAATGATCTCATTTTTGCGGAATTTTCTGAATGCTTCCTCACGCATGGTCTGTTTCCGCGGATGCTCCCCTTTTCCGGTTTTTCCGCGAATCGCAGTCACTTCGCATAATATCCCGCCGAAAATTATTGTCAGCGGAATCAGGAGTGTCAGAAACCGCATAAAAATATCATCTTCTGCCATGAAAACAATCCTTTAACAGCGGCCCAGCAATAACAAACCGACGATAATCAGGAAAACGCCGAGAATAATATAAAATATTCTTGCGCCCTCTTCACCGAACAGCTTTACAAACAGCCAGGCTTTTGAACTGCGGAAAAACCATTCTTTTCTTGTATAGGATGCCCAAACGCAGAATATTCCGCCGGCAATCGTGAACAACGAAGAAACCATATCTTAAAATTTCGGGAATCCTCCCATACCTTCAAGCATTTTCGGATCGAGCTTCGGCATTTTTCTACGGCCGAAGAGACCTTTCTTTCCGCCTGCGCCGCCGAGCTTTTTCATCATCTGCTGCATCTGCTCAAACTGCTTGAGCAAACGGTTAATATCCTGCACCTGCGTACCGGAACCTTTTGCGATTCTCTTTTTGCGGGAAGGATTGATGATAGAGGGCTTTGCACGCTCTGCGGGTGTCATGGATGTAATCATTGCCTCTACCCTGCTGAACGCTTTGTCATCAATATCCAGCTCATCGAGCTTATTGCCGACACCGGGCAGCATTCCGACAATTTTCTTGAGATCACCCATTTTCTGAATCTGTCTCATCTGATTGAGCAGATCGTTCATATCAAACTTGTTTTTTTGTAATTTTTGTGTCAGGCGCTCCGCTTCCTGCTTGGAATAAACATCCTCTGCCTTTTCAATCAGCGAGAGCACATCACCCATGCCGAGAATACGGGATGCCATTCTGTCCGGATGGAACTGCTCAAAATCATCGAGCTTTTCACCCATACCGACATATTTGATCGGCTTACCGGTCACAGACAGCACGGATAGTGCCGCACCGCCTCTGGTATCCGAATCGAGCTTGGACATCAGAACGCTGGTAATACCGAGCGCATCGTCAAATGCTTTTGCAACATTGACGGCATCCTGACCGGTCATCGCATCGACAACCAGCATGATCTCATCCGGCTCTGTCTTTTCCTTGATATTTTTCAGCTCATCCATGAGCTTTTCATCAATATGCAGACGGCCGGCGGTATCCAGAATCACAACATCATGGTTATGATCCTTTGCATATTTCACACCCTGCACTGCAATATCAACCGGATCAATCTGTCCCATTTCAAAAACAGTGACATCGGCTTTTCCGCCGACAACCTTCAGCTGGTCAATAGCAGCCGGACGGTAGACGTCACAGGCAACGAGCAGCGGATGACGGCCTTCTTTTTTCAGCAGCTTTGCGAGCTTTGCGCAGTGTGTTGTTTTACCGGAGCCCTGTAAGCCGCAGAACATAATAACAGTCGGCGGCTTCGGCGCAAAATTGAGGCGGGAATTTCCGTCTCCCATGAGAGCAACAAGCTCCTCATTGACGATCTTGACGACCTGCTGTGCAGGCGTAAGGCTGGCGAGAACCTCCTCACCGACTGCACGTTCCGAGACCTTTCCGACAAATTCCTTGACGACCTTATAGCTGACATCTGCCTCAAGGAGCGCAAGTCTGACCTCACGCATTGCCTCTTTTACATCGGCCTCTGTCAGTTTGCCGCGGGATTTCAGCTTTTTGAAAACCTGTCCGAGCTTATCCTGTAAACCTTCAAATGCCATAGGGGCTTTCCTCCTGTCAGAATAGTGCCTTGCCTTTTCGGGCGGCCTCTGTGATTATGCTTTTCTGCGGTTCCGGCAGCGAAGCACAGAGAATCTCGATCTCCTGAAAGAGCGCACGCGCATTTTTCAGTCTTGCAGCGATTCCCATTTGTGATTCAAATAATTCAAGCTGACGCTCTCCCCTGCGGATGCTGTCATGCACAGCCTGCCTTGAAATACCGAGCGGCTCTGCAAGCTCGGCAAGGGAAAGATCATCATCGTAATAGCCTTCGAGCAAAGTGCGCTGGCGCTCCGTCAGGAGCGAACCGTAGCAGTCAAGCAGCAGGACATAGTCAAGATTTTTCATTTTCACAGCCTGCCTTTCTGCTGTCATGGTACAAACCTTTACACCAGCTTTCCTATTATAACAGGTTTGCGCCCGTTTGTCAAGAGGAAAACAGAAAAAAAACAGTTTTTTCACAGCATATCCGATCAGACTTTGCTGCAACTGTCATTCTTCATATATATCCTACTTTCACTATACTATTTATTATAGCTTCTGATACACCCGTTTTTTCCTGATACCCTGAATATCAAACTCCCCCTGAATGCCCGCCGGAGATTTGTTCAATCCTACAATGATTCTGCAATCTGCTTGAAATTATCTCCGCAATATGCTATAATATACAGTGTATACGACTGCACAGATTCTGTCTGAAATCTGCGCAAGCGAACAGATCAAATATATGAAAGAGGATGTGAATTTGCCCGTGAATTCCTTTGAAGAAGTATTTGAAGCCGTAAAGGAATACTGCACGAAAGACGGAAAAGTCGGTGACATTGCAAGAAATCTGTGGCTGGATACGCTGAAACCCGTGCGTCTGGAGGGGACAGACGCAGTTTTTTATTGTGCTTCCGATTTTCAGCGTTCGGTTGTCAATAATAATTATGCGCATCTTTTGCAGGAGGCCTTTGCCCAGATTCTCGGTTTTCCTGTGGAGCTGCGCCTGATTGTGCAGGACGGCAGTGAAGATACCGCAACAGAAGCAACCCACGATCAGCAGACCGGTGAGGCACTCGAAAAAACAACAAAGGACGGCGAATATGCCTATACCTTTGATACCTTTATTGTCGGCGGTTCCAACCAGTTTGCTTATGCAGCCTGCACCAGCATTGCAAGAGGCGACGGCAAC
>JAFYBM010000069.1 GCA_017540225.1 Oscillospiraceae bacterium | reverse complement strand
TTTTTGCAAAACAAGCTGAAAATAATACAGTAAATATGCAAAATTTTGGTTGCATTTCTATTCCGGATGTGTTATAATGTCTATACATATATAAAAATGCAGAAATAATGTCTGCACAATTTCAGGGAGAATCATTTTTTTCAAGGGGGCTATTCTATGAAAAGCAAAGTCAAAAGAACCGCAGCCTGTCTATGCGCAGCCGTTCTTGCATCAACGGCCTTTTCCGCCGTACCGGAACTTCGACCCGGGAACGTGCTCATTGCGGCCGCCGCTGACAACGATCTTGTCCTGCACTATGATACATCTGCCGGCAACAATCATTCCGGCAATGCCTGGGACAATGATGAATCCTTTTACAAGGCGCTGCCGCTCGGAAACGGCCGGATCGGTGCAATGGTCTACGGAAACTGCCCGACCGAACGATTTGAGCTGAATGAGGCAACCTTCTGGAGCGGCGGTCCCGGCTCCAACAACAAAGCTGTCTCCTCCGGCACGATGGAGCACTGCTGGCAGCAGATGATGTCCGGCGATTATCCCAGTGCGGACGGTACGATCGGCAGTCAGATGATCGGCGGCGGCATGGCGAAATACCAGTCTGTCGGCACGCTGAATATTGACACTGGCCACAAGGATGTTTCCGGCTATGAGCGGCATCTTGATATGAACACCGCAGTTGCGGGCTGCTCCTATACCTGCCAGGGAAAACAATATACCAGAGAGAGCTTTGTCAGTCATCCGGATCAGGTGCTTGTTACACGCATCAGCTGTTCCGAAACAGGCGGCGTTTCGCTGACTGCTTCCTATGACTGCTCCCTCAAAAATCAGTTTGAGATCCAGACAGACGGCAATGACACGCTGGTGATGAACGGCCACGGCGACGGAGAATACGGCATGAATTTTGCCTGCTATTTTTCTACCCGTACAAAGGTTATTCCGCAGGGCGGTACAGTTTCTGCAAACGGCGGTAAGATCAGTGTTTCCGGTGCGGATTCTGTTGTGTTCCTGACAACTGTACGGACAAATTTCGTCAATTACGCGAAATGCGATGCGGATGAAAAAGGAATGGCTGCATCTGATCTGGAGGCAGCGGCAAAAAAATCCTATGATGATCTTTATGCGGCACACGAAGCGGATTATACCGAGCTGTTCAGCCGCGTAGACGTTGAGCTGGGCGGCGACGGCAGCAGCAACGGCAAACCGATTTCTTCCCGCATTGCCAGCTTCGGACGCGACAATGATCCGAAGCTCGCGGAAGTGCTGTTCCAGTACGGAAGATATATGATGATCAGCGCTTCACGCGATTCTGAACCGATGAATTTGCAGGGCATCTGGAATAAGTTTCGTGATCCGGCATGGGGCTGCAAATATACGACCAATATCAACTACGAAATGAACTACTGGCCGGCAATGTCCACAAATCTGGAGGAATGTTTCCGGCCGTTCGTCAATAAGGCGAAATCCCTGCAGGCACAGGGCAGCAAGACCGCAAAGGAGGTCTACGGCGTTGATGAAGGCTGGGTCGTTCATCATAATACTGACCTCTGGAACCGTACAGGCCCGATCGACGGCGCGTGGGGAATGTGGCCGACAGGTGCCGCATGGATTTCCGATATGCTGTATGATGCCTATCGCTTCAATCAGGATGAAGAATATTTGCAGGAGGTCTATCCGGTCATCGAGGGCAGCGCAAAATTTCTCAATGCGATCATGAGAGATGCGAAGATCGACGGGCAAACTTATAATGTCGTATTTCCTTCCACTTCACCGGAGGTTAATACACCCGCAGGCAGCGGCGGCAAGGGTGCTGCCTGTGCCTACGGCATCACGATGGACAATGCGCTGACGCACGCGCTCTTTACCGATACAGTCGAGGCTGCGGAGATTCTCGGCAAAAACGGTACACTGACCTCACAGCTTCGCAATCGGCTGAATCTCATCAAGCCGATCACGATCGGCAGCTGGGGACAGGTGCAGGAATGGGCATATGACTGGGATGCAAAGAATGAGAAAAACCGTCATATTTCGCATATGTACGATCTGTTCCCGGGACAGGTCATCTCGAAGGGTGATACGCCGCAGTTTGCAGAAGCAGCAGCTGTCAGCCTGAACGCCCGCGGCGATGAGGGAACAGGCTGGTCTGAGGGCTGGAAGCTCAATTGCTGGGCGCGCCTTGAGGACGGTCCGCACGCTTATAATATCGTCAAGCTGCTGATCTCTCCGGTCAATAATTACGGCAGACTGTATGACAATCTCTGGGATGCACATCCGCCTTTCCAGATTGACGGAAACTTCGGCCTGACTTCCGGTATCGCGGAAATGCTGCTTCAGAGCCACGATGACGAGATCAAGCTGATTCCGGCGCTTCCGGAGCAGTGGAATACCGGTCATGCAAATGGCCTTTGCGCCCGCGGCGGCTTTGAGGTCAACCAGGAATGGGCAAACGGTTCACTTGTTTCCGCAGAAGTCTATTCCAAGTGCGGCAATGTCTGCACAGTTTCCTATCAGGGCGAGAAGATCACATTCCCGACCGAAAAGGGGAAGACCTATCATATCGGCAGTGACCTTGAAGTCACTGAATCCGATTCGCTTCGCAATGTCGCACGCGGCAAAAAGACTTCCGCAGACAGTGATTCTGCAAAAAAAGCCGTAGACGGCTCTGACGGAACCGCATGGATCGGCAGCGGCGCCTCCGACATTGAAATTGACCTCGGGAAGACATACACTGTCTGCCGCTGGGACATCAAGCTCCCAGGCGTCAGCGGTGATTATAAGGACAATGCGCGTTCCTTTAAGCTTGCGTTCAGTCAGGACGGCGGCAAGAATTACGGCCATGAGGTGACTGTCAGCGGAAACAGCAGAAATATTGTCAGCGGCCTGCTCGACAATATCGAGGCAAATTATGTGCGGGTTGAGGTGTCGGAACCGGCTCAGTATAACGATGGAAAAACTCAGATCAATGAGATTGAGCTGTGGGGCATTTCTGATGAACCGGAACCGGTACGTTCGGCCTATGACACTATTCAGGCGGAAGACTTTGACCGGCAGTACGGCATTCAGGTTGAGCAGCTTGAAAACGGCGCTGCCGATGTCGGATTTATCCAGAACGGTGACTACATTGTATTCAAGAATCTTGATTTCGGAGCCGGTGCCGACAGCTTCCGTGTCAAGGCAGGCAGCGAATCCGACGGCGGAACGATCACACTTCGGCTGGATTCCCTGACCGGAAAGAAGATCGGAAGCTGTGAGATCAGCGGAACAGGCGGCTGGACAGATTTCAAGGAATTTGACTGTGATATTTCCGGTTCGGCCGGTACGCATACGCTTTATATGGTTTTTGAGGGCGGCGATGGCTTCCTGATGAATATTGACGAATTTACATTCAAAACTGACAAACTTGCCGGTGACATCAATCAGGACGGCAGAGTCGATTCCGATGATGCTGCGATGCTGCTCAGGCATTTGCTGACGCAGAAGGCACTGACCGAAGCACAGGCACCGTTTGCCGATCTCAGCGGCGACGGAAAGATCACTGCGGCGGATTTGAGTATTCTGAAACAAAAAATCGCATGAACCGCATAACAGTTTACGGCTTTGAAGTGCCGGCTGCATAAACAATGAAAAATCATAAAACAGGCTGCGTTATTGCTCTATTGCATGACGCAGCCTGTTCCCTGTCAGCAGAAAAATCCGGCGAAAAAAGTACATAATCCAAAAAGTTCGCATTATTTGCTGGACTTTGCTCCGGTTTTGTGCTATAATATAGGTACTAAACATTTCCAAGGAGCCAATGTCATGGTGAATTTTGAACAGAATTATGATGTGATTATTGCCGGAGCAGGTGCGGCCGGCTGCTATGCAGCGCTGCATCTTCCTGCGAATCTCCGTGTCCTGCTGCTTGCCAAGCGGGAGGCAACCCTCTGTAATTCCGCACTCGCACAAGGCGGAATCGCCGGTGTCTGGAATTCTCCCGGCGACAACATTGAGCTGCACGCAAATGATACACGTATTGCCGGCGCCTTTACAAATAACCCGAAAACGCTGCATATTCTCGTTTCCGAGGCTGCCAAAGATATTGAGCAGCTTGTGGAATACGGCGTTGAGTTTGACAAAAATGCTGACGGCGATTACGACCGCACGCTTGAGGGCGGACACTGCCGCCGCCGAATCTTTCATTACCGCGACTCGACCGGTGCAGAGATTCTGCGCGGCCTGCTGGCACAGGTGCGCAATCTGCCGAATGTTACGATCGCGGAGCACACTGTCATGAGCCGTGCCATGCAGACAGAAACCGGCTTTTCCGTTGAGCTGCTTTGCAATGATACATTCAGCACGGTTGACTGCCATTTTCTCATTATGGCAACCGGCGGTATCGGGCGTGTTTACGAATACACAACAAACTCTGCAATCGCAACCGGCGACGGCATCCGCATTGCCTATGAGCTTGGTGCGCGCATCAAGAATCTCTCGCTGATTCAGTTCCATCCGACTGCCTTTAACAATAAACATACCAGAGAATGCTTCCTGATTTCTGAGGCTGTGCGCGGTGAGGGCGCTTATCTGCGGAACTGCAACCTCGAACGCTTTATGCAGCGTTATGATGACCGTCTGGAGCTTGCGCCGCGTGATGTAGTCTCTCATGCGATCATTCTCGAAAGCCAGCGCACCGGCTCCAAGGATTTCTGGCTTGACATCAGCCACAAGGATCCGGATGAGGTCAGGGCGCGCTTCCCGAAGATCTATAACAAACTGCTTGAACAGGGCTATGACCTCACCAAAGAGCCGGTTCCGATCTATCCCTGTCAGCATTATCTCATGGGCGGCATTGATGTCGATGCAAATGCGCATACCCGCATTGACAGACTCTATGCCTGCGGAGAATGCGCACACACCGGCGTACACGGAAACAACCGTCTTGCCAGCAACAGCCTGCTGGAAGCACTTGTATTCTCGCGCCGTGCCGCTGAGGAAATCGCGGTGGAAGCTGCTGATATTACACCGCGATTTGTCCGCGGCGAATTCAAGCCGGTGACGGCGACCGAGCCGATCCCGCACGGTATCCGTACCGAACTGCGCAAAATTTTGCAGGAGAACTATTTTGTCATTCCGAACACAGAGCATATGCGCGAGGCATACGACCGTGTAACGGAGCTGATTCAGCTCATCGCCTGTGAGGACTGGCGGATGGATATTGACTATCTTGAGGCGAAATCGCAGGCAACCTGCGCATACTTGATTTTGGAGGAACAATTGTAATGGAATTGCTGCAATCTTATGTTGATGATGTGATTCTGCGGGGACTGAATGAGGATATTAACGGCATTGACGTCACTGCGGATTTTCTTCTCAGTGCCGACCACGAATCGGATGCTTACCTGATGGCGAAGGATACCGGTGTGCTTTGCGGCATGGAGTTTGCGGAGCGCGTGTTTGCGCTTGTCGGTGAGGGTGTGACTTTTATTCCGAAGGCGAAGGACGGCGATCGCATTCAATACGGCGATATACTCGCAACGATGCACGGAAAGACACGCACAATGCTTAAAGGTGAGCGGACTGCGCTCAACGCTTTGCAGCACCTCTCCGGTATCGCAACGGAAACGCGCAGATGCGTCGATATTGTTGCCGGCACCAAGGCAACGATCACCGATACGCGCAAATGTATGGTCGGTATCCGTGCGATGCAGAAATATGCCGTGCGATGCGGCGGCGGTAAAAATCACCGTTTTAATCTCTCGGACGGCGCAATGCTCAAGGATAATCACATTGACGCCTGCGGCGGCATTATCCCCGCGATTACACAGCTCCGGCAGCACATCGGACACATGATGCGGATTGAGGTCGAAGTGCGGACACTGGACGAGCTGCGCGAGGCGCTTGAAGCACAGGCGGATATTATCATGCTTGACAATATGGACAATGATACAATGCAGGAGGCTGTCCGCATCACGAACGGCCGTGCGCTGCTCGAAGCCTCCGGCGGAATCACGCATGATACGCTGCGCGGTGTTGCAGAAACCGGCGTAGATATTATCTCTATCGGCGCACTCACGCACAGCGTTAAGGCATTTGATATTTCAATGAAATGGGGCGCTCTGCCGCTCAATAGTGACAGAAAAAACGCAGTCGGCTGACCGCACGATCATGACACAGGAAAATCTTGCCAGATTCAAGGCGCTGCTCGAAAACGGTTCGATCACGCAGGAGGAATATGAGCAGATTACAGGCGAAAAAAGAACGGATCAGCCTGAAAGCACCATCGTTGACGCAGATCAGCAGGACGGCATTTCCGATCTGCGGTGCATGAAGGGATGCTGTATCTTTCTCATGTGCCTGTCGGCGCTGACAGCGGTTCTCTCCTTTGTTTTTATTCCTCCGAAGCCGCATTTCGGTGAATATGACATTGGCCGTGCTTTTTTATATATTTTCGGACTGGGATTCTGGTTCCTGCGTGGAACAGTTTATAACGGTATTGCTTTTTTTCTCGCCGGACGTTCGCTCCGGATGTTCCGGCAGGCCGGCAGTGAAATTACCGGCTATGCAGAGAATTACCGCATTGCCAAGAAGTGTCTGATGTTTGCAGGCATCATTTTGGCCGCCATTATCATGCATCAGTTTTTCAGGTATATGCATCCGGCCGGATCCTGACAGACAATTTAACCGGGAGATCATATGAATACATTATCGCAGGATTATATCACCTTAGAGCTGCACAAGGTGCTTGAAATGCTCGCACATGAGGCAGCAAATGAACGAACAAAAGAGCTTGCACGCGCGCTGACACCGGAAAGTGACCCCGCGCGTGTTCGCTATGCTTTGCAGCAGACGGAGGATGCATTTCAGCTTTCGGTGCGTTTCGGTTCTCCGAGCTTTGACAGCTTTACCGATGTCTGTTCAGCGCTTCGCAGAACGCAGTCCGGTGCGAGAGTTTCCCTGAAAGAGCTGCTGGAAATTGCGCGGCTTCTGCGGCAGATTTCCTCGCTCACGGACTGGTATGCCCACTGCGAATCCATGCAGACGACGCTTTCTGACCTTTTGAGCGCTTGCAGCCGAATCCCTATCTTGCGGATCTGCTGGAGCGTTCCATTGAGAATGAGGAGCGCCTTGCGGATGCTGCCAGCCCCGCGCTCGGACAGATCCGCCGGAAGATCACGCAGGCCGGCCTGAAACTGCGTGAAAAACTCGAAAAAATGATCCGCTCCGCAGCCATGCAGACCTATTTGCAGGAGCAGATCATTACGATCCGCGACGGCCGGTATGTCATTCCGGTCAAGGCGGAGCACCGCGGCGATGTTGCCGGCCTGATTCACGATACCTCAGCGACCGGCCAGACCTATTTCATCGAGCCGATGGCAATTGTCGATGCGAATAATGATATCCGTTTGCTTGAAACACAGGAGCAGGAGGAAATCGAGCGCATCATCTCGAAGCTCTGCGCTGAATGCGGTGCCTGCGCCGATCAGCTTATTCAGGGCTATGAAATTGCGGCGGAGCTGAATCTGTATTTTGCAAAAGCCTCGCTCGGCGCGATGCAGAAGGGCATGATCCCGCAGGTTTCCGAGGACGGCACTATGCTGCTGAAAAAAGCCCGTCATCCGCTTATCGACCCGAAAACCGTTGTTCCGATTACGCTCGAACTCGGTCAGGATTACCATGCACTGATTATCACCGGCCCGAACACCGGCGGCAAAACAGTTGCGCTGAAAACAGTCGGTCTGCTGACGGCAATGGCGATGTGCGGTCTGATGATTCCTGCTTCTGAGGGCAGCGTGATCTCTGTCTTTGACCGGATCCTTGTTGACATCGGCGACCGGCAGAGCATTGAATATAACCTTTCAACATTCAGCGCGCACACCTTGCAGGATATTGCGATCATACAGAATGCCGATGAACACACGCTTGTCCTGATCGACGAGCTTGGCTCCGGAACCGATCCTGTTGAAGGAGCGGCACTGGCCGTTGCGGTGATTGAGCGTCTGCGCTTGCAGGGTGCCGAACTGATCGTCACAACGCATTATCAGGAACTCAAGCGCTATGCACTGGAAACGCCGGATGTTGAAAATGCATCCTGCGAATTTGATCTGGAAACCCTCAAGCCGACCTACCGGCTTGTGATCGGTTCTCCCGGTAAATCCAATGCTTTTGCAATTGCCGGCTCTCTCGGAATGCCGGAGGATGTCATTGCGGAAGCCAAACGACTCATCAGCTCGGAAAATCAGCGCTTTGAGCAGGCTGTGGAGCAGCTTGACCGCGCAAGAGCCGAACATGAAAAGGCGCTTTCAGAGCTGAACCGGATGCAGCAGAGCATTGCCATGCATGAAAAGGAAGTGCGCGAACAGGCCGCGCTTCTGGAGCAAAAGCGTGAGGAGGAGCTGACAAAGATCCGCACACAGGCAAGGCGCATTGTCGAGCAGACCGTAACGGAATCGAATGCACTGCTTGAGGAGCTGCGTGATCTGAAAAAACAAAAGGACAGCGCGGACTTTGCACAGAAGATCAATGCGGCAAAGCAGCATTCCAATCAGACAATTGACAGGCTCTATGAAAATTCCGATACTGACGAACAGGGCGATTATCAGCTTCCGCGCAAGCTGGAAATCGGTGATTCCGTGCTCATCGTCTCAATGGGGCGCAGCGGAACGGTCATTGCAGAGCCTTCCGGTAAGGTTGTAACCGTGCAGATCGGTGCGATGAAAACCCGTGTCCCGATCGAGAATCTCCGCCTTGAAAAAAAGCAGCCTGACCGCAATGCGCAGAAGCAGCAGAAAAAAGTGCATACAACCGTTGTGCGCTCGGAAAAAGGCGGCCGCGGCAGCGGCGTGCGCTCCGGTGTGAATGAAGTCGATATTCGCGGCTGCACGGTTGATGAGGGCATTATGATGGTCGAGAATTTCATCGCCGGCTCACTGCTGACAGGACTTGAAACCGTAACGATTATTCACGGCAAGGGAACCGGTGCGCTGCGTAAGGGCATTCATGACCATCTGCGGCGCATGAAGCAGGTCAAGTCCTTCCGTCCCGGAGTCTACGGCGAGGGCGAGGACGGCGTTACGATTGTCACACTGAAATGAGGAGAACTGATATGCCGCATACGCCCAATTATGCCGAGATTTGTCCGGTTGATCCTGATAATCCGTTCCGTAATCCAACGGAACAGCCTGATTATTCGCCGGATTACAGTGAGATCATGCCGGAAATTGAGATCCCTGACAGCTTTTTGCCGCTGTATCCCTCAGCCGCGGAACGGACAGGCATCCGGCGCTATTTTACACTGACATTTCTGATGCTGCTGTTTGATTTTGTAACCGCGGCAACGATTTTTGTCGCGCTGCAATTGATCGTGACAACTGTTCTGAAGCAGTCCGATCTGCGCACAGCCGGCACGCTCCCGCAGAATTATCCGCAGATTGTGCAGCAGTTTTTATCGGACAGCTCAGTTTCCTATGCGATGACGCTGATCGCTTTTCTGATTGCAAATACCGTGACATTTCTTGTCGGCTGCAAGCTGACGAATCTCCGGCCGAAATCCATGTTCCGTGTGCGGGAATACACCTTCCCGCGGTCAGTCATGTATATCCTGATCGGGCTTTGGATTCAGTTGCTTTCCGGCATTGCATCAGAGCATCTTCTGCCGCTGCTGAAAAATGCCGGTCTGCCCGTCAGCTCTCCGGAGATCACATTGGACGGCTTTACTCGCCGCACTGCTATGATCATACTGTATGCCTGCATTGTCGCGCCGGTCACAGAGGAGCTTGTGCTCCGCGGGCTTGTGCTGAAAAATCTCAGCCGTGTCAGCCAGCGCTTCGGTATCATACTTTCGGCGCTGCTCTTTGGACTGATGCATGACAATCTGCTGCAATTCCTGTTTACGTTTCCGCTTGGACTGCTGCTCGGCTGTATCACAGTTAGGCACAATTCCCTGACACCTGCAATCATCGTACACGTTTTCGTTAACACGGCAGCAGTCGGCATTCTGCTCTGCCGGCAGCTTCTCTCCGCAGAGGCTTACCGCATTTTTGATATGAGCTATACGCTCGGCGTTTTCGCGCTCGGTGCGGTCGCGCTTCTGGTTTTTCTTGTCACGGAGAAAATACCCGACAGTACCCCGCATCAGAGGACGCGCAGCGGGCGCATCGCCGTGACTTCACCGCTCTTATGGCTGGTGATTGGTTCACATATCGCCGCCTGCTGGTATTTATCAAAATAATGTGACGATTATCACAAAGCACTGACAGGTAATAGTATCCGATCAGGGCTTGCGAATGCCGATGCAGACGCATCCGGCAGAGCCGATATAAACGATGTAATCCATATCGTCCGGATGATCGCCGGAACGGTATAAGAAAGGATGGTTCTTATGTATCATTTTGACGTCAGCCGCGCAATCGAGGATTGCTGCCGCTGGATTCAGGATTGGTTTGCCGAAAACGGGGACGGCTGTCCGGCAGTGCTCGGCATTTCCGGCGGCAAGGACAGCTCTGTCTGCGCGGCACTGCTGGTGCGGGCGCTCGGCGTACACCGCGTAATCGGTGTGCTGATGCCGCGCGGTGAGCAGCCGGACATTTCCGATTCGCAGCTGCTCTGCAAGCATCTCGGCATCCGGAATGTCACGGTCAACATCGGTGAGGCTGCCGATGCCATGGAGCGTGCGGTCTCTGCGGTCACGCCGCTGAGCATACAGGCTGTCACCAATCTTCCGCCGCGTCTGCGCATGACCGCTGTATATGCAGTTTCGCAGTGTGTGGGCGGCCGCGTCGCAAACACCTGTAATCTCTCGGAGGACTGGGTTGGCTATTCAACGCGCTGGGGTGACAGTGTCGGTGATTTTTCGCCGCTGTCCAATTTTACCGTCACCGAAGTCAAGGCAATCGGCCGTGCACTCGGTTTGCCGGAGCGTCTTGTGGAGAAGCCGCCCTCTGACGGCCTCTGCGGCAAGACTGATGAAGATAATCTCGGCTTTACCTATGCAGCGCTGGATCTCTATCTCCGCGAGGGCATTGCGCCGCCTGAGGACATCAAAAATCTCATTGACCGCAAGCACTAGCAGAATCTCTTTAAGCTGAAAATGATGCCTGCATTCCCGTTTGATCCGAATAAAGCCGAATAAAACGAAAAAGCAACCGACACATTCATATTCAGAATGCGTCGGTTGCATTTTTGTTATTGTATTATGCCGGAAACTGAACGGTATAGGAGGAAACCTGTTTGCCGTCAATGGTATAGATCATCAGATTGACCGGCTCCAACACGCCGCTTTCGGACTCTTTGCATTCCGTGACCGCGATGTGAATGATACCGTTTTCAGCATAAGCGCCGTCATTATAATATTTCTGTGTCGGGTAATCGGTTCCTTCTTTCAGGATAATCGGCTCGGCATCGCTCGGATTACAGAGCAGGATTTGCTGTGGGTCTTCCTTCTTATATACCTTGCTGCGCACACCGCGAATATTGCTGTGGTGAGAATTCCATTCTTCGTCAGAAACACGCGTGAGGGAACCGTCACGGATATTGCCCTTGCAGCCGTTAAACCAGACAAATCCTTCACTGTCAAAGTAACAGCCGACAAGTCCGCCGAAGCTCCATTCGTCTGTATCGACACGAATCGGATTGCCGTCATCGTCAAACCGGATCAGGTGATAGCCCTTTGTGGAAAAATAGTCCTCATCGGTCTGGTCTTTCGTCTGCGGTGCATCAATATAATAACCTGCCATATAGACCGCATCCTCCGTCACAGTCCATTCTGGCGCGTATCCGTAGTATTTCAGATCGGTGAATTTTCCGGTTTTCAGATTCAGAACGGCATAGATTTGATAACCTCGATTATCACCTGTGACGGCTGCACTCCCGCACAGGAAAAGCTTTGCCGGCCGGCCGGATGCATCATTTGCAAAGCCGCATACATGACCGAAGCAGACATCTTCGATCGGATTGCCTTTGTCATCCTCTGTCAGCGCCAGAATTTCTGTCAGACTGCCGTCCGGATTGACCTCATACAGCACGCTGTCTCTGAGCGTCAGGATCATGCCTTCCGTAGCAAACAGAATCCGCTTATTTTGAGGATTGGCAGTATATTCCGAAGTATATTCAGGATTGGCCGCAATGGAGAATGTCTCAAATACGGTATCGCCGCCGGTTTTGCGTGCGCGCAGGGCATTGTCCAGATCATAGATATATTCGTCATCCTCTGCATACACATTGTCATTGAATTGATTGCCGAACATCCGGATTTTCCCCTTGCCGCCGAGCGCATTGGTTTCCGCCGCTTCCGCGGATGCATCGCCGCGTGTCCGTTCGGGGATATACTGATAGGCAAACTGTCCGGCTTCCGCGTCATAGCGGAAATACACAAACTCATAATGATCCTGTTCGCCATCAAAGCTGAAAAAGGCTGTGATAAATTCGCTGCCGTCATCGGCAAGCCAGAATTCATAGCCGACACGGCCGGTGCTGCTTTCGGGATATTTGCCGGCGTAGCCGTTTGACGCATCACTCAGCTTTTTATAGATCGAAGCGGTATCGAGCGGGTCGCCGCTGTCCAGTATGATCTTCCGTGCTTCGTCAATGCTGATATGCGGATTTTTGTTCGGGTCGGGGAAGAAACCGCCGCCCACGGGGAGTGTTTCTTTCAGCACATCCGCATCAAAATGCGCTTCGGAAGCCTTAACGGCCGGCAGCATTCTATAGCATTCGATCTGATCGCTGTCGAGATGTTCCTGCGGAATATAATACATCGGGAACACATCCTGTGAACAGAAGCCGTTGTCCTCCTGCGGGACGGTTTCAGGTTCGGAAGTATCCTCCGGCTGTGCATCGTCATCGGTCTGAGGCTGCTCCGGCGCATAGTTCTCGCCGAAATACTGATATTCGCCGGTTTCCTTGTCAAACTGCACGAGCTGTTCGCCGTGGATACCGTCCTGCGGCAGCGTGAAGATGAGATATGTTCCGGTATCGAAGATGTCCATATTCGGGCGTTCTCCGGTATCCGGCAGATCATCGCCCCAAAGCTCCGCCGCAGAGACTGAAAAAATATAAGGATCGGAGGGCACTTCGCCGTCGGAAAACACCAGCCCGGTCCATCCGGCTACCTCAAATGTCTTTCCGTCATCGCTGTTGTAATATCCCACTTTGCAATGTTCCGGCTTTTGCTTGCAGTAATAGTCGTAGCCATTTTGATAATTCGCAGTCGGTACATCGGTATCTGTATCATTCATATCATATGCGTTGATCGGCCTCGAATGCGTCATTGTTCCGCCGCCGTTCAAAGGGGTAATATAAAACAGGAATTCATCGGAAACCGTCCAGTCAATGAGGAAATCCGGCTCCTCACCGGCATCAAATATCTGTGATTGATTGTTATTGGGAGACTGAATCGGCGCGCTGTAAATCTTGTTTTCCTTCCTAAAATAAATGTGCTCTCCCTTATCGTCCGCACGGACATCGCCGTAGTCCGTAAACTGCATGATGGGCGGATGTTCGCCGCCCGGTGCATAAACATGAATATACGGCTGCGGATTGTTTTCATCAATCCACGAATCCTCAATATTCGTCATCAGAAAATAGTAATCGCCGCCGAGATGCTGAATCCGGATCGGATTCCACGGTACAGACATGAAATCCGTTTCATTGCCGCAGCCGTCCGTAATGAAGAGATGGCCGTCATGATAGGTGTAGAGCCGTTCGCCGTCCGTCAGCAGATTCAGCTCCTTTTCGGCCTGACGCGGGCCGCCGGTTCCTGTTTCATCCGGAAGATCCGGATTGATCTCAATTCTTTTGAGGCCGGTGCTGCCGTTGATCGGCCATTGAACGTAGGAATGCTGAAATGTATAATAGAGGTAGTAGTTTTCGTCATCGCGGAACAGCGTCGTATAATTATTGGAAACAAAGCCGGTCACGGCTCCGTGTCCGCCGAAAACATTGCCCCCTTCTTCGGAAATATCCATGTCCTCACCGGAATCCGCCGACAGATTTCTGCGGTAGGCGTCAAAGCCGATGCCGCCGATGATAACTGCAATAGCCGCCGCGACCGCGCCGATTCCGAGGCTCAGACGCCGGATCGAACGACGGTTTTTCTGCGCCGAGCCATCCCATGAAACGGCCTCTTCGATATGATGTTCGCTGATGCGATCCATGATTTTGATGTAATCCTGTTCCTTCATCGCAAGCCCTCCTTTTCCAGAAATGCTTTCAGGTCATTGCGGGTGCGCAGCAGTGTCATTTTGACCTTGCTCTGTCCGACGCCGCAGCGCTGTGCAATTTCTCTGATGCTTAACTCCGACCAGTACCGCAGCACAAACATCACGCGTGTTTCTGCGGGCAGGCCGCCCAGAAAACGGTTCAGTGCATCACCGATTGCAATGGTATCCAGCACTGTTTCGGGATGATCGGGCGCCGCGAGTGTATCCTCTATTTCACTGAGTGCAACAGCAAATTCCCCGCCGCCGCGTTTTTGTGCATGAGCCGCCGCACGCCGGTTGCAGGCGAGATTTCGCACTACGACACTGACATATGCCGCGAGACTGCGCGGTTTTTCCGGCGGAATGCTTTCCCAGAGCTTCAGAAGTGCATCATTCAGGCATTCCTCGGCGTCCTCGCGGCTGCCGAGAATGTTTTTTGCAATACTGCGGCAAAGGCCGCCGTATTTCTGCTGCGTGCCTGAGAGAGCAGCCTGATCGCGCTGCCGGAATAATCTGAGCAGCTCGGTATCTGTAAGATTCGGCATCCTTTCATCTCCTTCCGTTTTGAGGCCCTCTATCTATTTCGACAGGATTATTATAGCACAGGTCACAGCTTTTTTCAATTTTACTGCATGGAAATTTCTTCAGCGGTTCTGCAATGAAGCACGCGCCCTGCGGGAAACATCAATTCCGCAGGGCGCGCCTTATATGTTTGTATATGCTGCGGCGTACCGCGTATTTTAGGATTTACTGCTTCTGGATTCCGTTTGCAAGGGGTTCTTTTTTGGGCGCAGGGGCTTTTTTATGATTTTGTGCTGAGGCTTGCTGATCCAGCCGAACCTGACTCTTCAGATATGCATTGAGCAATTTGTTGCCGGTTCCTTCCTTTGCAAAGTTAATGATCTGCTCTTTGGAATTCTCCTGAAGCATTTTCTCAAACGCCGGCGCTGCCTTGATTTTTTCAATATTTGCTTCAACCGTAGAATTCATCAGTGCATTGAACATCTTATTCTTTTGCACAAGATTGACTGCATTCTTGTTCACGGTCGTCAGATAGATCATGGTAGCGACCTGCGTTTTGAACTGGTCATCGCTGATCTCCGGATGATTTTGCAGATAGTCCTGTCTGTTTTTCAGCAGTCTGTGCATGGTTTCTTCCGGTTTTGCCGCGACCTCGCGCCGATCTACTGTGTTCTGGACAAGACCGCGCATCTCGGCAGCGGCATTCGTCAGCTTCGTTGAGAATTCTCTGCGCTTTTTCTGCGTTCTGCTGGGGTGCTCCTGCTCATTGACATGATTGATATAGTTGTCTGCTGCGTTGTTCAGGCTGTTGATGCCGGAGATCATACCGGAAATATCTTCTGCACTCAGCGCGGTGCCGTTTTTCACCTTTTTATTCAGCTGATTCGTGTATTCTGAAAATGTTTTTGACTGATCGGAAAGATTTGTGAAGAAGGTGGATTCGCCGTGGAAAATGCTGGTGCAGGATGAAATGCCGTCCTTGCACGTCTTTGCAAAGTCCGCTGCATATTTCATCAACTGCTCATCCGTCATCGAGGTAACTGCTTTTTCTGCGGCGAAGCTCTGCTTGAACTCACCCAGCAGCTTCTCTTCCTTTTCCTCGACAGCTTTTGCGAATTTGTTTTCCTCGATCACTTTCTTCGAGAATTCCTCAACCTGCTGCGCCTTTGTGAAGGTAACTTCATCCCGCTTTTCGCCCGGTTTTATTGATTTCAGCAAGCTGGGCAGTGACTGTGTGAAGGTATGGTTTACTCTGCCGAACAGGCTCCGTTTCTCTGCTGCCAGATCAGACAGCTTCATATCCTTCCATTCTTCATCAGCTACTGTCTTGATCTGACCGTTTTTGACACGCTCCTGAACCGCTGTAAAGCGGTCAACGGCGGCATAGATCTCCTGCTGATTGAGCCCCTGTCCCTCCAGCGTGTGAATCAGTGCATTTGTACTCATGTTTTTGATCTTATCGGCCATTTGCTCCGAAACGATCTTGATGGAATCAAGCGGCGGCTCATTATAATATGCCTTATTCGATGCCAGCTTGATCGTTCCGAAGGAAAGATCGTTGTCAATGCCGGTCACGCCGAGACACTTTGTGCCGTCCGGTGAGAACTGATAAAACATATTCGATTCGTTCCGGTCAATGTTCATGCAGATGTAGTCGAGAATCTGAATATCTGCGATGTTTTTCAGCGCCGGAGAACCGTCAAAGCTTGCCGGTGTGATTTTCGCTTCCGGATCTTTCGGCATGATGCTGGTATAAGCTTTACCGGGAGCATTTTTCATGAAAATGCCGTTTGTGATCTTGTCGCCGACCTGCACCTGCATTGTGGTGGACTGCGGCAGAACATCGGGAGAACCGAGCAGCTCGCCCATTTTGGACATTGCAACATTGCGCTTCTCGATTGTGCCGTTTCTGTCTGCGCCGATTCCTATATAGCCACATTTCAGATTTTCAGGTATTGATTGCATTTGTGACAGAATATCCTTGTAATACTGCTTAAATTTTTGGTCGTTCTGGATCCGTTCAGCGGTTTCTGCATCAAAGCCGAGCTTTTTCAGGTCATAATTGGTGTGAGCAAAATTACTGCTGTAGCCTTCGCGCAGGTAGTCCTGTGTGCGCTTCATGACCTCTGCCCATTCCGGATTGCCGCCTTCGCCGGACAGTTTTGCGATCTCACGCTCAAAAAGCTGTTTGAGCTGGTTTTTACCGTTGACAAATACCTCGGCGGTGAAAAAGCCGTTTACGGGCTTGCC
>JAFYBM010000068.1 GCA_017540225.1 Oscillospiraceae bacterium | reverse complement strand
TTTGATGATGAAGATGATGAAGACGACGAGGACGAGGATGACGAGGATGACGAGGCGGATGATGATTCCGATGAGGATGATTCTGCCGGAAAGAAGAAGTCTGTAGCATCGTTCTTCAGCAAAAAGGCTGCAAAGCCTGCTGAGGATGACGACGATGAGGACGAAGAGGCCGATGAGGATGAAGATGAGGATGAGGACGATGAAGATGACGCAAAGGGCGGATTCTTCGGCGGTTTCTCCCTCAAATCTGCATTCCGCAAGAAGAATGCGGATGTATCTGCTGATGATTCGGCGGATGACGACTTTGATGATGATTTCGATGACGATGATGAGGACTACGACGAGGAAAGTGCTGAGACTGTCTATTCCGAGGATGACGAAGAGGAAGACGAGGATGAGGAAGATGACGGCCGCAAGCACATTGATTACGGCCGGATCGCACTGATCCTGACATTTGTGATTCTCGGTATCTTCGCTGTTGATTTTTGCAGACGCCTCTGGAACGACTGGAAGAGCACACAGGGTATGCTGGATCTTCAGAATCAGGCATCCTCAATGGTTGAGAGTATGGCAGGGGATAACTCATCTGACAGCGCGGAGCCTGTATTGACAACTGCGCCTGAGGACACTGCAAATGCTTCCACGCTTGCTGCAACAACCGAGCCTGTTGTTGCCGAGACGACGACAACTACCGCTGCTTCGGTTGATAACAGAGAGACCAAGACGATTGCTGTTTCCAATAAGCTGATGCACTCCGGCAGCGTCGCGCTGTTCGACGGTTCCCATCAGCAGGTCGATGCACCGGATCTGGTTCCGTTCTCGTCCTTCCCGTATCAGCATCTGCGTTTGGTCAGCACGGAAATGCAGGTTGATTCCTCGCTTTCTGCGCCGATCATCAACTGGTTCAATGATTTCTTTGCTGCGACCGGACTCGGCAATGTACTCGTATATGCGACCACAACTGCTCCGGCTTATCCGCCGTATTCAACTGTGATTCCGGAACGCACATCCGGTCTGACGCTGGATCTTGCAATTCTCAATGAGGCCGCAAAGAGCCATTCGCCCTATACACCGGACGGTAATTATGCATGGCTGACACAGCACGCTGCCGATTATGGCTTTATCGTGCGTTATCCGGCAAATAAGGCCGACAAGACCGGTCAGGAAGGCATGACTTGGCATTTCCGTTATGTCGGTGCTCCGCACGCAAAATATATGTATGAGAACGATCTCTGCCTTGAGGAATATCTGCTTCTGCTTCAGGATCATCCGTGGGACAGCGAGCACCTGACCACTACAGTGAATGACACCGAGTACGAGATCTACTATGTGCCTGCTTCCGAGACAGGTGATACAACAGAAGTGAAGTATCCGATTACGGCAAGCAATGCACAGCCGATCATTTCCGGCGATAACAACAGCGGCTTCGTTGTTGCAATGCCGAAAGAGTAATCTGATTTCGTGAGCACCCTTTGTTTTGGCAAAGGGTGCTTTTTCCTTTTTCAAATACACACGATAGCTAAAAAACACATAAAAAAGTTGCAATACATTATTGCATTTACAGATACAATCCGATATAATAATAATAATGGAATTGTTATGCATTTCCGTATTTAAACACACGATTTTTCGATTCAAAGGGGGATTTATTTTGAATCACAGAACAAAAAAGGTTACTGCCTGTATTGCAGCATTGTGCATTTGCGCGACGGCGGTATCACCGATGTCAGCGTTTGCCGATTACGGCGTCGGCGGCAACGGTACTGCCATTATGGAGTATCTCGATCGCGGCATTTATTCGGTGCGCTCAGGAAATGGGCAGTTTGTCAGCTGGCGCTGGAATGCCAATGATGACAACAATGCTGAATTCCGCCTCTACCGCGATGACGAGCTGATCTATACCTCGCAGGCCGGTACCGGCGCGACCTGTTATCAGGATAACGGCGGTCAGCAGAATTCCAAATACCGCGTGGAAACGGTCGTCAACGGTGAAGTTGTCGCAAAGGATACCTGCAAACTGAATTCCGGTTCCGATTATTTTGATATTCAGCTCAAAAGCCCCGGCAGCCAGTATTCACCGAATGACTGCTGCGTCGGTGACGTCAACGGCGACGGTGTATACGAAATCTTCTTGAAATGGGATCCGAACAACTCCCAGGATAACTCAAAATCAGGGTATACAGATAATGTGTTTATTGATTGCTATACGCTGAACAGCCAGATGCTCTGGCGGATTGATCTTGGAAAGAATATCCGTGCCGGCCAGCATTATACGCAGCTTTGTGTTGCGGATTTTGACTGCGACGGCAAAGCGGAGCTTATTACCAAAACCGGTGACGGCACAAAAGACGGTAAAGGTACCGTCATCGGAGACGGCAATGCAGATTACCGCAACAGCGGCGGATATATCCTCACGGGTCCGGAATATCTGACACTGTTTGACGGTCAGACGGGTGCTGCACTGGATACAATTGCATACCCGATCGAGCGCGGCGTTGTAACAAAAGAAACATGGGGCGATAATTACGGCAACCGCGTGGATCGTATGAACGGCGCAATCGCCTATCTCGACGGCGTGCATCCGTCCGCAATCTACGGGCGCGGCTACTATACCAGACTGACGCTTTCAGCTGTCGATGTGGTCAACAAGAAGCTGCAAAAACGCTGGGTATTTGATACCGGCTTTGACAGAAGCGCACCCGGCTTCGGCTGCGGCAACCACAATGTCATGGTCGCAGACTCCGATAACGACGGCAAGCAGGAGATTTTCATGGGCGCCTGCGCAATCGACGACAACGGCAAGCTGCTCTGGACGACCGGTCTCATGCACGGCGATGCCATGCATCTCGGCGATCTGGTTCCGGATCGCCCCGGTCAGGAAATCTGGATCTGCCACGAGGACGGCAATTTCGGCGTTTCGCTCCTGGATGCGAAAAACGGTGACTTCATTTTCCATAAAGACGGCGATAAGGATACCGGCCGCTGCTGCGCAGATAATGTCTGGGCAGGCAATCGCGGTGCGGAATTCTGGGGCTCCCGTCCGGCCGGCGTTGTCTTGAACAGCAGCGGCGATGTCATCGGCAATAAGCAGCCCGCACAGAACTTCCTGATCTACTGGGACGGCGATCTGGAGCGCGAGCTGCTGGATAATATCTATATCACAAAAATGACCGGCCAGAACGAGATCCAGTCCATCTTCACAGCAAACGGCTGTGCTTCCAATAACAGCACAAAAGCAGTTCCCTGCATGACCGGTGATCTCTTCGGTGACTGGCGTGAAGAACTGGTGCTTCGCACGGAGGATAACAGCAAACTGCGTATCTGGTGTACGACGACACCGACCGAATACCGCATCACGACACTGATGCACGATATGCAGTACAGAATGCAGAACGGCTGCCAGCAGTCTTCCTATAATCAGCCGCCGCATCCGAGCTTCTATCTCGGATCGGAAGCACCGCTTCCGGCCCGTCCGAATATTAAGCTGAACAAGGCGGAGCCTGTCTATATTAACGGCACATATGTCAAGAATATGACAGTGAAGGATATAGCAAACCAGGATGGCTGGAAGCTCTCGGATCAGCCCGCAGCTGTCGGCAGCACGGTTTTCGGTGACCGTGATTATACTTATATTACGATGCCGGAGAAGCTGCTTGGCGCAGAAGTAATTGAAACTGCCTGCAATTCCAAAAATACAGACGCAGATCTTGCGGAATTTACCGCAGCGAAGGATATGATAACCTATGTTCTGCTTGATACCAGAGTTGAGCAGAACGGTGCAGTTCCCGCATGGCTTTCCGGCTGGCAGCGTACTGATTTGACTGCTGCGACCAGCAATGATGTGACATTTGCTGTCTATGAGAAAGCGGTTGTGAAGGATGATGTCATCACACTCGGTACAAATAATATGACCGGTGCGGTTGTAAATTACACTGTCATGTTCGGCGAAGCAGCGCCGGCAGAAACAACAACTTCCGAGCCTGTTATCACGACAACGGAAGTACCTGCAACGACAGAGCCGCCGGCTGCCGTGACAACAGAGGCTGCTGCAACGACCGCAGCGCCTGCCGGACCGACGATGCTCGGTGATGTGGATCTCAGCGGTGAAGTGGATGTTTCGGATGCGGTTCTTCTGGCACGTTTTCTCGTTGGTGATAAGGTTGATGTGAAGGATGCCGGTCAGGCGAATGCTGATTTCAACGAAGATCACAAAACCGATGACAAGGATGTTTTTGCAATTGTCCGCTGGATCGCCGGCTACCGTGACTAATTAAAAATAAAAAAGCAGCATGAACAACGGTTCATGCCGCTTTTTTTATTTGCGTCTGTTTGGTTTTGCCTGTTTCTGTTCATACATCCGTGAATCACTGATGCGCAGAAAATCGTCAAGCCGGCCGGAACCGTCTGTCATGGTCAGGAATGTACCGTAGCTCATGTCCATCTGATAAGGCTTATTGGATTCCGCATTGTAGTAGGAGATTTTTTCATGCAGATTCTCTATAAACCGCTGCAGCTTTTTTTCTGTATAATGCTCTGCAAATACATAAAATTCATCACCGCCGGCGCGTCCTGCGATTTCACCGGATTCACAGCAGGCGGATATGATTTCCGCTGCTGCCTTGATAGCGCAGTCACCTTCATGATGTCCGTAAATATCGTTAATATGCTTTAGCCCGTCCATATCAATCACCATCGTGCAGACAAGCTGCTCAGAGTGAATGTTGTGTATCGTTTCGCGTGAGCGTTCATCAAATCCGCGCCGGTTCAGCATTCCGGTCAGTGAATCACGGATACTGATTTCCTCCAGTGTCCTGATCAGATTGCTGATGCGATCGTTTTTCAGGAGTTGTTCCAGTGTGATTGCGAGATTTAGCATCCACATATTGTAATATTCATTGAAAATGGTGCGCTCCTCCATCTCAACAAGCGAATAGCCGAAAACGCGCTCTGCACAGTGAACGCTCATGATGTAGTAAATATGCGGCTGCTCCGAGGATGAATCCGGAATCAGGTGCGAGGGATTGAAGCTTTGTCCCTCACGTCGATACTCATTGTGATTGTCGATCCAGATCAGCGGCTCAAAAATGCCTGAGGGTGAAGTGAAATCGCTGTTATAGGACGGATGATTGTTCGGGTCTGTATGTATCATTAGGAAAAAGGATGCATAGTTTCCGAAATTCTCAGCATTTTTCCGGAACACTTCACCGAGATTCTCAGCCCGATCCACACGGTTCAGATTCAGAAGGGAGGATTCCGCATCATAAAGATTATGCAGCAGCTCACGGCTGAAGTCGTAGACATGATTGATGTTTTCAGCCTCTTTCATATAATTGACCTCTGCGCAGCCGCAGGACTGAGAATAGATCGGACACGGTTTGATATGGATTTCCTCATTCAGTTCTTGTTTGGGATTCTTATAGGAAGCAAGCAGCAGCTTCAGAGAGCATCTGGCAATATCCATCCGTTCTCTGGTTGCCGAAGTAATATGCGGCAAAAATTCTTTGCCCTCAATCGTTCCGTCGTAGCCGGAGATCCCGATATCCTCCGGAACACGGATCCCGCGCTGGCGCAACTCGGCAGAGAGCGCAATTGCCATATAGTCATTTGCGCAGACAACAGCTTCCGGCCGCTCCGGCAGAGACAGAAAATAATCAGCCGCTTCTTTTCCCTTCAGGAACCAGAAATCACCCTCAAATATGCCTGCGCCATCCTCCGGCAAACCGCGTTCCTTCATGACTTTGCGGAATTCCTTTAGGCGGAGCTGAGCATCCGGATGTGACAGATAGCCGGACATATAGCCGATTTTTGTAAAATGATGATGATCCAGAAAATGCTCGATCAGCTTGCGCTGACCTTCTGCATCGTCAAAATGAAGATTATAGAAGCCCTCGACATAACTGCTGATGGAAACGATCGGGCAGGTTGCACTTTTCAGAGCATTGATGACTTTATCGGCCATGCCTTTAACGTTGTAGCCTTCGCCGTCATAAATGATTCCGTCAAACTGCGACAAATCAATATAATCAAGCAGATCAAATTCATAAATGCCGTATTGAATATTCTTATTGCCGATATTGCCGAGAAAATTGATATAAATAAGATTGACACCGAACTCCTCGGCAGCCTGATTGAACGCCTGACTGAGTGATAAACGGTAACGGCTTGTATAGCTGCATCCGAAAATTGCAATTGTTTTTCTGGAATTGATCATTATTACATCGCCTCTGTTTCAAACGCAGTATGGAATGATTTAAGTCATATTTTATCTTTATAAATAATAATACAGCTTAATTATATCACTTTTTTCAGATTTGTCAATCTGTTCAGAGATAAAATTGTCTGATGATTTCTGCATATTCCGGATGCATCTGCTCCAGATGCTTTAATGACTGCTGCCGGTACTCCATCAGTGTCCGATACAACGCAGGGTTTTCTCTGCGCATTGTTTCCTCGTAATTCGCGTTATAACTGCGGATTGATTCGGCAGCTTTCGGATTATTCTGCATGAGACGCAGCGCCAGTTTCATCCGGCGTGCTTCAATCGCTTCTTCGATCTCATTTTCCTTCATATGCAGCTTTTCAGAAAGCTCATGGATATGTGATTGCAGATGCGTGAGCAATTCCTCCTGATCGGAATCGCTGACATCACGCCAGACACCGCGTGCTTTGAGAATACCGGAGAGCTGCTGCTCCGGTTCGGCGTTTTCGTCGATGCTTTTCAGCAGTGCGGCGGTATAGTGCTCCATTTCTTCTTCCGCGTGTGTTCCGAATGCCCATTCAAATTCCAGTCTTGCAGGATTGGATTGCTCCGGAAGCCCTTTTTCACCGCTTTCAAGATCATACGGCGGCTCAATGCCGGCATTTTTGAGCGCAGCAGGGATCGTTCTGCGGACATAGCCGTTCTCAACCCAGCCGGACAGCCCCAGCGCTCGGAAACGGTCATTCAGCGCGCCGATATGCGATGCGAAATAGAGTGCGATGCCTTGTGCATTCAGTGTTTTGCGCAGCGATTCGATCCGGTCTGCTGCGGTGATATCTATATTGCAGATCGCGCCGGAATCAACGACAATGCATTTTGTATCCGGCCGGACAGCCTGCTCCAGATCACTGATAAAAAGATGCACATTCGCAAAATAAAGATTGCATGAAAAGCGGTATAGAATCACATTTTTGACCGGAACGGCAAAGGTATTGCGTTCAAGAGAATGAAATCCCTCGTGATCCGGAATGACGCCGAGGAAGGAACGCTTCGGATTTGCAGTTTTCAGAATCAAAGAGATAAAAGAGAGCAGAACGCCGATCATAACGCCTGCAACGGTGCCGAACAACAGCACACCGCCAAAGGCACCGAGAAAAATCAGCAGTTCCTGTTTATCGTGTTTCAGCAGACGGCGCGCAAGGTCAAATTCAACGGCACCGAGCAGTGCTGTGATGACAATTGCCGTCAGAACAGGCACCGGCAGATACCCGATGAAACCGGTGCAGAACAGCAGGATCAGCACCATTGCTGCCGAGGCTGCAATCGACATGACCTGCGATCTTCCGCCGTACTGTTCACCCATTGCCGTGCGCGACACAGAGCCGTTCACCGGACAGCAGCCGGTCATGCTGGCTGCCAGATTGCACAGCCCGTATACCAGTATTTCGCGGTTATCGCTGATCTTGTCATCGTTTTTCTGTGCAAAACTGTGAGTTGCCAGCAGCGTTTCCGCCATGATGACCGCAGCAACGGTCAAACTGACGGTCAGCAGTTCAGTGATACCGGAAAACGTCAGCGCCGGAAACCGCCATGCCGGCAGCCCTGCTTTGACAGCATCAAGCGTTTTGATTCCCCATGCATCCGCAAATCCGCTCATGCCGAGCGCCGCACCTGCTGCCATGACAGCAATTGCCATCGGCAGCTTCGGACAGAGCTTTTTGCCGAGCAGCAGCACAGCAACTGTCGTTCCGCCGACTGCCAGCGACATCGGATGAAACGATTTTTCGCAGGTTTTAACGATATGCGCGATCAGCTCCGGCAACTCACCGGTTCCGCTGCTTCCGCCGAGCAGCTTCGGAATCTGCATGAGGATAATGGTCGTGCAGATTCCGCTGATAAAGCCGCCCATGACAGGCGTTGAGATATAGGCAACAATTTTTCCGGCCTTACAAAAGGAAAAAACAATCAGCCACAGCCCGACCAGCAGCGTGATGACCGGTACGAGTGAAACGGCTTCTTCTGAGCCGGAAGCGATGCCCTGTGAAACAAGAAAGCTCCCGACCAGTGCAGCCGGTGCTGCATCAACACCGAATATAAACTGCGGTGAGCTGGAAAACAGCCCGAAAATAAGAATCGGAAAAATGGAGCCGTACAGACCGCAGACGGGCGGCAGGCCGGCAATCTGTGCATAGCCCATCGAGATCGGAATTGAGACAAGCGCAATGATGATGCCTGTGAACACGTCACGGGGCAGGCGCTTTGCCGAAAAGCCGCTCAGCATTGTGCCTCTTTCCAGTATTGTTCGGCCTGCGGGATCATGCTGAGAAAATTATAATAGGCGCCCTTCCAGCCGTCCGGCACCAGATCATCATAGCTCATGTCCTGCTCCGGATACTGGGAATACAGAACCTTTTTGTCAAAATCAACATACAAAGAGGGGAGGAGAGCCAGACGATCCTCCTCAGTTTCTGTGCGTGTCCATTGATATGCAAGCTCACCTGCGGAGGTCTGATCGAGGACAATTGCTTCAAAGAATTGCGGTGCAGTATCACGGTCAAGCACCGGAATGCGGAACCGACTGCTGATAAATTCGCTGAATGTTCCGATCCATTTTGCGATCTCGCCTTCTGTTTTTTTCATCTGGCGTCCTTTTTCACGGTAGGCGTCATACAGCTTGCGGAAGTCCATCTGCCAGATCAGTTTGTCTGTGCAGTACCACTGCGCTTTCTTCTTAAATATTGTGTATACAATTATATTTTCGGCAAATTCCGGTTTCATTGTGACAGCTCCTTTCAGCCTGTTCCGATTCTCTGCCGGATCAGATACAGCACCAGCAGATGCAGCGGATAAAATGCGTAAAACATATATTTTGCGATCCTTCCGCGGATGAATCCGCGCTCTCCGTTATACAGACCGATTGCGAAAAAGGCCGGCAGCGTTGCAGCTCCTTCATTGAGAAAGCAGCAGCCGAAAAAGCCCTGCAAAATCCTGCGCTCGCGCAGCAGATACAGCATGAGGATCAGCGCCATGCCGCGGATTCCGTAATCTGCATGAAATGCAAGCGATGTCAGGATCAGAATCAGCAGGCCGGCAATCAGACTGACTGCGTCCTTTCGGTATCTGTCATAGACAACGATGCAGCAAAATCCGAGAAACAGTGTGAAAAACACGTTCTGCATCTGCGGATAGAACCAGCTGTTGCCGTGCAGCAGATTCCACGGTAATTCAGAGATAAATGCGAAAGCCAGTAAGCGGATACCGTATTTTTTACGGTCATGCGTATAGCGGCAGCCTTCTGCAATCAGAAAACAGTAGATCGGAAAGGCAATGCGGCCGATGGCGCGTCCCAAAATGTAAAATGTAACTGAATCGCTGAACAGAAAGACCTGCCGTTCTGCCAGCGGATACAATGTCATAATCCAGAGCGTCGTGTGGTCGATCAGCATTGTGATGAGTGCAATCAATTTGAGCACGCTGCCCGATAATATCTTATACTTTTTTGTTTTCATATTTCACCTGAACAATCTGCGCAGCATATCCGTAGAAAGCAGCGGTTTCGGCGCAAATGCGTCGCTTTGAATGTAATTGACTACAGCATGACGAAGCCGGTTGAGGCTGAGGTCCTCCGGTGCTTTCCAGAATCGTACCGTGCAGATCAGCAGCTTTCCGTTTCCGGCAGCCGTTTCAAAGATCATGCCGAGCCGGTGATTCCGTTCAACATTGTCAATGACCTGCACAATCGGACGGTATCCGGCAGGTGCATCGTCCAGCACGGCACATTCCGAATGCATCACGGCGCTGTACCACTGCGGTGTGCTGTAGCGTTCGCTGAACATTTCCGCGGCAATCGGATGTTCTTTGTCGATGCATAGCCCCATTGTGCCGACAGGCACCTTTTTCCCCATTGATTCGGAAATTATCCGGAACATATGATAATTCCAGAAATCGGTGCAGTAGAATCCTTCGATTTTATCGGTGATCTCATTCGGAAGCAGCAGTACACGCTCGCCGTGTTCCAGATACGGTTCAGCTTCGCTGTAGCTGCGGACGGTGATAACCTCCGGTGCCGGCGATGCGGGCGGCAGTACGGTCAGATTCCATGTGTTTTTGATTTTCTCCTGCGGCAGAGAGAATGTCAGAACAGCCTTGCCTGCTGCATCAGCGGGCAGATCGAATGAACGTCTGCCGAGCGTAATCAATCCCGCTCCCGATTCCGGAACGGAGATCTCCGCTTTTTGAATACGTCCGCCGAAATCCAGTGAAATGTGCAGGATCTGCTGTGCTATATGCGGACGGCTGATCCGCAGCGCGGCTGCGAAAGAAAAAGTGCTGCCGGCCGCCTGCACATAGGAATGAAACCGCGCAAGCGGTACGAGATCGCCGCAGAAGCCGCGCCATTCTTCCGGCTGAATGAATCCCTTGTTTTCGAGCAGGGCGTTCAGCATTCCGACAAGTGCCGTTCCCTGTCCGGGGAAATCCTGCAAATCCAGAAGCTGAAAGCCGGCCAGATGCGGCGAACGCATCGCAGCTTCGATCTCATTTTTATAGCATTCACGTGCAAATGCACCGGAGCATTCATAAAATTCCAGAGCGTGACTGTCCATTCCGGCTTTTTCCAGCCGCTCACGGAAGATCTCAAGGTTTCGAGCTGCCAGAACGCCGGTGTAATGCGGGATCTCATCAAAATCAGGGAAGCAGTTATATTGCCCGATCTCATGTGTTACAACCGGAACAGTCGGATAGAACAGTGTATCCTGTGTTATTGCCTTGACACGCCGGATGCCGATGCCGAGTTGAATTTCAATTTCTGTTTCGCCTGATTCTGTCGTTATTTCCATATCAGGCGATTCCGGAACAAGATATAGCTCATAGTCCCAGTCAGTTGACGGTGCATGGGTTTGCAGGCGGCCGAGCGGTGAATCACAGTCGGCAAAGGAGCCGCGAAGCAGCCGGGCTTTTCCTGTGCGAACGCCTGTCCAGAAATCCTCTTGCGGAATCTGCACCGGAAAATGCTGAAAGTTGTTGCTGCCCTGTGTATAGAGCGGGCGCGGATCGGCATTCCGCAGCGTGTCAATGATTTCTCCGAGGCGTTCTTTGCTGCCCCAAAGCTCATTGCCGAGCGAAAACATACAAAAAGAGGGATGATTGCCGAACGCATTGCAGATGCGCAGTCCCTCCCGAATCAGATAGTCCTGCGCCGTTTTGTCATATTTTTCCCCGTCCGGTGCATCAACGGTTCCCCAGAAGGGCAGCTCCGGCTCCATGAATATGCCCAGTGCATCCGCCGCCGCAAATGCGGCCTCCGGCGGGCAGCAGGTATGGAATCGGATATGATTGAAGCCCCATTCCTTTACGGTTCCGAGCACCTGCATCCATGTAAGCAGCTCTGTCGGGGCAGCGCCCGAAAGCGGAAACACCATGCCGTCATGTTTGCCGCGGAGCATGACTGGTACACCATTCAGTTCAAAATGATCGCCGCAGGCTTTGAAATTGCGAAGCCCGAAAACAACGGCTGCGTGTTCCTCCGGCAGACCGAAAAAGAACGTGATCCGTTCAGGCGCATATTCAGTCCAAAGCGGCGCATCGTCCGGCAGAGGAATTGTGACGGAAAACCGACCGTCTGCATCTGCATTGAGCGTCACTTCCGGCGGCACATTCAGGATTTGATCGCTGCTTTTTGTGGAAATCTTTGCCGAGAGTTTTGCCCTGACAGCTTCCGCACCGTGCAGGATGCCTTTGACCATGACCTGCCGCGCAGCCGCATCCGGATAGGCCTGCAAACCGGAAAGATATACAGATGCGTGAAAATCAAGGCGAATGTCTCCAGTAATGCCGATCCAGTTTGTCTGTGTATCAGGCGAGGTCATATGTCCGCCCGGCACGGGATAATCCGTATTTTTTACGCAGATAATGAACGTGGTTTCGGGCGTCAGCAGGCCGGAAATATCATAGATATGCGGGGTGCATAGGCTGTTTTCGCTGCCGATACAGCGCCCGTTGATCCAGAGTCTTGTGATGCGCGTGCGTTCCAGCGTCAGGGTGCAGTGCGGCATCCGGAATGCATGGTCGGGGATCCGGACGGTTTTTCGCAGCCAGATCTGTCCGGAAAAGGGGTAAAGCTCTGTAAGACAGCCGTCCTCACGCGCTGGATTGCGCATTCCGATTCTCTGCTGCGCGGTCGTACCCGGTAAGGTCATTGTTTGCGGAAAAACTTCCGGCGGGTTGTCGTATTTACAGGGATACGGGTCAGCTGCAAGCGCCCATTCACCTTGCAGATTCAGAAACACCATGTCCGTTTTCTCCTTATTTTGATATGATTATTATAGCACAGAACGGCAGAAAACGCAATGGGGGACTGTGAAAATGATAGAAAGCGGGGCATTTGTGCGGTCTTTTCTCGTGTGTGTCTGCATATCCTGAAAACGGGGTGAGTACATGACTAATATCCTGAATCAGCGGAAAATGCTCTCGGAAACACTGTTTCTCAGCACATTTTCGGTCGGCCTGCAAGGGCTGGGGCTTCTGCTGAATATTTTTCTCACAAAGCGCCTCGGTGCCGCAACGGTCGGTGAGCTGACGCTAATCGGCTCGTTTTACGGTCTTGCTGCCGTACTGAGCGGCGGCAGCGGCTTCATTGCAACAAGCCGCTTTCTCTCAGAGGAGCTGGGCTGCGGCGGGAATCCGCATCGTGTGTTTCAGTATGCATCGCGCTTTTGCATGGGGCTGAGCCTGAGCTGCACGGCACTGCTGCTGCTGCTCGCGCCCTTTGCCGCAGATTGCATCGGCAGGGAAGCGGTCACGGCGGGCACGATCCGGCTGCTCAGTATCTCGCTGCCGCTCTCGGCGTGGATTGCGTGCCTGAAAGGACGCTGTTACGCCTATAACCGTGTGTATCTGCCGGCGCTTTCGGAATGCATTGAGTTTATCATGAAAGCTGCGGTGCTTGCGTTCTGCACGATTTTTCTGATTCCGAACGGCAGGCTCTCGGTGTTGAATGCATTTGCAGCTGCGATGCTTCTGGGGCAGGGGAGTGCGGCGTTTTTTCTGGTAATGTTCCGGATGCCGCATTCGGAAAACTGCACCGTCTGCTCGTTTACCTTTGGACGATTTATCCGGCTTGTTCTGCCGGTGATCGGTAATGCTTCACTCGTTGCGCTTCTCAGCAGCACAAATGACGCGCTTGTTCCATTGACACTGCTGCAATTCGGGAACAGCACGGAACAGGCGCTTGCACAGTTTGGCGAATTTGAAGCAATCATCATTCCGACACTGTTCTTTCCATCGGTAATTCAGTGTTGTATGTCCGGACTGCTGGTGCCGGAGCTTTCCCGCTGCAAAGCTGCAAAGGATTCCGATTCCATCCGTATGATGACACAGCGCGTGCTGGAACAGACAATCGCATATGCATTGTTTGTTGCGGTGATTCTTTTGCAGTTCGGCGTGCAGATCGGAACGCTGCTCGGCGGTGATCAGTTCACCGGACATATTTTACAGCTCATGGCACCGGTTGTCCCGTTTATCTATCTGGAAATCATCATGGAGGGAATCCTACGAGGCCTTGGGCGGCATAATTTTTCAACCGTTAATTATCTTGCGGAATATATGGTTCGGATCTCAGTTCTTCTGATCTGCGTGCCGCTGTTCGGGTTTTACGGAATCGTTGCTTCGTATATGGCCTGCAATCTGACCGGAAATGCTGTCCGGCTGTATTTTGTGCTCCGGCAGACACAGCTCCGGCCGGTCTGGAGCAGAATTCTGCTGCGTCCGCTGTTTTCTGTTATTCTGAGTTGGCAGCTCACCTTGTTGACGGATCATTTCACACGCGGCATACCGCTTCCGGTTCTGCTGCGGATGGTGCTCTTTGTGCTTCTCTGCGGCGGAATCTACCGGCTTCTTCTGCGGTATATAAACAAGGCTCCGCGCAATGCGGAGCCTCTGCGAAAGACCTGTTTGCAGGGATGAACGGTTCAGTGTGCCGATACGCACAGCCAGATAATCAGCGGGAAGGACACAAGCGAAAACAGCGTTGTCAGGAAGATGCCTTGTGAAGCGAGTTTTTCATTTCCGCCGTATTCCGTGGCGAACAGCGCAGTTGTATTGGCAACCGGCATACACGCGAGCAGCAGCAGTGTCGGTGCAAGCACCGGATGTGCCACAAGCGGACGGATGATGAGCCAGAGAAGCAGCGGCAGCGCAATCTGCCGCAGCAGCACATATAGATTCATGCGGAGATCGGACAGCATTTCCCGTGCCTTCATGCCGTTGAGATTGGCGCCGACAACCATCATGGCCAGCGGGGAGGTCAGGCCGCCGAGTGTATCACAGGTATCCGCAATGATATGCGGTAAATGGATCCTGCAAACAAAGATCACGATGCCTGCTGCCGTACACAGCACGGCCGGCGTCAGAAGGAGCTTTTTCCACGGGATCGCGGAGAGCCGCTTTTTCAGGCTGCTGCCGGATTCGGCCGGCGCGCCGCCCATCAGCACAACGCCGAATGTATACACGAAAATATTGAATACACTGTTCAGGATCGCGGCATAAAATAATCCCTCTGTGCCGTATACCGAGCTGATAACCGGAAAACCCATAAAACCAACATTGCCGAACACTGTCATGAAGATGTAAAGCCGTCTGTCCGCTTTCGGCAGACGCATGGCAAAGACAAGCAGCAGCGAGAGCACGATCAGCAGAAAATAAAATACAAAGCAATCTGCAAAGAGCATCCCGACAGTGACAGAGCCGGCATCGTTCTGCGCTTCGGTCATCAGCATCCGGTCATAGAATGCGTCGATCATCATCATCGGTGTTGTGACATAAAGCAGAATCTTCGTCAGCTTTTGCTTGGTATGCCGGTCAAGCAAATCAAAACGGGCAAGCAGAAACCCGATGCAGAGCATCAGAAAGAGCTTGCCCATTTGTTCCAGAATGACTGTAATATCCATAAAACGGCAGATCACCTTCCCGTTCTGTTGCTGATTTCAATTAGAATTTACACTTTTATTATAACGCGAATCCGGTGATATGTCAAGCAAACGGAATGCCAGGTGCGGCGAATCGGGGATGCATAACACTCCCAAAACGAAAAAAAGGTAGAATTTGCATTGTCAAGACTCCCAGAGCGGTCAAGCAAAGAGTGCTCAATCAGAGCGGGAAGCGGAAATGGAACCGCGCACTGCGCGGCTGCGCATTTTGTATCAATTCTATTGACTTTTCAGCATATATATAGTATAATATATGCATCAGACAACACGGATACGGAGGGATACATATGCTGAAAAGAATGCTTTGCTGCATTTCCGGTGCTTTACTCGCGCTGCTGCCGGCAGGGGAGGCAGGGGAGCTGCCGGTATCTGCCGCTGCGGATGCTGCACTGCTCGATGTTTCGGGATTCACGGTCATGGACGAAAATCTGGTTTATATCGGCGCGGATTACCTGAATGCTGCGTCGGTGCTTTTTGACGATCAGGACAAGGTTCCTGTTTCGCCGGAAAACACCAAGGTCGATGCGGCGCTCTGGGATGCCACGCAGCGCAGCAAAAACTGGAAACCGAACTGGCAGTCGGAATTCGGTGACGATGTTTTCTTCATGGATCTCGGCGCTAATTATGTTATCACAGGGCTTTGCTTTCTCGATACAAACGGTGTACAGGACTGGAAGATCGAGGACGGCGAGCCGTTTCACTGGAAGGAACGCGGTGCCTTTACCACAGATGCCTATCAGACATGGCGCGGGCTTTCCTTTGATGCGCCGCGGGAGACACGGTATCTGCGCTTCACAACTGCCTGCGGGGACAGCGGCGTCAGTGAGCTGGCGCTCTACGGCTACAAAGTGTCTGAGCTTTCGGCGGAGCAGAAAGCAAAAACATCCGCAAAAATGACCGATGCAAAAAAGACTAATCTCACGGCCGCACAGCGCATCGGCTTCAATGCTTTTATCGACGACCCGATGACCGCGATCATGGCCGGCGGCAATGTCCGTGAATATCATAATTTCAGCTGGCTGCTCGATGCAGAGGGCAAAGTGAAATTCACGCAGGGGACATGGGGCGACATGGACAGCTATTACGCTGCGATGAAAGCACGCAATATCAGCATTATACCGTGCTTTCAGGGCGGCAGCACAGTTGTCTCCGGCGGAAAGGATGCACCGGAAATCGTTGTGCCGGCCGGCGCAGATCCGACCGATCCTGCAAGCTACACGATTCATGCACAGGCGATGTATCAGGTTGCGGCGCGCTACGGCAGTAATCCGAATGTGGATTCGAAGACGCTGAATGTCGCGGACGGCTCTGAACCGAAAATCGGTCTGGGGCTGCTGAATGCGCTGGAAAATGCCAACGAGCCGAATAAAACATGGAGTGGCAAGGCAAACTATTTTTCCCCTGCCGAACTTGCGGCAATGTGTTCCGCTGAC
>JAFYBM010000067.1 GCA_017540225.1 Oscillospiraceae bacterium | reverse complement strand
CAATGCTCTGCGTGCTTTGTCGGCTCTGCAGGTTCTTCGTCAGGTTCAATGACATTGCCGTCCTCATCATACTCGATCACATCCGGCGGTACGACTTCCATTGTGGTGACCGCAGGCTGTTCATTACCGCTTTCCTGCTCCGGAACCTTGATAGTAATAGAAGAATGTGACACAGAACAATGCTCAATCACTGTTTCACCGGTCTCATAAACCGTTTCGTTTTCAGCGAGATAATGGTAGTTGTATGCCGTGCAGACCAGGAAGCCGTAATCCTTGTATTCATCTGAAACAATCGTTGAATTACGGATATTCACGTTCTTGATGACCGCGCCGGAGACTGTTTCAAAAAGCGGTGCATTCAGGTTTTCAATCAAATATCCGCCGCCGTCATATTCAAAATATTCAGATTCCGGATCAGCTTTCAGCTCATTGACCGTGCGGATCGGTGTATGGGAAGCCCAGACCGGAAACGAAATATCCGCAGTCTGCCGGAAATAACCTCGCGCTTTTTCTTCGCTCATCAGTTCCAGCTGATCGAAATAGTCGATTCGGTACGGATCATCCTTTGTACCGCTGCCACCGCCGTATTTTACCAATACGCGGTAAAGCTTAGTATCCTCGGTAAAGTCATAAGCTTGCCCGCCGTAATACTCGATCTTTTTTCCATTCGGGTCAGATGTAAAGCCCCACGAATAGCCGGGAACATGGGTGAAAAAGTCGGTCTTGTCAAATTCCGGCAGCGTGATGCTCGCTTTGCCCCTGCTGACTGCCCCTTTGAGCTGCAAATCCTCAACCGGCACAGCGGAATAGCTGCGGTCAATCGTAATCGTGATCTGCTCGGCATTGTCCGGTACAGCATCCTGCTTCGGAATAATAAGTCCGTCCTCTGCGACATTGAGCGATTCTGTCTGCATCTCTGTCACAGCAGTATTTCTCCCGAAATTCTTTCCGACAGAAAAGGCAACCATGGAGAATACCGCTGCGCCACCGATGATAGCCGGAACCAACCATTTCGGAAAACTGCGCTTGCGAATCACTGCGCCGGATTTATCGCGTTTTTCGTTTCGGGCAATCTGCATTTCGCCGGTGCTGACGATCTCTGCCTCTCCGGTTTCGATCATTCGTTCAAAGCGCTCATTTTCCAGATTTGCCGTAATATCCAGCTCGGTGCTGTATACAGAATACTCCGCAACCACCAGTTTGGCGTGTTTGCCCTGCGTGAACAGCCGGTACTCGCGGCTTTCCGTTATCAGCTGCTTGTCCGGCTGCGGCACATCACCGTCTGCGGCATCGAGAATCAGGAACAGTGTTGTTTCGCTGTCCTTGCCGGATTCCAGCCGCACTTTACAAAAATACTTCACTGCAATTCCTCCTTCCCGCGCCGCTTTTCTTGCAGCATCATTACCGTACACAGACTGCCGCCAGCGCCCAGCACGATCAGATCAACCGGATAAAACCGCCAGTGTTCTTCCTCGGTTTCCTGTACGGATTCCGGTTCTGAATTCGTCTGCTCCTTTGTCTGGTATTTGGATACCAGGTTCACAAGCACGGCTATAGCGACAAGTACGGCAATCAGCGTGACCGCCTTATTTTTCGCAAAATACCCGCGTGCTTTTTCAGCGCGTTTTTTGTGTCCTTCCAGCATCATGAGCCTCCTTCCGGTTCGGTGATCAGGTATTGCTGAATATTTGTCGCAGTCAGCGCAACCCATTGTTTTTCAT
>JAFYBM010000066.1 GCA_017540225.1 Oscillospiraceae bacterium | reverse complement strand
GGCTTTTGCAGTGCTTCGCAGGCAGCCTGCCCGTGTACGATCCGGTACTTCCAAGAATTTTCTTGGATTTAACGTTTTCGCCCGCATTCTCATAAAACACGGCGGCTGCCGGCTGATGACGGCCGGCTCTGTCCCAGAAACGGATGTTGCATATGTCATTACTCGATCAGCTCCTTCAGCCGCAGTGCTGGGAGCGCTTTTATTTTTATAAGTCCTCGCTGACTGCCTCGGCAGGTCAGGCTGAGGAGCTGCGGCAGTTTATTGACCGCGAAGCCTATGTGCCGCCTGCCGGTGCGATTCTGCGCGGCGAGCCGTTTCCGCTGCCGCGGCGCTATGTACTGAGCAAAATGCAGAGCGGCCGGAAGCGCACTGTCTATACTTATCCCGCGGCAGAAAACACCGTGCTCAAGCTGCTGACTTATCTGATGCTGCGAAAATATGACAGCCTGTTCAGCAGAAATCTCTATTCCTTCCGGCCGGGAAGAACCGCCAAGGATGCAATCCGCAGCCTGACACATCTGCACGGCGTGCAGACGATGTTTGCCTACAAAGCCGACATCAGCAATTATTTCAACAGTGTGCCGCTTTCGCAGCTGCTCCCGATGCTGGAGGATGCGCTGAAGGATGACCCGCGGCTGTTTGTGTTTCTGCGCAGTCTGCTGGAGGAGCCGTATGTGCTGGACGGCGCTGCAAGGATTACCGAGGAAAAGGGAATCATGGCCGGAACGCCGCTTTCGGCATTCTACGCGAATCTCTATCTTTCCGTGCTCGACCGCTGGTTTGCGGATCAGGGGATTCCTTATGCACGCTATTCCGACGATATAATCGTTCTGGCGCCGACGGAGGCACTGCGCGATCACTATGCGGAAATCATCCGGCGCTTCCTGACGGCACGCGGTCTGTCGCTCAATCCGGAAAAGGAATGTCTCTGTTCGCCGGAGGACGGATGGAGCTTTCTCGGCTTTTATTATCGGAACGGTGCCATAGACATTGCACCGGCTTCCGTGACAAAGCTCAAGCGGAAAATGCGCCGCAAGACCCGTGCGCTCAGACGCTGGGCTGACCGGAATCATCTTTCCGGCGAAAAGGCTGCCGCTGCCTTCATCCGCATCTTCAACCGCAAGCTGCTGGAGCAGTCTGCCGACCGCGATCTGACATGGAGCCGCTGGTTCTTTCCTGTCATCAATACAACGGAAAGTCTGCGCGTCATTGACCGCTATGCGCAGGACTGCCTGCGCTGTCTGCTCTCCGGAAAACGCACAAAGGGACGTTACAAGATTCGCTATGACGAGCTGAAAAAGCTCGGCTACAAAAGCCTTGTGCATGAATATTATGACATTCAGAAAAATTTTTCTGAAAATGTGTAACACTTCGGTGTTCCGATCCGATGTTATATTATGAAAGCACGATTGCGCAATGATGTTTTCAAGGAGAAACCGTTATGACCGAACGTGAACTGCGCGCGCTCACTGACCGGTCACAGGAGGACGGTTTCCGGGCAATTTTTCAGCAATACCATAGTTATGTCTATGCGATTATCTGGCGCAGAATCTGTGCAGCCGCCTCAAAAGAGGATGCAGAGGAATGCGTAAGCGACGTTTTTGCAGAGGCGTTTCTGCATTTTGCGGAGATTCACGAGGGCGCCCTGCAGGGCTATCTTGCGACGCTTGCAAACCGTACTGCCATCGACTGCTACAGAAAGCTGACTGTCCGCGGCTCCGCAGTCTCAATGGACGATGACACCGTACAGTCAATCGCCTCTGAGGAAAATGTCGCGGAACAATGTGAGGAACAGGCTGTGAGCAGTGAGCTGCTGCAAGCAGTCCGAAGCCTCGGTGAACCGGATGCTACAATCATTCTGCACAGATATTTCTATGACCGCTCGGCAAGCGAAATCGCCGAAACACTGCATATGCAGCCGGTGACCGTTCGTGTCCGCATGAGCCGTGCGCTGAAGCGCCTGAAAACCGTTCTCTCCGCGTCCGGATTATATGGAAAGGGGGGATTTCTGTGAATAAGAAGCATTGGCTTGCAGCACTTCTTCGTGCAGATAAAGACACTGCAAAGCAGATTACAGAGAATTACCCCGCCGACTGGGATACAGATGCTGTATTCCGGAAAACCATGCAGAAATATCGGGAAATGCAGCGGAATGCAGAGACCGGCTCCCTGCCGGAAATGAATACTCCCCCCGCAAAACCGATTCGCAGAAGAATCACCCTGCATCCGAGCAGACTGGTGACGGCAGCCTGTCTGGTGCTGACCGCAGGCATCGCCGGAACGGTCGGATGGATCCAGCTCCATGTACCGGAGCCGGAGTCCGTTCTGACACAGGACACCGCAACGACCGCAGCGATTGAGGAGATCAAACCGGAAACCGTAACCGTAGCCGCAGCAGAGGCAGAGCCTTTCCGGGAGACAGCCGACGCCGCACCGAAGCAGACGAAAACGCAGACCGTTCAGACACAGGCCGCAGAGCCGCAGCAGACCGCTCCGACCCCTTCAGGAGCAGAAAGTGATGCGGAGCAGCAGCCCGTGAAAGCAACGCAGGCGCAGACGGAAGCAAAGGGCGGCAAGGCGGATACCCGTCAGACAGAGGCAAAGCCTGCGCTGACCGCGGCCCCGCCGCAGACGCAGAAGGCCTCTCAGCAGACAAAGCCTGTCACTGAGACAAAAGCCGCAGCTTCCTATCAGGGGACAGAACCGGAGCCGAAGGAGGGCGATGCCGCTGTGCAGCCCGTGGAGGAAACGCAGGCGCCGGGAAGCAGTGTGAAACCGCCGTTCAACGGGGAAGCCTCCGGCTATTTCGCGTATGAAACCTATTACGGAAACGGCTACCGGCTTGAGCTGGTCGAAAATGAAAAATATGCGGATAAGGAATACTATATCCGCTTCCTGCGCGATGACCCGACATATTATCCTGAAACGGAACAGTTTTCCGTGGCGCTGGACGGCTATGAATGCACGACCGAACACCCGACACCGAGTTCGACAAGAAATTCGATCGTCAATGAGGCAACGGGATTCTCTGCAACCGTGCAGTTTCACGGCGCGTATTACTCATGGCGGATCGTCCACAGCAATATCACCACAACTGCAACGACGCTGAATATCGGCGGCGAAACTGTACCGGCACTGTATCTGACCCGCGATAATTCCGAGGAGCTGATCTGGTTCGACGGGATGTATTTCTGCACGCTCTACTGCAAGCCCGGTTTCTACGAGGAAATGAGAGCCGTCGCAGAAGCAATGCAAACACATTAAAAGGAGGACATATCATGAAACGCAAATCAACCGCAGCCTTCATCGCACTGATCCTTGCGGCACTTCCGTTTGCGGGAATGCCTGTTTCCGCAGAGGCGCTTCCGCCCGACTGGCAGCCGCCCGAATGGGTGCCGACAGACTTTGCTTCTGCGCTGGATTTTTACGGGACATACGGCGCAACGATGGTAAAGGACGGCATGGTCTGCATCGTATCCATGGAACCCACATATGATAACCTCACCTATGATCTGGAATTCGGCGGCACGATCACCAATTGGGTTGACTGGTGCGACTATCCGACAAGCACCTATGAGCTGGAAATCCCCGAAGCACCGGAGGACAAAAACAGCAAGGAGTATCAGGAATATGAAGAAAAGCTGGGTAAAATGGGGCTGAACCCAAGGATGCTTGAAAATGATCCTGACTTCAAAGCGCCGTTCCGCTTCACAGTTCGCCTGTTTGATACGATTCCGGATACCACAATGGAGCGGACAATCAACGGCTATAAAGAGCTTCCGGAAGGCACTGTTCCTGTCGAAAAGCCGAAACCGGCTACCTCAGTGACCTATACATTTGAAACGGACAAGGACCGCAAAACCGTTGAGACGGACTGGCGCGGCTGGCTGCCGGACAGCGTGACCGAGCACGCCGATTTCATCAAGAAAAACGGTCAGCTTTCCGTTCAGCAGGGCGGTCAGTATATCGTATACTGCGCAGACGTTGTCTATGACGGCGGCATTTCCGTTGTTGTGACGCAGGAACCGGAGGATGCGCTGGATGTCTGGATGCAGTATGATATTTCCGAGCCGGAAATCATGCTGTCAGCAGGCGGCACGGGGCATCATGTGCGTGTATTCAAGGCAGCAAAGCAAGGCAGCTTTGATCTGCTGATTGCACAGAAGCAGTCGTTTAATCCGAATTCCGTAGAATACGACAGCAGCAGCGGTGTTTTTGCTGCGGATGAAAACGGCACGATCACTGAGGAAACACCGACCGCGATCATCTACAATACAGAGCTTGCTGTTTCCCTGATGAAGCATCTGACAGGGCAGGAGCCGCTTGGTTCCGTTACCGGAAGAACGCTCGATCTGAATAAGGACGGCATCCTGAATGCTGCCGATCTGTCGATCCTCAAGATGCATCTGCTGAACCCGGGCTATTCTGATGCCGGACTGGTGCTGCGGGGGCCGTCGGGCAATGTCCCCTACAAGGGCGGCAACGGCACACAGATGGATTTTTCAGTTTCGTTCCAAGATGAGAAAATAAGTGAGAATCTTGATCTTTACCATGCGGTCGTTGAGCTTTACAGCAAGGATAAAAATTATCCGATCATCACCATGCAGGCTGCGGACGATGCACTGACATGGGACTGCACACTGCGCCTTAATATTTACGAAGAATGCGACTGGATTTTCTATGCCAAGATGACGATTCAGGGCGAAGGAGAGGGCGCCCCCGTCACTACGCTGCATTCCAATAACGTAAAGGTGCATTTCAGCAATGAGTCGGATGAACCGGAAGTGAAAGCGCTGAAGCTCACGACAGAGTGGAATGAGGTCGGCTTCGGCAGCAAACCGCAGTTTAAGGCAGAGCTGACCGATCCGCAGTTCATCGAACAGCTCAGACGGGTCGAGGTCGTTCTCTGTGATGCTGACACGGGCAATGAGATCTGCAAAATGACACAGAGCACGGATGAAACGGCTGTTGTATGGGACGGCACGCCGTGGAAGTGCACCGCAGACCTGAATATTCAGGAGGATAAAACCGTGCGGTTTCAGGCAGTCATTACCGGAATGACCAATACCGTACCGGAACGGCCATTCCGCGCTGTATCTGATGTGGTTTCCGTTCATTTCTGCGAGACACCGGCACCGTAAACCAAATATGCACCGCCTGATTCATTTATCAGGCGGTGCTCGTTTATCATACAGTAAAAAAATAAAACTGCACAGATTCACTGTGCAGTCTTATTCATAGCTGCGTCATTATCCAAAACAAAGATCACAGATCCTTTTTGAATTCTTCGCTGCCTTCGCCGTTGACTGTATAATAAGCCGCATTTTCCTCCGGCTTAACGTATACAACAAACTCTTCGACTGTCTTGCGCTTATGCACGGATTTATAGCCCTTGAGCAGATCAGCCGCCAGTGTGCTGACATCAAAATCCTTGCCGTCAAACTGCAAAATTGTTTTAACGACCGGTTCAGCCTTCTTTGCGGGAGCTTTCTTTGCAGCCGGCTTTTCAGCGGGCGCCTTTTTTGCAGCAGCCTTTTTTTCTGCCATCTGAAACACATCCTTTCATTCAGTTAAATTTGGCATTCGCCGCTTGTATTATAGCATATTATTTTCATATTGTCAAGTGATTATACATCCGTATCATGCGTATTTCTGAATTGATTTCAAATTTACACCTGTGCAGCTTCTTTCATGTTTTTTTCTGCGGCTCCCATTGTATTTTTCTGCAAAATATGTTATACTAAAATATATGAATTCCATTGAGAACGGAGTTGAATGAAATGCCGGAAAATCAAAAGCGCAGCCGCACGGTTCTGACTGTTTTTGCAGTGACATTTGCGGCATTTCTGCTAGCAGTCAATAAGAATACATTTGTTGATACGGCGGGATTATATCCGGGCGGTGTTTCGGGACTGTCCATTCTGATCCAGCGTTTATTTGATACGGCATTCCATATTATGCTGCCGTTTTCGGTTATCAATCTGCTGCTGAATGCGGTTCCGGTTTATATCGGCTTCCGGTATATCGGAAAAAAATTTACGCTGTATTCCTGCCTGATGATTGTGCTCAACAGTATCTTCACCGACCTGCTGCCGCAGCATATTATCACCGAAGATATTCTGCTCATCAGCATCTTCGGCGGTATCATTCAGGGCGCTGCAATCGCAATGTGTCTCAATGCAGGCGCCACATCCGGCGGAACGGATTTCATCTCTATCTTTTTGTCCGAACGGCGCGGCGTTGATTCGTTTCCGATCATTCTTGCATATGATGCCGTCATTCTTTGCATTGCAGGATTATTCTTCGGATGGGACAAGGCATTGTATTCGATCATATTCCAGTTTGCATCGACCGGTATTCTGCGGATGCTCTATAAAAAATTTCAGCAGAGTACACTTTTTATCGTTACAACAAAGCCGCATGAGGTTTGCAGCGCGATCTACGAAATCAGTCAGCACGGCGCGACCATTCTCGAAGGCGAAGGCTCCTACGGACATTGTGAACGGAATGTTGTTTATTCTGTTGTATCTGCGGCGGAATCAAAAAAAGTGATCCGTGTTGTCAGGAATGCAGACCCCGAAGCATTTATCAATGAGATCAAAACACAGAAGCTCTCCGGAAGATTTTATCAGCCGAAGGAATCATAATATTCCGCAAACATTTCCTGCACAATCGTTTCATAGCGATACCCGCCGCCGGCTGCCGGCGGGTATTCTGTTTCATCCCAGCAATGCGTATCACGCATCACGGCATCACTGCATAAAAAATAATCATGTGTGCAGGCGCAGCCGGATGCATCACAGTCATCCCATGTGCAGTCTACATGATACCAGTTCCCGTCAAGCTGCACCAGATTCCATGCGTGCGCTTCGGATGCATTTTCCTGCCGGCCTGCAAAGCCGCGCACGGTCATGACCGGTATTCCGGCCTTTTGCAGCAGCAGTTCAAATGCAGCAGCATATCCGTCGCATACGGCTTTTCCGCCGATCAGTGCGCCGTAAGCAGTGTGCCGGCCGGCAGCCTGTCTGTCGTATTCACAGCGGCGGCAGAGCAGATCGTGACACAGCAGCACACGCACTGCTTCCGGATTGTGCCGGAATTCTGACGTCTGTTTTTCAGCAAATTCTTCAGCGGAAGCATCCCTTTCCGCATCCGCAGCGGATTGCGGCGCCGTAGCCGGATGCATCGTTTGGCACTGCACCGCTTTCTCTGCATCATCCGGCATTCTTTGACGTTCGGACGGTGTGCAGCCGCAGAGAAGTCCTGCCGTCAGCAGCATAACTGCCGTTTTCCGATTCACGGAACACGCCTCCCTTCCGTTATCCAAGTTTATGCAGGTAATCTCCGGAGTATTCGGATGGTATCGTGAATCTGCTGAAAATGTCATGCGAAAACAAATGCGATTTGTGCAACTGTTCATTTTTTGCCGTTTGCTATTGCCAAATCGACGAAAATAGTGTAAAATATCCTTATATGGAATGCGTATGTCCATTCACATTAACTTGGAGGTTGTATATATGATTTCAGCAGGTGATTTTCGTAACGGCATGACATTTGAAATGGACGGTCAGGTCGTTCAGGTTATCGAATTTCAGCACGTAAAACCCGGTAAGGGCGCAGCTTTCGTCCGTACCAAGTACAAGAACGTCATCACCGGCGCTGTGGTTGAAACTTCTTTCAACCCGACTGCAAAATTCCCGACCGCTTTTGTTGAGCGCAAGGATATGCAGTACAGCTACAATGACGGCGATCTCTACTACTTCATGGATATGGAATCCTATGAGCAGGTGCCGATCAGCAAGGAAGTGATCGGTAATGCACTTGACTTTGTCAAGGAGGAGGAAATCGTTAAGGTTCTTTCCTATAAGGGCAATGTGTTCGGCATTGAGCCGCCGTTCTTTGTCGAGCTGGAAGTCACCTCGACTGAGCCGGGCGTCAAGGGCAACACCGCTACCAATGCAACAAAGCCTGCTGTCGTTGAGACAGGCGCAGAGATCCGTGTTCCGCTCTTCATCAATGAAGGCGACCGCATCCGCATTGATACCCGTACCCGTGAATATATGGAGCGTGCATAATTCCCTTTTCCGGTAAATATGCGCAGTATGATCTGAAAGGAAGGAATCATCATGAAGCTGACCGAAAAAATCGCGTATATGAAAGGCCTGATCGACGGCATGGAGCTCGACCGCTCCAGCAAGGAAAGCAAGGCAATTCTCCAGATGGCGGAAGTCATGGAGGAAATGGCTGTCTATATTGACGATCTGCAATCGCAGGTCGATGAACTGACAGAGCTTTGTGATCTGCTCGACCATGATCTCGGTGAGGTTGAGACTGACCTATACTGCGATGATGATGATGACGATGCAGACAGCGATGACGACAGCGACTGGCGGGACGATGATGAAGACGGTTATCATCTGGGCGAGGTGCTGCCGGCAGATTACGATGATTTTTCCTTTGACGAGGATGATGACTTCGATGAAGTCCAGTATGTCGTCAACTGCCCGAGCTGCGATGAAACAGTAAACCTCAGCGAGCGTCAGCTTGAGGAGGGCAGCATTGTCTGCCCGCACTGCGGTGAGCTACTCGAATTCAACTACGATAATATCGCTGCTGATTTTGCTGATGACGGCGATTCGGATGAGGAGGATTCCGATTCCGGCGAAGGAGATGCCGAGTAACGCATCATTCCTTCTCAAAATCAATATGATGTTTCAGGGCGAGGTGCAATTCCTCACCGGCGGTCAGAGTCCGCGAGCCGTTATCAACGGCTGAACCGGTGAAATTCCGGTACCGACGGTATAGTCCGGATGGAAGAAACAGCGTTCACATTGCGTTTTTACGCATAAAGCTGTGGCGTTCTGCCGCCCGTGAAGCGTTCTGTTTCACGGGCGGTTTTTCTTCTGCAAGAAGCCTGATCTTCTGTCAGAAAGGAAATTTTACTATGAAAAAAGCTGCTGCTGTAACTGCACCCTCTGCCGGTGCCAAAATCCATTCCGCAACCGAAAAAACGGTTGTGCTTGCACTGCTCTCCGCGATCGGTTTTATATCCATGATGCTGATAAAGATACCGGTCATCGGCTTTCTGAAATATGAGCCGAAGGATATTTTCATCACGTTTGCAGGTTTTCTTTACGGCCCGCTTGCGGCACTTGCCTGCGGCATTGTGGATGCCGTGCTGGAGCTGCCCTTCAGCTCAACCGGCCCGATCGGTATGCTGATGAACATTGTCTCGACCGCGGCCTTTTCCTGCACCGCATCGCTGATCTATAAGAAACGCCGCGATATTTACGGCGCCGTGCTCGGTCTGCTTTGCAGCGTTGCCGTAATGAGTGTGTCGATGCTGCTGTGGAATTATCTGATCTCGCCGCTGTATATGGGTGTTTCGCGGGAGGAGATTGTTCCGATGCTGACTTCGATGTTCCTTCCGTTCAATCTGCTCAAGGCGGGCATCAATGCCGCAATCACATTGCTGCTTTACCGCCCGTTCATGCGGGTACTGCGTCTCTGCGGCTCACCGGTTCAGGAACACCTTGAAGATAAAAAATCCTCTGTGATTCTCGTCGGCGTGATCGCCGCAGTATTGCTTGCGCTCTGCGCCGGCGTGGTTTATTATCTCAATCGCGGCTGAATGGCAGGATACCCGCTTCATTTTCATAAGCCTCACGCAAAACAGAAAGCGCCCGTTTTTCAATGCGCGAAACATAGGAACGGCTGATTTGCAGCGAATCCGCAACCTCGCGCTGTGTCTGTGCCGGATAGCCGAACAGCCCGTAGCGCCGGACGATCACAGTCCATTCCCGCTCACTGAGCTTTGTTTGGAGATAATGATAAAGCTGTTTTTCCTGCATGGACTGCGCAACCTGTTCCTCAAGATCGCAGTCATCCGGCATAATATCCAGCAGTGTCATTGCGTTGCCGTCCTTGTCATATTCCAAAGGATCGTCGAAGAATACTTCTCCGGCGGTCTTTTTCTTTGCACGGTAATGCATCAGGATCTCATTTTCAATGCATCTGCTCGCGTAGGTTGCAAAGCGCGCGCCCTTCTCCTGCTTAAATGTCGAGACCGCCTTAATCAGTCCGAGCGTTCCAATTGACATCAGCTCCTCCTGCTCGCGCTCCGGAGAATAAAACTTTTTGGTCATATGTGCAACAAGCCTGAGATTATGCGTAATCAGCTTTTGCCGCGCAGCCTCGCTGCCTGCTGCAAGCTCTGCTAGACAGACAGCTTCCTCCGCTTTGGAAAGCGGCGGCGGAAAGGCATCAGTATGATCGACATGGAGCAGCAAAAATGTCATCTGCGCAAATAATCCGGAAAGCATCGCAAGCATGAAAATCACCTCTCAGAAGTATATGCCGCGGAGCAAGTCCGGCTTGCATCCGGAAATCATTGTCATTGTATCTAAATTACATTTCTTAATTCTATGCAAAACAGATAATTGACATCAGTTTTCGTTTGTGTTACAATAAAAGTGTAACATTCCGCCCTTTTCATCCGATGATATAAACGAAAGCGCCGGACAGATCAGTCTGACGCATGAAAAAGGAGGTATTCTCATGAAATTCAGAAAACATACCAGTGCAGTTCTTGCAGCGTGCATTCTTGCAGGAAGCTGCATCACACCGACTGCCTTTGCCGATACCGCGCTGCTCTACGGCGACACCGATCAGAGCGGTGAGGTCGATGTTTCCGATGCCGTTCTGGTTGCGCGTTTTTATGTCGGAGACTGGACTGCCCGTATCACGGATCGCGGCCTTGAAGTTTCCGATGTCAATCTGGACGGCGACGTTGACAATATGGATGTAATTCAGATCATCCGCTATATTGCAGGCTTTGATGTCAAGCTCGGCGTTGCCGAGGAGCGCATCGAAAGCAATTACAATGCCGTCAACATGATGCAGAATATCGAACCGGCCGAGGTTAAAGGAAAAGAAGCCGACAGCGCATTTATCGAGAGCCAGCTTGCGCTGACTGCAAATCTGCTGCGTGAAACATCATCGCGGCAGACAGCACCGGATAATCTGCTGATTTCCCCGCTTTCGATCTCGCAGGCACTCGCCATGACAGCAAACGGTGCAAAGGGGCAAACCCTGAGCGAAATGGAAAAGCTGCTCGGCGGCGACGCGGATATTGATGCGCTGAATCAGTATTATTACGGCTACACATCCACGCTGCCGAGCGAGAAGAAGGCTTCATTCCATCTTGCAAATTCGATCTGGATCCGCGATAACGAAAATATGATTCAGGTTCCGGAAGCATTCCTGCAAACCAATGCAAATTACTACGGTGCAGGCGCATTCCGTGCGCCGTTCGATGCATCAACGGTGCTTGACATCAACAACTGGGTCAAGTTCCATACACATGACATGATCCCGAAGCTTGTCGATTCGCTGGATCCGCAGACCGCAATGGTGCTCATCAATGCGCTGGCATTTGAAGCGGATTGGATGCATCCTTATGAGGAAAACCATGTCAGCGACGGAAAATTCACGCTCTCTGACGGCACAACCATTGAAGTTCCGATGATGTACAGCGAGGAATACGGATACATTGAGGATGAATGGGCAACCGGCTTCATCAAAAAGTATTCCGGCGGAAACTACAGCTTTGCGGCGATCCTGCCGAAGGAATCAAAATCCGTAACAATCTCCGATTATATCGGCATGATGGATGCAAAATCCCTGCAAAAGCTGCTGAAAAGCCGCAGCGATGAGCCAGTCGATACCGCGATGCCGAAATTCAAGTTTGCATATGACACCAGCCTTTCGGAGACGCTGAAGGCGCTGGGAATGGGAACAGCATTTTCCATGACAGATGCCGATTTCTCCAATCTGAACGCCGCACAGCAAACCTATATTGACGAGGTGCTGCATAAGACCTTCATTCAGGTTGATGAGCGCGGCACAAAGGCGGGTGCTGTCACAGCGGTTCTCATGAAAGCAACCGCAGTCATGGATAAGCCGAAGGAGGTTTTCCTCAACCGGCCGTTCCTTTTCATGATTTTCGATGAGAAAACACAGCTCCCGATCTTTATCGGCTATGTGCTGGATCCGACAAAAACAGGTGAATAATGATAACGAGGCAGGTACTTTCATGTACCTGCCTCTGCTTTCAGTCATTCGGTTTTTTGATGCTCGCTTTCTTCATGCAGACCGCATATACCGCTGTCAGTACCAGTGCCGTCACGACCGCAGCCGCAATCACCGGAATGCCCCGCGGCTGAATCAGAATGATAGTGCTGCGCCCGAATGCAAACAGATCGGTTATTACGGGTTCAGGATAAAAGAATTTGCTTTTCAGTGTACTTGTGAAATCTCCGTAGGGTGAACGGATTGTCACGGCAGTGAACCAGATCATAGCGACGCTGATCGCCCCGCCGATCAATCCAAGCGTACCGAATTTGCGGTACAGCGCATACACAAAGCAAACCGCCGTCAGCAGCAGAACCGCTGCGATGAAATAGCACAGCACAGCCCGTACATTCAGCACAGGCGAAAGCTGCACGGAGCGTTCGGAAGCCGGTGCCCCGCTTGTGTTCCATTCATACGGAGGCAAAGAAAACAGCATCGTATATACGGATTCATTGATAAAATACGAGGTGCCGTAAACCAGCCCGAGCCGGATTCCCTGATTGACCGCCGTTGCCGCAGCAGAGGTCACAAAGACCGATGCAACCGTCGCACGGATCACCGACCTGCGGGAAACGCCGTTCGCCGTGCCGGTGCGGAATGCATTTGCGCAAACAAATACAAACCAGATTGTCAGTGCAGCCAGCGAAACTATTTCCATCAGGCCGCCCGGCACAAACCGGTAAGCCGGAACCACCGCACCAATTTTTTGCAACTCATATAGGTGAATCGCATAAAGCCGTTCGCTGTATCCGTATGCGAAAACCGTCAGGCCGAACAGCAGCATTGCTGCCGCCGAAACAGTCACCGCGGCAAGCATCCCGCGCTTTCCGTGCAGCAGATAACGAAACAATGCAGTCATATCGCTCCCTCCTTTTCCTTTCCGCGCACCGGCACACGCCGCATCATCAGCACAAATATGCCGTAGACCAGCAGATACCAGACGACCGCTGCCTCTGCAAGCACACAGACATCCGACCGGAATGTATCATCCAGTAATATGCCATACTGCATCTGTTCCGCAAGCCATTCCGGATCAAGGCGTAAAGAGATTTTGTCAAGAAGCAGAACAGCTACAGTCCCAAGCACCAATCCGTGGCACAGCGTAAAAATAATTCCTGTTACAATCACGCCGGCCGGCATATTATTGAACCGGTTTCTGAACGCGACAAACAGCAGCCCGTATGAATACAGATACAGAATCAGACTGAACAAAGCCGTCAGACTGAATATAACAACACGCGGAGCATACACAGAAAGATAACTTCTCTCATAGTATAAACTGATACCGATATTGGAAAGCCCGTTGCCGGAAAGATGATAGATGCCGTCGGTTATCAGGAAAAACAGCGTGATTGCAGCCGTCGTAATCAGCGCAAACAGCGGGCCGAGATACGCAGTACCGTGCAGAAACGCTTTTCTGGAAACGCCTGAACTGACAGCTATTTTCAGCAAACGGTCAGTCAGCATGGCATAGCCGATCGCGGCACCGGCAGAGCCGAGTATCTCATAAATCAGCAGATCTATTCTGTCATTAAATTTGTCAGCGATCAGAACGCCGAGCAAAAGCATATGCACAGCAAACAAGCTGCCGAGCACCGTTGCAAGAAGTACGAGATAGGAGCGCAGTCCCTCACGGCCGCGCAGTACATAGCGGATATAATCGCGCATGATTATCCCTCCCCTCCGGTCAGGGCAATGAGAAGCTGCTGCAAACCCGGCTGCGATATTTCCAGTCCGGCGGGAATCGCATCATCCGGCTCACCTTTGACACAGGCAGAACAAAGCGTGCCGACTGCCGAACGGCTGAGCACTTCCCTGCCCTGACAGTATGCGTCCACGGCTTCTGTTTTTCCCTCAACAGCATAGGCGCTGCGCCGCAGTGTATCACTGTCCTCATCTGCAATCAGCTTTCCTTCCCGCAGCACAAAGCAGCGCTCGAACAGGCCTGCGCATTCGTCGATCAGGTGTGTGGAGATCACAAAAGCAGCGCCCGTTTCCTCAAAGCGTTCGAGAATCAGCTTATAAAGCAGCTCACGGTGATTCGCGTCAAGACCAAGCGTCGGCTCATCTAAAAAAATGAAGTCTGCGCCGCTCGACATCGCAAAAATCACCTTTGCGATCGTGCGGTAGCCGGTCGAGAGCTGCGAGAGGCGTTTCTTCGGGTCAAGCCTGAATTGGTCGCAAAGGCTCAGCGCGTAATTCGCCGCGGATTTCAGATAAAAATACTTCATCGAGGCGATAACATCCCGTACACGCATATAATTCGGCAGCAGATCCTCCGCGCCCATGCAGTAAACCTTTTTCAGCAGCGCATCATTTTCCTTCAGCTTTTCACCGTCCAGCAGCACCTTGCCGGATGTCGGAAAATCACGGTTGGCGATCAGACTGCAAAGCGTGGTCTTTCCGGCGCCGTTCCGGCCGAGCAGCCCGTAGATATGCCCCTTTTCCAGCGTCAGCGATACACTGTCCAGTGCGAGCTTCAAGCGGTATTTCTTCGTCAGTTCCTGTAATTCGATTTTGCTCATTTTTCTTCGCCTCCCTCCAGCATTTCAATAATATCCCTGCGAGTGATCCCGAGCCGCTGTGCTTCCGCAAGCAGCGGCGCAATGAAATCTCCATAGAATTTCACTCTGCGGTCATCCCGGACATTTTTGTT
>JAFYBM010000008.1 GCA_017540225.1 Oscillospiraceae bacterium | reverse complement strand
CGGGTCTTTGATGCGCGCATTTTTGCGCATTGTCTCATTCGCTTTGACCGCAAGCGGGATGAGCGCCGTGGTCTGGACATCGCCCAGTTTCAGTTCCATAATGATACCTCCTTGAGGTTAGCGTGTGCAAACTAATATTTATTATAGCATATCCTAACTCGAAATGCAAGAGGAACAAATGCCAATAGTGGAATGTATTTTGAGGTGTTTTCTGTGCGATATTGTCATATCATTTTTGATTTACCTGATGTTGTGATATCGTCTAGCGGATGCACTCTATCGTGAGCTGCAAGGCGGAGAAGGATTTGCTGATCTTGTTTTTATTCCACGGCGCGGAAATCAGAAACCTGCAATGATTATCGAATTAAAATGGGACAAGGATGCCGGTATTGCACTGGAACAAATCAAAGACAGAAAGTATATCAAATGCCTGAAAGACTACTCCGGAAGCTGTGCGATCATCAAGTAATTTGGAAGTCAGCAGCATTTCTTTCGCGGGAACTATTTGTTTTTAGAATTCAAAAGAAAATGCCGGCGATTTGTGTGTATTTACGCGGATTTCAATATAATAATGAGGGCTAGTGTATGCAGTTTGTGGTTGCGAGGGGCGCTGCCCTAAGAACCCGCAAGCCTTTTAAAAGGCTTGAGCGAAACTTTTATTTCACCTTCGGTGTGCGCATCCGTAGGTTTCTCGACAGACTGACTCCATGCTACAATACAGCATGGAGTTTTTGTTTGTCAGTATACTTCCGGCGGGCTTCAGATCAAATCATGCAGGCGTTGCCTGCCGGGCTTTAGATCATTTGCAGCGCGGCTTCCGCGCCCGCTTGCTTTTTTGCAGTGTTTGTGGTATGATAATAGCAAAGATACGTGGACAGGAAGTGAACAGAATGTTCCGGAGTGAAGTATCGCGTATGGTCATCGAATTTTCGGTGATCGGAGTGATCGTTGCAGTCTTGCTGCTCAAGAAAAAAACCAGAAAACTCACACTGAAAATCCTGATCGGGGTTACAGTATTTCTGCTGATACTGGCAGTCATCGGCGCTGCGGAGTTTTTCTTATGCCGCGAGTGGTTTGCAGTCGTTTATCCGTTTACCGTATTTGACCTGCTTTTTCTGTATATGCTGATCCGTTCTGCAATGAATCTGGCACAGATCGTCCGGCTGCAAAAAAACGGCATCCGGACATCCGGTACAGTGATCGGACTTATCGGCGGAAAAGGCTGCGGCTATAGAATCCGGTATTCTGTCGGCGGTACGGATTATCAGTGCATCGGCAACCGCCTGTCACAGGGAGTCAAATATCAATGCGGTTCAGAAGTGACCGTGATTTATGATGCGAATAATCCGGAAAAAGCCATGCTTGCAAAAGAAGATCTGCGCTCATCTGTCATCCTGACTACAGGCGTGCTGCTGATGCTGGCGGGGTGGGCTGCGGTGCAGTATATCTCATATATTGAGCTGACAATATAAGGAAGGGCAGGACATGAGAAGATATGCTTATCTGAAAGAGCCGTTCAAGTGCAATAAAAAAGACACCGTTTATAAAATCATGCTGTATCAGACGAAAAAGGGCGGCGTATTTCTGTTTCAGTATTGCGAACCGGATGCCGTTTTTTCTTCGTATGACGCTTATTATGATGATCTGGACGAATTATATGAAGACTGGAACGATGAAATTGATGCGCGCGGATGGATTGATATAGACGATCCGCTGCCGGATTGTCAGCATGATACGTTTATTCCCATACGGGTGAAAGGGCGTGATACCGGAAATCCGGAATGGGGAAAGCTGAAAACACTTGTAAACGGAGAATGGATAGACTATGAGTACAAACCAAAATAAAGCGCGTACCGAAAAGAAACAGAATGCTGCTGAAAATGACGGCGATATGCGCATTTGCCGCGTGTTCAAGCGCTGCGGCGGCTGTCAGTTTCAGGAGCCGTATGCAAGGCAGCTTCAGCGCAAACAGGAAAAGGCAGACCGTATGCTCTCAAAATTTGCAGCAGTCAAGCCGATTCTAGCAATGGATGATCCGTATTATTACCGCTGCAAGGTGCAGAATATTTTCGGCACAGACGGGAAAGGCCGCATCATTTCCGGCGTTTATCAGTCAACCGGACAGAAGATTACCGCGACGGACGCCTGTCATCTGGAAGACCGCCGCGCTGCACCGATTATTCGGACATTGAAAAAATGTATGCGTGCTATGAAGATTCCGCCCTATGATCTTCGGACGGGACGCGGGATTCTCCGGCATACGCTGATCCGCACATCCTTTACAACCGGTCAGATTATGCTGGTGCTTGTGACGGCGGGTGCGGTTCTTCCGGCAAAAAAACGGCTTGTGCAGGCGCTGCTTGCGGCGCATCCGGAGCTGACAACAATTGTGCAGAATATCTGTCCGGACGGGCGGCCGCTGACGCTCGGAGAACGAAGCATTGTGCTGTACGGGCACGGCTTTATTGAGGATGAACTCTGCGGCTGCCGCTTTATGATCTCGCCGGCATCGTTTTATCAGGTCAACCCGCTGCAAACCGAAAAGCTCTATCAATGTGCGGCGGATTATGCCGGTATTGCGGAAGGTGTCCGCGTGCTGGACGCATACTGCGGAACGGGTACAATTGGGATGATCTGTGCAGTCAGGGGTGCGGCGGTCACGGGCGTGGAGCTGAACGGCTCTGCGGTTCGGGATGCAGTGGAAAACGCGAAACGCAACGGCTGCGGGAATATCCGCTTTTACAAAGATGATGCCGGAAAATTCATGCAGCAGGCGGCAAAGCAGGGCGAGCATTTTGACGTTCTGATGATGGATCCGCCGCGTGCCGGTGCAAGTGCGCAGTTTCTGCGGGCTGCCGTATCCGCAAAGCCGGAGCGCATCGTGTATGTTTCCTGTAAGATTGAAACGCTGGAGCGCGATCTGAAGCAGCTTGTGCGCAGCGGATATACCGTGAAGGAAATACAGCCTGTCGATATGTTCCCGCACGCGACCGGCATTGAGAATGTCTGTCTGCTGGTGCGGAATAACGGGTGAATAAACGTATCATTACAAAAATCAGCCGCCGTTGTTTTTTTCACAACGGCGGCTGATTCTGTCTGTCGAGAAACCTACGGATGCGCACACCGAAGGTGAAATAAAAGTTTTGGTTGAGCTTTTTCAAAAGCTCGCGGGTTCTTACATGAAAAACGATGTTTTTCATGTAAGACAGCGCCCTAAGTCGCGCACGTTTGCCGAAGGCAAACTACGCAGTTTCGCTTTGCGAAACGTGCGCTCCGCAGCGCGCGAAACTCCCCATTTTGCGTTCATTTTCGGGAAGATAGGGGCTAATGCCAGCAAAGCTGTCAAGGGGAAACCAACTTTTTCTAAAAGGGCAGCTTCCCCCATCATTGATCTCTATACCTCTCTTGCGTTATTCTTAATTAGAACAGAGGACTTTATCTACAAGCTGAATGATGATCAATGTCATCATGAATTGTATGGTATAAAAACAGCAGCGCCGCCTGAAACTATCAGACGGCAGCCGCTTCTTTTTCAATACGGTTTTGAACGAAAAGCACTCAAAAAGCTGCAATCAGAACTTTAGGGATACTCTACCCAATATCTGTATTGCACGCCCGTTTTCGGTCGATCAATACAGACTTGGGTGCTTCGCTGCATCCTTGGGCGATTCTCATACCCTTGGGGCGTTTCCCTACCCCTTTCTCTATTGCGATAATCTGTCAGATATGGTATAATTAGAAAAAAGTGTCTGCCGAAAGGAGCATCACCATGAATGACAAGAATGAAAAATGTAAAATGCTCAATCAGGAAATCATGAGCTGTCTGCCTGCTATGGCATATGCAAAGGAACATCTGGAAGAGATCATCGAAAGCGCTTATCAGAACTGTGTGCGCAAGGTTTATTCCACGGGCGAAGTTGAGAGCGTGAGCCTTATCAATCACAGGGTAATCGGCGGATACAAGCGGGGGCGCGTGCTGAAATCCATTCCGGAAGACAGTGATTACTGTGAAACCGGCTATGACAGCAGCGGCAGACCGCTATACTGTAAATCCGTCAACATCTACAAAACAGAGATGACTTCTTTCTGGTTTGATTTTGACGGGGATACATACGTCATGGAAATGGAACTGCGCACGCTAACCAAGCTATACAGAAAAGTTCGGACGCCGAGAATAACGAAATACCGTTTTGATGCGAAAGGACGGGTATTGTTCTATGCCAATATAGATGCACCGAATTTTCAGCCGGATGATTACAGCCATTTCGGGCGCGCAATCGCAAATGTTTACGAATATCCGGATGACGAGACGCAGCCGATCATCTGTTATTTTTATGATTATGTCACGCATCTGGATGAGAACGGCAACACGAAGAATCCGGAAGATACGCAGTACTACGAGACACTGTATGAGATCACGTCGGACCTGAAAACAATTACGGAGTACCGGCATGACGGCGAGGGCGGGTGGAAGCTCTCCCGTCAGATTGTCTCCGGCACAAAGAAATCTGCCAAGCCGAAGGCTGCTCCGGACAGTGCAGAAAAGTTTGCGGCGTGGCTTGACCGCGAACTGGAGCAGGATATTCCCCTAAGCGGCGGCATTTATTTTGATCTTTTTTCGCCAACGGAGGACGGCTTCGGCATCTATTTCAGTGTAACGGAGGACTTTGACCCCGACGATGATGACTGGGCTTGCAATGTAAGCTATTGCTCTGACAATATGTTTATGGTGAATACGAACGGCGCAATGGAATGGGATGCGGCAATCAAAACAGCAGCCAAACTGATCCGCGGCTATCTGAAAACCGGTCTGCACCGGGATGTTCTCCGGCGCTATGACGGAATCGGAACTGCCTTCTCTGACGGCGATATTGATTATATCTGCATTAAATAATTCTGACTTAATACTAATTCCTTGTAAGCAGTCGCAGGAACTCACTTCGCCCTCTTTGTTTTTTACGATCGTATTGACTGCGATTTTATCGTACTGCATTAGTTTATCGCCAACAGGAAGAATATAAAACTCTTTGATAGAACTTGCCGCTTTTCCGATACAATAATCAAGAAGCATATTGAATTTCATACCTGTTGTTCTGCTCTTGTTTATCAGGGGCATTACATCAAATGTCTTAAAGAATGTCACCATAGGATTTGGAGCTTTCATCCATAATTTATATGCTGACGCCCTTGTTGTTTCTTCGGGATCGATCTCTCTTACGCTCATTTTTCTCATCTCCTCTAAATCATCATTCATCGTTTAGCCGTTCTTCCTGCATTGATCAGATACCCTTCATGAACCGCCACCGCCCTTCTTCCAATAGGATGCGCCGCGGGTAATGCCGTATTTGCTGCCGGATTCAGGTGCTTCTTTTGAGTTGTCTTGCTCTTTGCTGTTCCTCAGGAGCATTGTGATCGTGCGGATCGACGGCGAGGATGAAAACGCAAGCATTCGCTCACAGGCAGCTTCAAGCTTCTGCTTACCGTGCTTGTTCTCAAGTTTTCTGAGAGATACGCAGGCTTTGTAACCTTGTTCCTCTGCAATGCCGGAGGATAGAAAATGTCGGACGATTTCCTCAGTGGATTTTCCGACAGTCTTTGCCCATGTCCTGAATTCATCAACATTACAGGAAAGATATTTACGATGGCGATCCGGCATATGCTCCGGCTTCACGACGGGCTGAACGCTGTATGCTGCAAGCCTTTTGTGTGAAGTCATACGGCTGCCCTTGAAGTAAACTTCAACAAGATCGCGTGTCAATCTGATCTGTACCTGTTCGCCGATCAGATCAAACGGTACTGAATACTTATTCAGTCCGTCACTGATGAGGTAATCATTGCCGACAGTCTGCTGCTTCCATACAGCCGGCTCATACGGGCGCTTTGGAAGCGGCAGCATGAATTCCTTTTCTTCCGAGAGATATGCCTCTCTGCGACATCCGAGACGTTTCTGAAACGGTTTGGTGTTGATGAATTCCAGGCGTTCCGCAACTGCTTCTTTCACCTCTGAAAAAGAGAAAAACCTGTGTTCACGCAGCGCCGCTGTGATCCAGGTCGTGGAGAAGCCGACCGATCTTTCAACAAGGCCTTTATCCTGCGGCTTACGAACACGAGCCGGTACAATCGCCGTTCCGTAGTATTCTGCAAGCTCACGGTAACTTTCGTTCAGCTGCGTTTCATAGCGCGTATTGGCGGTCACACCGGTCTTGAGATTATCCGGTACCAGAATCCGTGTCACACCGCCAAAATAAGTCCGTGTCAGTGCGGTTCTGGCGCCGGCATACACAGGCATCCGACTAAAAACAGTCATCTGCTGTGTATTCACCTCGGCAGTGTTCTGTGTTTTCCCTTTTGCACGCATCAGCAGGAAACCGACCAGAAAGGCAAGAATTGCCGCGATGACCGGAATAATAAAAATCAGCGGGGAGACAGATGCCTTATTATCGTCTGTAGGATTATCATAGGGATTGTTCAAAATCGGCGGCAGTTCTGAATCAAAATCTGAGGAATTGAATACTGCGGGCTTCGCAGCGGGCGGAGCTTGTATGTTCTCGTGAAAAGGCCTTGACTCAGCGGATTTCACGTTTGGCTGCGATTTTTGATTGTGTTTTCGGTTCGGGCTTTATTTCCGATTTCGGTATCTCCTGCTTGATTGCCGAGATGCCCGATTTTGCTTTTTCCGCCCAGTTCTGGACAGCAGGAATGATCGTTTCGGTTATCGGTTTTTCAGGTGCTTTATCTTCATGATTTACAGGCATTTCGGGCTGTGAAATCGGCTCGTTGTGCGGTGCCGGATTCCGCGGATGATCCTGCACAGTGTTTTTATGCCGCTGCGTAATTTCGGGCTGCTGTGGATGCTGTTTCGGGGGTGTGTTTTTCCACGGATTCTCCTGAAAGCTGTCGCCGCCCCAGCCGGGCGGCAGTTCTTGATTCTGTTTCATGGTTTATACTTCGTTCGTTTTCAGCGCAGATCATGAGGGATCCCAATCAATATGATTGATATCGACCCAGCCATAATAGTCGCCATCCTCTGAATCATACAGTTCACACCACACGCCTTCCGGTGTTTCCCGATAGCGATAGGATACGATATGCCAGCCGTTGCCAAGGCTTTCGCGTTCTTTTGAGTCGGTGTCACCGTTGTCTTCAATGCGGGAGGTCGTATATCCCGGAACAACAGTTCCATGTGTATTGATTCGGCCGTACCTCTGCCACGCATGATACCCTCTTGACGGATCTCCGCTTGGTGTATCTGGTTGTGAATCTATGCGTTTATCCGTTATTTGAGCAATATATTTTGCGCTGACATATCCGCTATTTTCTCCGTTTTTTGTCCAGTACCAGCCGTCTGCATTGGCATCATATATCTCAAGCTGTGTTCCCTTCGGAATCTTTGTAACAATTTTCGATTTTGTATTCGGTCTGACGCGCATACTCAGGCTATCTGATTTTGTATTGACATATCCGGCGAATAAATACGTTTTTTTTGTTTTTTTGAAAAACAGCATCCGAATTTACCCTTTCATCGTAATCATCGGGTTCTAATTGCTGACCGTCAGATTTTTTGATGTATTCCGAGCGGATATACCCATGTATTCGCTTGTACGAAGTCCAGTACCAGCCATCCTCGGGGGTTCTGTATATAGGGAGCTCCGTATCTTTCGGGATTTTGGCCAGTATCTCGGATTGTTCGGTCGGCAGCTCGCGCAGTTTCAGATTATCTGATTATGTCGCAACATACCCGTTATAGACAAACTCCTTCTTATCAGGATAGTAATTTTTATAAAAGGTCGCATCTATGACCTTTTCCGGTTCTGTTGTTGTTGCCGCGGCAGTAGTTTCGGCTGCGGTTGTTACGGTTGTTACGGTTGTTGCGGCTTCGGTTGTGGCTGTCGTTTCAGCGGCAGTTGTCAGAGCCTCTGTACTGATTTCCGCAGCACTATCCATGACGATAGTCTGAACGGGCGGCGCTTTTTCATCCGATGCCAGCATCATTCCGATCAGAAATGCAACCGCGGCCAATGCCAGAGTCAGCAGCGTAACCAGAATGATGATGATGGTTTTTGAACGCATGGCCGATCAACTCCTTTCGGTCACTGGTCGGGGTTCACGGGGATGATATTCAGGCCGCCCAGCAGCAGATACGGGATAAATGCAAGCGCAGTGAAGCTATAGACCACCATTAAAATCCGCACGAGCCGTGACGGAAGACCGGTGTATTCCGCGATTCCGCCGCACAGGCCGAACAGCACCTTATCATATGCAGAGCGGTACAGCTTGGGCTGCTGCTGATTCATTGTCTGAATAGCCTCCGGCACTCCGGCATTATAGGTTTTGCCGCAGTTGGGGCAAAAGCCGTATGTTTGATACTGATAGTTGCGCTTTTTCTCAAATGCAGGGAAGCCGTGAACCAGCGGATACAGTCCCAGCGTGAAAACTGTGGAAAGCAAGAATTTCAGACCGAATGCAGGCATTTGCAGCGTGGATTTCTTCTCTGCAAGCTGACTGAGCAGCATTGCTTCCTCGCTGCTGCAAAACGGGCAGTGAACATGGCGTTCGATGATATTGGATTGATTTTCGTTCTGAATGGTCATTATTTAGCACTTCCTTCTATAATTAAAAATACGATTCCATGATGTAATTACAACACAATTTCGTCACCGAATGTGCAGATATTCTATGAATAATGTTGCAAAAGCGAAAAATCAGAAAAATTGACAAAGAAAACAGGTCTGTTTCGTATATTTAGCACAAAGATATTAGTTTCTATGCAATTATGCTTTCTTGTATTTGCTTGGTCATGCTGAGAAAAACGGATTCCACGGTTCAGAATGACAAATGCCCGGCGTTTGCCGGGCATTCGATATATGCACAACGAAGGATTCATGATTCTCCAATCAATCTTTATCGACAAGCGGAGGCGCCTCCGCAGCGCGGAGGTGCCTTGGCTTATGAGAGTGTCGAGCGGATGACTTCGTTTCGCTTGATCATAAAGTCAACGATGGAAACCTGCTCGCCGCCGTAGGAGAACAGGCCGCCGCCCATGCCGGGCCCCCACATACCGGGCCACATACTGCCGGGATTCTGCTGTCCGGTCTGCAAGCCGTTCGGACTCTTGGCGATATTGGATTCAAACTGATCGGCCGTGAAGAAGAAACGCGGATCGGCCTTGACATGACTGCGGATCAGCTGTGCAAAGCCGTTGACCGTCGCCTCCGGATCATTGTAAAGCTGCGTGATCTGTTTGACGTAACCGTTATACATTTGCTTGTATGCCGGTACCGCGAGCAGCTTTGTCAGCATCGGCCGGCGGTTTTCGTCCGCCTGATACATACCGGTATTGATGTCGGAATTCACGGATGCGCCGTAATCCATGAAGTTGCCGAGAGAGAGATTATAGTCCCAGCCGACATAATAGCTCTTGCCGTGATTATATTCCACATAGAAGTTATGCGGCATCATGCCGTTATAGCTGTCGTAGTTGCAGAGCACCGCATTGACCGCAAAGCCCTTGAGGAAGCTCGGCACATCAATGACATCCTCGATGAACTGATAATTCTGCGGTGTCACCTTGTTGATTGCATCCACGATCTCCTGAATATGCTGGAGCGAATCGTCCTCACCGAACTTCACCTCGAAGTTATTGAGCTTCATATCCGCGGCAAAGGTGCAGTCGTAGTTGTTGCCGACATCGGCGGCCTTGTAGAGCACCGCGTCATCATCGGTTGCAAGGCGTTCTCCGAGTGTCGTGCCGGGCTGCTCCGCGAGGAAATAGAAGCTGTAGAGCTGTCCGTTCAGATAGAGATCCGTGTAGCTGCAAATCGGTGCATAGGCATCCAGATCGGCCATTGCGTTATAGCAGAGGATATCCCGCATACAGGAAGGATCGGAGTACATATTGTTCATGCAGAATTCCGTCAGGCCGTGATAATTCTGATACTTATTGTATTTATCCATCATGATGCGGAAGCTGTATTTGTCCTTCTTTGCCTGATATACAAACTGATTGGAGCTGTGTCCCTTTGTCCGGATGCCGACATTTTTGAAGCTCTCGCCGTCAATGACGATATCGCAAGGGTAGTATTCCTCATCCTGTGAATGCGCAAGGAAATCCTGCCACTGCGCATCCGGCATGGTAATCTCTACCTTGTGGACGCGGCTCTGATCGAAGAAATCGCTGTATAGCAGCGCGGCCGTATCCGTGTTGTTGACCTTCTCGTAGCTTGCATTTTCGGAAAGCGTGAAGGAATCCCCGCCGCTGTATTCAGTCTGAATGCCGCCTGCCCAGAGGCCGTATCCTTTGCCAGCTTCGAGATCGGGCGCGGAGATCAGTGCATAGCGGTATTTTTTCAGCGCGTTCAGTTCAAATGCGGCGTGCTTTCCGGTATCGGTCAGCGTCAGCGGATTGTTCTTTCTCCACTCCTTCACGAAGGAGACCTGCATAGAGGGCTGTGCCGTCTTTCCGAGCTTTTCGCAGGGATTGTCGGTCGCGGTCGCAAGCAGCGTGCAGCCGTTCAGCTTGATCGAGCCTTCGGATTTCAGTCCGCGGTCGCCGCAGGCCTGTACCGTGCCGCCTGTGAGCTGCATGATCGTTTCCGCCTGGATCGCGTCCTTGCCGGATTTGATCTGCACCGTGCCGCCGGTGATATCCAGAGTACCCTTTGTCGATTTCAGTCCATCGCCCGCGCTGTCGATAAACAGCTCTCCGTCCTTGACGGTCAGAGAGGTTCTGCCGCGGACGGCATCTGCATTTTCGGTCGTGACACGCAGAATGCCGCCGTTGATTTTCAGATCATTGTTGCAGTGGATGCCGTAGTAAAGGCCGGCTGTGATATCCAGTGAGCCGCTGCCCTTGATCGTCAGGTCATCCTTTGCTTGCAGGACGGCAATATCCGTCTCCTGCTCCGCGGCGGGCGCCTCTCTGCCGTCAGAGAGGGAATTCTCCGTGCCCTCCTCCAGATTTACGGAGGTTTTTTCCGCATTCTCGACCATGATGCACGGTGCATCCTGATTGGTCATGCTCACACCGTTCAGAAACAGCTTGACGTTGCCTGTATCTGTCTTCTCATCCGGAATATTGACCAGAATCTGACCGCCTGTAATGCTGCCGTCAATATAATATACGCCGGAGTGTGTGATCTGTGCGGTCTTCCCGCTGACGGAAACATTGCCGCCTTCATAGGTGATGCCGCTGTCCTTCAGATGAATGTAGACCGGATCCGGCTCCTTGTAAAGGAGCATACGCTTGAGCAGCGTCAGATCCGCTGCGTCCAGAGTCCCGTCCTCGTTGATGTCTGCTGCACTGCGATCCGGTGAACCGGTGCCTGCTGTGAGCCAGGCCGCAAGTTGTGTGACATCCTTCCGGTCAACCGTGCCGTCGCGGTTGAGATCGCCCAAAGCCTCTGCCGCGGCGGAAAGCTGCAATCCTGCGGCAGCCAGTACGGCGGCGGAAAGGATGCCTGCGGCTTTGTATCGCCGTAGTTGTTTGTGCTGCATAATAATCGCCCCTGTTCTCTTTATTTCTTTTTTCAATCGGACATTATGATAACATTCCGTTGCTTGTATAATCCGCAGATCAGCCTCCTTCCGGTATGATCGGATACCGGCGTGTGCCGCTTCGGTGCCGGAAGGGGAGCCTCCCTGACCGGAAGGCACCGGCAGACGATTCAGCACGCAGCCGCATAATTCAGTTATCATATAACAACGCCGCACCCTCTGTCGAAAGTGCGGCGTTTCATACGCAGTCTGAGCATTCCTATGCTGTAATCCATGCTCCGCAGAAACACCGCTGAAAAATGCGCGTTTCCCCTTAAACAAAGAAATCAGATCTGCTCAGTTTCTATTTCTGTTTTTTGAGGCGGACGGACATACGCCGCCGCACCATGATTTGAGCCAATTATAGCATAAAATTGCCCGTTTGTCAAGAGCAATTTGTCGGGGCACGTCAGCGGCAGTTCCTTTTGATGAGATATTCAGAATTTGCCGGACTTTTCAATACGGCAAATATATAAAGCATCACGCTGGAATATTATCTATCATAAAACACAGGCGCCGAACGGTTTGATGAGAACCGAGCGGTGCTTTTCTCATGCAGTTTATACGATCGTCAGCTTTTTGAGAATTGCTTTGACATCCAGCAAAGTGAGGAAGCCGTCAGCATTCTGATCCAGCTCAGCATTGCGCAGCCCGTCAAGCTGCGAATCCGTCAGAGATTGATCCTCACAGAGAAAACGTGCAAGCAATACAGCATCTGCAACCACAGAACCGCCCATATTGAAATCAGCCAAATCTGCGTACTGTCCGGCCTTCCGGAACGGAATATTGTTATCTGCTGCATACTTTTCAGCGAAAGAGCCGGCTTTTCCGACAATCGTCAGATTCGGTCAGCCCCTCTTTACCGGAAATGCATTGCTGCCGATCACGGATTTGTCCTTAAAGATCGCGCAATTTGCGTTGAGGATTGTAATATCTGTCAGCGCAGAGCAGATTTTAATGGAATCCGGTTATTCTGCACCGCAGAGCTTTTCCAATGACAAGGCAACACTCACGATCGACACGATGCTGTATGACGGTCATGCGGCACTTGCAGTTGTGACGATAGAAGCGCATGATCCTGCATTTACCTTCCCGCACGACTATGGCTTCATTCCGGAGATCGTATGCGACGCAGAAGGCAATGCACTTGAAATTGATCTGGATGAGGGAATAGATAACCTGAATCCGTGCGGTTTTTCGCTCGTTTTAAGCAATCAGCCTCACGGATTCAGGGATATAAAAAGCATAGCGCTGTTATTTAATCGTAACAGCGCTTGATAATTGCAGGGGGATAATGTCGTATTTTCGAGCTTTCTACTATAATATGTTTTTGAGAATGAATGGAATGTATAATATAACAAAATCATTTTTCTGCAAATAGTTCCGATGCATATGCGATCCGGTATGCCGTATAGGTCTGCTGCGGATTCTATTTCTCTGTTCCCATTGCGTTTTCCCGCAGATTGTGTTATACTGATGATATGATACGATATGCTTCCGATTCACAAAGCATAAGAAAGGGACTTTTTCACATGACACCGGAAATCACAGTCAATACGCAGAGCAGCATCCGCATTCAAGGCTCAGACGGCATCATTCGGTTTGACCCGTTCAAAATCACGGGGGAACCGCATGACACCGATATGATCTTCATTACACATGACCACTACGACCATTTCTCGCCGGAGGATATCCGGAAGGTCAGCAAGCCCGGCACGGTGCTCATTGCACCGAAAAACATGGCCAAACAGTTGAAAGCGCAGGGCTTCACAAACATCCTGCTGCTTGTGCCCGGCGAGACGGCGGCGCTGCATAATATCCGGATTGAGGCGGTCGCGGCTTATAACAGCCTGAAACCGTTTCATCCGAAATCCAAAGGAAATCTCGGATATGTCATAACGACAGACGGACAGCGGATCTATGCAGCCGGCGATACCGATGCGGTCAGCGAGATTAAAGCGGTCAAATGTGACGTTGCCTTTGTGCCGATCGGAGGTGCATTCACCATGAATCCAGAAGAAGCGGCGGCGCTTGTCAATGAAATCAAACCAGCCATCGCTGTCCCGATCCATTACGGCTCCATTGTCGGAAGCATGAGCTGCGGCGAAGCGTTCCGCTCGCTTGTTTCAGCAGACATTGAAACAAAACTGCTTCTGAACGAATAACTGACATTTCAGTGAGGTGATAGAATGAAACGCAATCGTTTTTTGACCGTGATCCTGAGCATTGTGATGTGCGTGTCGTCACTGGTGCCGTGTCT